>CAIMUM010000139.1 GCA_903844685.1 uncultured Dehalococcoidia bacterium
CGGCGGAACCGTCCAGACCTTTACGATCAATTACGTGGCCGCCGAGGGCCGCGAGTCCGAGGCGCCCTATATCGTGGCGATCGTAGAACTGGACGACGGTCCCTGGATCATGGGCAACATCGTCGACCTCAAGCCGGAGGAGGCTACCATGGACATTATGGGCAGAAAGGTGATCATGGAGGGGTCGGCTGTCTTCGCCGGGGACAGGTACTCCTCAGGCGAGACAGCCCGCCCGCTTTTCAAACTGGTAACTTAGGGCACGGGCGCACCTGAAGGTACGCCCCTACGTTTAGCTAATTTGTAGGGGCGGGTTTTTAAACCCGCCCGCAATCAATAGTCATTGCGGTGAGCCGAAGCTGCGAGCCGAAGGCGTGGCAGGTAGCGAAGCAATCTCCGGAGATCGCCACGTCGCTCCGCTCCTCGCGATGACGATAATATGAGCTGTCATTGCGAGGCCTGAAAGGCCGCGGCAATCTTTATATATTTGTCCTTCGCCTGCAAGGATGCGTCGCTCCGCTCCTCGCGATGACAGCAAAAGAAAAGGAGGTACAGGTCATGAAGATACTGGGCATCGTGGGAAGCTGCCGCAAGCTTGGCAACACGGAGATACTGGTCAAGGAAGCCCTGATGGCCGCGCAGGAACAGGGGGCCGAGGTCGACATCGTCAGGTGGACCAACTACGATATATTCCCCTGCGAAGGCGACGCCGTCTGCATGTTCCTGGACAAGGACTGCAAGCACAAGGACAGGGACGGCCACGATTACCTGCTCAATATGATGTACGAGTTCGATGGCGTTGTGCTGGGCGCGCCCTGCTATATACTGGAGGTGGAGGCCGTGATCAAACAGTTCATCGACCGTCTCTTTATATTGTCCAGCCGTCCCTCGAAGATGGTAGGCAAGCCCGCCGCCATTATCGTGCCCTACGCCACGCGCGGCTGGACATCCTATGCCTTCCTCCAGCCCACCATCGTGCTGCACTTCCTGGGCATGCACGTCATCGACAAACAGCTCATCCACATACAAGCCATGAGCGAGACGGCCGGCGACCCTCTGGCCAGGGAAAAGGCGCGCCGTATTGGCAAAGAGGTCGCGGACGCCGTCCGCACGGGCGACCACTCCTATAAGGGCGACCCTGGCATCTGCCCGGTCTGCCACGAGCGCAACATCCGCATTATGAGCGACAACCAGACCGTAGAGTGCGGCATCTGCGCCATCCGCGGCAGGCTCTCTATTGTAGACGGTAAGATAAGGGCAGAGTTTCCACAAGAACAACTCAAGTGGCACAGGTTCGCCCCCGAGAGCCTCTACCGCCACAGCACCTATGAGATAAAGCCCTCCAAGGACTACTTCATCAGGAAGTGGCCGGCACTCAAGCAGCAGCGAGGGATATACAAGGAGTTCCTCGATATCGACCGCGGAGCCAAGGAGGCCAGGTGATGGAAGAGCTAACCGCAGTGCTGAGATATTTCCCGCTCGATCCGGTAACCAACCCGCCCAACCCCATCCTGCGGGACGACCTCGACCGCATAGCCGGCGAAACGGGCACGACGATCACCCTCGCTGCCGTGGTTGGCAAGAGCCGCACCGTGGAGGGGGAGGTAATACGCGAAGACACCATGAACAGCGCCATCGAGGACGTCAGCCAGGATGTCATAACCTTAACCGCAAAAGACGAGAAGGCCTTAACACTGGCTGTACGTGCCCTTTTCAAACTCTACCGGGCGCCCCGCACCGTGTTCGGCGCCTGGGGCAGCTCGCCCCGCGGCAGGGAAATAGTTTACAGGCTCTGTGACGAGTACGACGGCTGGTATTAAGGCATTAAAGACATGAAAGTTGAGAAGGATAGGCTGAACCAGTTAAAGCGCGATGCCATCCAGGGGTTCATCAAGTATATCGGCATGAAGGCGGTATCCATGTCGCCGGGCAAATTCACCACCAGATTAAAGCTGGAAAAACGCCATCTCCAGCAGGATGGCTTTGCGCATGCAGGTTTGGTGGCTGCTATGGCCGACCATACGGCGGGCTATGCCAGCTTTTCCCTGGTACCCGCGGACAGGCGCATCCTGACCATGGAATACAAGATCAGCTATTTCCGGCCCGCCGCCGGTGACTACCTGGAATGCAGGGGCCACGTTATCAAATCCGGCCGGCAGGTGCTCTTCACAGAGGCAGACGTCTACTCGGTGAAAGGCGGGGAGAAGACTTTGGTAGCCAGGGCTATGCATACCATGACCGCCGTTCCCGTGGACAAGATGCCCAAAGCCTGACAGGTACTAAACGGGGTTTTAGTTGGCGGCCCGGGGCCTGGATTTGCTTCATCCGATCTTAAAGCATCTCATCGAGATTGAACGATTCTGAAATCCTTCATAAATAAATTCCAGTGCATCATCTGTTTCCTGCATGCCGATGGCGCATATCATGGGAAGATAATGGTCGAGAGTAGGCACGGAGAGTGACGTTGCCCTGTTCATATTCTGGCAATCCAGCAAGTCTTTATGGTTTCGATCCAGCAAATCGCGTTTAACTTTCTCATCAAATTCGATTGCCCACTCATACGGCTTTGCATCCATATTTTCCATGTCAACAACCCTGAGATTGTGAACAATATTACCGCTTCCAATTATCAGGACGCCTTTTTCCCTCAAAGGACCAAGCTGTCTCGCCAATTCGTAAAAATACTGCAAAGATTGGCGGTTCCACCCATTGTAAGGGGAGTAATCCAGGCTCAACTCGATGACAGGTATATCAGCGCTGGGATAGATATGTTTCAAAATCGACCACGCGGCATGATCAAGTCCCCAGGCATAATCGTTCTTAATTACCGGTTTTTTTGCTAATTCTGTTATCAGTTTTGCATCTTCGGGAGAGCCGGGACTGGGATAGTCCAGCCGGTACAATTCGTTGGGGAATCCATAGAAATCGTAGATCGTTTTGGGTTTTTGCACGGATGTTACATAGGTGCCATCGGTTAACCAGTGAGCGGAAATTACCAGTATCGTTCTTGGCCTGGGTAATTCCTTCCCCAATTTGGCCAGGCGCCGCGTAAAGTCATTCTTCAAAATGATGTTCATGGGCGAGCCATGGCCTATAAACAAAACCGGCATTTTCATGACAGCGCCTCCTCACATATTTCTTAACCGGTTAACTTTCCTACGCACCTTTCAGGGTTCCAGGTTATATGATTACGCGTGTTTGATAAATGTCCCATCCCGGTATTCTTGAAATGCTATGCTCAGTTCCTCCTGAGTGTTCATCACTATGGGACCATACCAGGCGACCGGTTCTTTGATGGGTTGCCCCGAAATAAGCAGAAATCTTACTGACTTTTCCAGGGTACTGACCATAATCTCGTCACCGTCATGGAATGCCACGAGATGTTCCGGGCCCAATAAACTCCCGCTGCCAGCATCAAAATGCCCGGCGCCCTCTATAACATAGGCAAGCACAGTGCGTCCTTTGCCGGTGGCGCGTCTGAATTGGGAGTTGGGTGGCACCGTGATGTCCAGGTACTCCGGGGCTGTGACAATATCCTGGACAGGACCCGTGATATCATCGATCTTTCCGCATATGATTTTTACCGAGGCGCCGCCGGTAATAATTGTGGGGATTTGACTGCTCTTAACATCGCGGTAGCGGGGCCCCATCATTTTATGCGAGGCCGGGAGATTAGCCCAAAGTTGAAAACCCCACATCAATCCGCCTTTCTGCCCTTTGGGCATTTCCTGGTGGATTATACCGCTCCCCGCTGTCATCCACTGGACATCTCCAGGATAGATTATGCCTTTGTTAGCCATGCTGTCACCATGTTCAATCTCGCCGTGGATCACGTATGTAATGGTCTCAATCCCCCGGTGAGGATGCCACGGAAAACCCTTAAGATAATCCGCAGGATTTTCCGAATGGAAATCATCCAACAGTAAAAATGGGTCGAAAAGCGGCGCTTCGCTATTTCCAAAGGCCCGTTTCAAATGGACACCTGCCCCTTCAATGGTAGGCTTGCCTTTGATTACCCTGTCTATCCTTCTAACCGCACACATATTATCCACCACCTGCCTGTAACGCTATCCTCAATTTACATGTTAAGCTCGATACCCGGAAATCACAAATCTATGTGCGGGGAACTGTTGTGACTTAGGTGTCAAAGCAAATTATGATCAACCCCGGGGCACGACTTAGAGGCTCATCTGCCGGTATTAGATTTCCTCAGGTACCCCGCATATTTGTTCAAAGCGGAGTAGGCACGGGAGGCCTGTGTGAAAGACGTGTAGCAGGCCGTGCCCGTCTCCTTCGTAAGCCGGGCTGCCGTCCCGGCGATGATATCAATATCGACAGGCAAAATGAGGGATACCAGTACCGGTTTACCGTAGCGGTCTTTCAAAACATTCATATCGCGGTAGTAGCGTTCAAACCTCTCTATCGCTCCATGCGCAAAGCCTTCAGTCATCGATTTGCTGCCCATCCTTTCCTCAATATACTTCCACATCGACTGCACCCCGCCCACCACACCCAGGACCATCAGGCCATCCAGTACCGGGCTTTCCAATAGTGCCTGCACCATATCCTCAGCCTCGCCCTTGACACCAGCCACGGTGTCTACCGGATTGTTGTGCGACCAGATAGGTGGCAGTATCGCATCCAGCTTGTCCAGTGTGGCACGGTCCAGCTGGGGGACCTCCAGTCCCATCCTGGAACAGACGTCCGCCCCGATCACACCCCAGCCACCACCCGGCGCTATGATGCCGACTCTGTTGCCCACCGGCAATGGCTGGTTACTGAAGGCACAGGCCATGTCCACCATTTCCTCGATGCTGTCCGCCCTAATGACGCCTGCCTGCCTCAGCAGGCTGGCGATTACCTCTTCGCTACCCGCCAGGGCCGCGGTGTGCGACCTGGCCGCCCTCGCCCCTGCCGCGGAGCTCCCTGCCTTCAACATGATCAGCGGCTTCTTGGCCGTCACCTTCTTGATCGCATCCGCAAAACGGCGGCCGTCCCTGATACCCTCGACATAGGAAAGTACCACCGATACCCGGTCATCGCCAGCCAGGTATTCCAGATAGTCACCGATGCGCAGCACCGCCTCGTTGCCCGCGCTGATCAGGTGGCTGATTCCTATGCCACGGTCGCACAGCTGGAGGGAGATAATATCGGCCACGCTCCCGCTCTGTGCGACCACGGCTATCGAGCCCTTGAAAGGGTAAACCGGCATCATATGGCAATACAGGCTGCGGTGCGTGCTGATCATACCCACGCAGTTGGGGCCCACCAGTGCCAGCCCCGCGCGGCGTGCCAGGGCCGCTATCTCAGCTTCGAGGGCGGCCCCTTCCGCTCCCACCTCTGAAAACCCGGACGTGATAACGATAGCCGCCCGCACGCCCTTGCGTACGCAGTCCTCAATGACTGATTTCACGCCGGCTGTCGGCACCGTGATCACGCACAGGTCCACCGCGCCCGGTATATCACAGACGTTAGGGAACGACTCCAGGCCCAGCACTTCCTTCTCGCGAGGGTTGACCTGGTAGACCCTGCCCTTGAACCCCTTGTTAATGATGTTGAAGAGTACGCGGTGGCCGAACTTTTCCGGGCTGGCCGACGCGCCGGCCACGGCAACCGACCCGGGATAAAGCAGGTATTTCAAGTCAATTGATTGCATGAGTCATCGTCCTTGAAATCAACCACCTGATGTAAAACACCCAAAAATTTATACGGCATCCTTCTTTAATATGTATCCCCTGATAATCTTCAGAGCCGCCTCCACTGCTTCCGGCTCTATGTGCTTGCTTAAATCGTTTGGCGTGTGGTAGGCCCAGCCCTGGTCATAGTCCTTGAGATCGAAGCTCATAGCGCCCAGGTTGGTAGCTTCGATGCCGGCCTCCCCGAATGCAGCCGCATCGGTGCTGCCGCCGCCGAACGACATGGCTGAAATGGTGGAAGGGTATCCCAGGTCCTTGGCTATATCAACACAGTCCTGTGCCAGCTGGTGCGACAATTTGACGGTGGAATTGAGGTCTTTATCCAGGAAACTCAAGGCTTTGAGCTTATACAATGTGTCTAAGTTCAATACATAGGTTTTTGTATTCAGCAACTCCTCGCGGTGTTTCTTGATGAAGGCGCGGGCGCCGCGCAGGCCGGCCTCTTCAGCGTCGAAGGAGGCTATTATAAGGCGGGTGTGCTTCAGGGCGTTGCCACCGGTCTTCTTGATATTACCGAAGAGGCCGGCAATTTCAGATACTATGGCCACCGCGATCATGTTATCTCCGGCGCCCGGCACAACCTGCCCGGTGGTGAAAAATGCCATGGGCAGCACCAGTATTCCGCCGGCTATAAGCACGACAGCTATCCACTGCGGCAACAAAATATTGAATACCAATAATACTGTAGCCACCAGGGATACGAGAAACCCAAGAACCAAAAACAGTATGCCACTGTTAATAAGAAACGCGTAGTATTTCGGTGCCTTATCCAGCAGATGGAAAACGTATGCAGCGTCATGATGGGCACTTACTACGATCTGCTGCTTAACCTCCCCGGAAGGTTCGATGCTGCCGTACACGTTATAGGCTTGCCGTTTGGGGAATAGCGGGTCGAGCAAATGCCAGTAGCGGACAAATTGCCCGTAGAAAACAAATAGGCCCAGTGCCATACCGGCAAAGGATATCCAGGCCAGGGTGGGCGCAAGGAAAAGCAGCACCACGCAGGCGAAATAGAGCACCACCAGGCCGGGTATATACTTTAGGAAACTCCACGGGTGGATATCGAACTGATCGACTTTGACCGTGCCCGCATCGCAGTACTTTTCGAACTCCTCCTTAACCCTCAGGCTGGCTTTGCGCACCGCCTCACTGCCGGCCACGCGGCCGGGGAAATTCTCCACCACCTCGTCGCAGAATGCAAAGGTGTGCTTGACCTGCTGTTCAGATATGTTTGCTATCTCTGGCATCTCGTACCTCCTTCGCTTAGAAGCCCAGCCAGGTGGTTATCTTATCCACCGGTTCACGCGGGGTGATCATCTTGTTGACGGCGAAGCCTTCGTCCGGGTAGCCGATGGTGATGCCCGCGATCAGGCGCTTGGTCTCGGGGATGCCGGCGTGTTTGCGCCAGACCTGATCGTACATGATACCCTGGTCGGCGATGCAGGTACCCAGCCCGAAATCCAGCGCGGCTAAGCAAATGCTCTGGCATATGGCGCCGATGCCCAGCATATCCAGGTGGTACTGCATCTCCTTCTCGGCGCAGATAACGATCTGGCAGGGGGAATCGAAGAAGCGGAACCCGCGCAGCATCCACTTCTTGCGCGCCTCCTTGTCCTCGCGGCTGATGCCGATGATCTTGAATATCTCCATGGCCAGGTCGACCTGGCGCTGTCGGTAGATCCCCTCGTAGGGCTTGCGCAGCATATCGTTGGTGGGGAATGAGCCCTCGTTGAAGAGTTTGCTGCATTCCTCCCGTATCTCGTCCAGCACCTTTCCGCTGGCCACTACGAACTCCCAGGGCTGCGTGTTCATGCCTGAGGGCGTGCGGACGGCCGCCTCCAGTATCTTGTGGATGACATCTTTGGGCACGGGGTCCTTCTTAAATCCGCGAATGCTCCTGCGGGAATTCAAAGCCTTTATAACGTCCAATGCATGCCTCCTTAAAATAATCGGCCTGTATTCTACAATTAATAAGGGGGTAAATTCCAAACCGTTACAATTTGTTACGGTTTCATTATTCTGGTTTTGATGTGACGTGGTTGCAGGAGGTTATATTTATAAGTAATTAATTGACTACTGACTGCCAAGCATCCTGGTGATGTGCCTGGCTAAACTCTCGGTTATTTCGCGGTGCCGCGGTACAGGTTGAGAAACCTTAGTATGCTGATTTTGATACCAATCGTGCCTGGCGCCGTGACGAATTAAGACACACCCCAGTTTCTCTAATTGCTTAATGAGCTCAACTCTTTTCAACGCACCACCAGTTCACCATGTTTGCGCACGTTAGGGATTTCTCCAGAGGTGAGATCTGCGTAAATATCAACAAGGTTCTCTTTTAGCTCCTCCAACGTCGTTCCCTGAGTACGGTAATCAGGATACTCCTCCAGCCATCCAACCCACATATCATTTTCCTGGTAATAAATAAACTTCTTTGTTTCCATTGTTGCCCCCTGCTTGGGCCTATTGCACCTGGCTGGAAATTTGTTTAACAACAGGTAATAAGCCGTAGCGATATTATAGCAAATAGCCTCATCCCTGTGCAGTACGCAGAGAGAATTTTCTACCACCCCACCCCCACTCCATGTTAATATGTCGGGAAATGAAGGTCATCGGCGTCGTGGGCGAGATAGGCTCGGGCAAGGACGAGGTGCTCAAGTACCTGCGCGACCGGTACGATATGCCCTACCTCTCCACCGGCGATATCGTGCGCAAAATGGCTGGAGAGCAGGGCGTGGAGGGCACCCGGGAGAACCTGGAGGCCATCTCACGGCGCTGCTTCCAGGATATGGGGAAGGGCTGCTTCGTGCGGATGGCGGGGGAGGAGATAATCCGCCAGGGCTGGAAGGTGGCAGGCATCAGCGGCGTGAGGACACCGGACGATGTGGAACTGCTGCGTAAAACCTTCGGCGAGGATTTCATCCTGGTGCGCGTCAATATCGCGGACCCGCTGGTGCGCTACGACCGCGTCCGGAAACGTAATGAAGAACGCGATCCGCTGACCTATGAAGCATTCCAGGCGCAGGACCGGGAAGAGGAGGAGACCTTCAATATCAGCAAAGCTGTTGCCATGGCGGACTGCACCGTGGATAACAGCGGCCCCCTGGAGGGCCTGCATGCCGAAATAGATGCGATGGTTGCCTCCGGTTGCCTGCCGGTCAAATAACTTCACATCCACTCTTATTTTTCCCCGCAAAAGCAATTTTTGATATGCTATATGGATTGTGCGCCCTCATTTGAAGAGCGTAATATCTCAACGGAAAGCAACATATCAGCGTTAACTAATTAAAAGGTGATATTTTTATGAAAAAGCTAAGCAGCCTGGTTGCTTTGATTATTTCGGCAACGCTTATATTGACCTCCTGCAGCGACCCCACCACGGAGTATCTCAGGCAGGGCGACACCTACTTCGACCAGGGCCAGTTCGTGGAGGCCATCGCGGAGTATACCAAGGCTATCGAGCACAATCCCAATATAGTGGCGGCCTACACGCACCGCGGCGCGGTTTATAACGCCCAGGCGGAATGGGACCTGGCCATCGCCGACCTCAGCAAAGCCATACAGCTCGACCCCAATCGCGCCGACGACTACCAGAACCGCGCCTTCGCCTATTTAGCCAAGGAACAGTACGACCCCGCCATCGCCGACCTGAATAAGACGGTTTCGCTGGACCCGAATTCGACGTTGGCCTTCTCCAATCTGAGCTGGCTCTATGTGCACAAGGGTGAATGGGACAAGGCCATCGAGGCAGGCAGCAAGGCTATCGCGCTGAACCCCAACCTCTACGATGCTTATTACAACCGCGGCACGGCCTATTACGCTAAAGGCGACATGAAGAACGCGCTGGCCGATATGGACGCCGCGCTCGCCATCAACACTAACCTTGCCCCGGCCTATAACTACCGCGGCAAGATATATATTTATACCGACAATATCACGGGCGCCGTGCAGGACTTTACCAATGCGCTGGCCATCGATCCCGATATGGCGGAGGCTTACAAGCTGCGCGGCTTCCTCGAGATCGAACTCAAGCGCAGCGCCGAGGCGCTGGCCGATCTTAATAAGGCCATCGAGCTGGACGATGCGGATGCCATGGCCTATTTCTACCGCGGCCACCTATATAACTCCAACGAGGATTTCGATAAGGCGCTGGACGACCTCAATCGTGCCCTGGCCTTAAACCCGCCGGCAGGTTCGGCCACTACAACGTTCGACCCCTTCCGCTACGATGCCGGCGGCATAAACCTCGAGCGGGCTGTTGCCCTGCGGGGCAAGCAACAGCTCACCCTGGCCGTGGAAGCGGGCAGGAAGGCGGTGGAACTCGATCCCAATTACGCCCGCGCTTATGTTACACTGGGCGAGATGCTCATCGTGAACGGCGATCTGGAAGAGGCCCTTACCACCCTTGGCAAGGCCATCTCGCTGGATCCGAACCTGGCGGAAGCCTACTATAACCGCGCCGTCGCCTACGAGGTAACCGCCATCACGTCCAAGAATTTCAACTACTATGACCTGGCGGCTGCCGACCTCAAAATGGTGCTCAAGGTTACGACGGAACCCAACATCATCGCGGCGGCCAATGACGGGCTGCGCGCGATGCAGAGCCACGGGTATATCCCGTAGGGGCGTACCTTCAGGTGCGCCCGAATCCACCATCGGGCGGGTTTGAAAACCCGGCCCTACAAAACATCCCTGAAAAAGCCTGCCACCCTGTCCGCCATAGGTCCCTCGTAACCTCCCCAGAAGTGGTCGGCGCCTTTAATTATCTGGCACGTTTTAGGCTCCGCTGCATCTCTGCCATATTGCTCTACTTCGGAGACAGGCGCCATATCATCATTGCCGCCGCCTATGATCAGCTTGGGTTTGTGGCAGCTCCTCAATAAAGCGGTCGGCGGACTCTCGAAATAGGGCGAAATAAGCGCCACTCCTTTTACCCTCTCGTCCGAGCAGGCCACCGGCAGGGCCACACCGCCGCCGAACGAATACCCTACCAGTCCCAGCCTGCCTGTATCAACATTCTGCTGTCCCTGCAGCCAGTCGAGCGCAGCCGCGATATCCTGCTGCTCGGAGCTCCCGCCGCTGTGCCTGCCCCCGCTTCTGCCCACACCGCGGAAGTTGAAGAGCAGCGCGGCCATACCCGATTTCACCAGCGCATCGGCGACTGCATAAGTGACGTTGTTGTGCATCGACCCGCCGTAGAGCGGATGGGGATGGCAGACGACAACCGCCGGGGCGGGTTCCTTCGCTTCGATGCCATAGTAAAGCCCCTCCAGCGTGATATCGCCGCAGGGGAAGGTGATGTGCCGCGGCTTCATTCCTTCTTGTCCATCCGCGCGCCCCACCAGGCCCTTAGACGTGCCAGCACGGTCTTCTCGAAGCCCTGCTCGGTGGGGAAATAGTATCGCCTGCCTTTCATGGCATCCGGCAGGTTCTGCTGCTCAACGAAATGACCCTCGTATTCATGGGCGTATTTGTAACCTTTCCCGTACCCCAGGTTCTTCATCAGACCGGTCGGGGCGTTGCGCAGGTGCAGGGGCACGGGGTCGTTGCGTGTTGTTTCCACGTCCTTCTGCACGCGCCCGTAGGCGGTGTACAGGGAATTGCTCTTGGGCGCGGTGGCCAGGTAAACCACGGCCTGCGCCAGCGCCAGGTTGCCCTCCGGCATGCCCACGAAATGTACGGCCTGCTGTGCCGCCACGCAGACCACCAGCGCCTGGGGATCGGCCATGCCCACATCTTCGGAGGCGAAGCGTATCAGCCGGCGCACGATGTAGAGCGGGTCCTCGCCGGCCTCCAGCATACGCCCCAGCCAGTAGAGGGCGGCGTCGGGGTCGGAGCCGCGCAATGTCTTGTGCAGGGCGGAGATGAGATCGTAATGCTGCTCGCCGGCCTTGTCGTAGAGCAGCGCCCGCTTCTGCATCGACTCCTCGATATCGTTCAAAGCGACTTGCCTGCCGCCGTCGGCGCCAGGCCTGACGGCACGGGCCGCCATCTCAAGCGCATTAAGCGCCACCCGCGCGTCGCCGTTGGCCATGCTGACCAGCGTCTGCAGGGCATCCGGCGCCAGGTCAACTTTTAAATCCGCCAGCCCGTTTTCAGCGTCCGCCAGGGCACGCTCGACGATGGTCCGGACGTCGTCATCCGGCAGCGCATTGAGTGTATAGACGCGGCAACGTGAGAGCAAGGCCGAGATGACCTCGAAGGAAGGGTTCTCGGTAGTAGCGCCGATGAAGGTTACCTCACCGTTCTCGACATAAGGTAGTATGGCGTCCTGCTGCCCCTTGTTGAAACGGTGTATCTCGTCGATGAAGAGGATGGTGCGCTGTGCGGTCAGCTTCCTGCGTTTGCGGGCCTCGTCGACAACGCGGCGCAGGTCGGCCACGCCGGCGGTGACCGCGCTCATCGGTACGAAATAGGAGCTCGAAACGTTGGCAATGACCTGCGCCAGGGTGGTCTTGCCGCTGCCGGGTGGCCCCCATAGGATGACGGACGGTAGCTGGTCTGATTCGATGGCCTTGCGCAGCACCTTGCCCTCGCCGATGATATGCTGCTGTCCTACGTATTCGCCGAAATTGCGCGGACGCATGCGCGCCGCCAGGGGCATTGTGGAATTGTCGGCAGGCTGCTGCCTGTCCCCGGCTTCCTTATTCCCTCTCAGGTCGGGAGAGCCGAGGTCAAACAGGGTCATGGCTGCGGCGTCTCTTTTTGCCTGAGTTCTTCCACCGCTTTTGAAGCCCGCTCGTAGTAATCCTTGATCTTGTCCAGGTAGGTGATGCGCGATGCAATGAGTGTCACGGAGGCGTGGTCCTTGACCCCATAGAAATCGCCGCCCCTCACCTCGCCATTATTGGTCAACTCGCGCATGCGGTTGCCCACCGACCGCGCCATGTTGATATTGGCATTCTTGCCGGGCACGCAGAGGAGGTAAAGCGCCTTGCGGGCATCCTCCATACGGCATTGAATGGAGAAGTGGGCGAGGGCTGAACTCATGGCCTCCATGGCTTTGACTGTTTCCTCACCCTTGCTCTCGAAATGGTCACCGCGCTTGAAGAGCGAAAGACCGTATGAGGATATCTGCGCCTTGCCGTACCCGATGGCGGTCCAGCCGTTGAGCGACTGCACGATGTCGCCGATGCCGATATTGCTGGTGCCCAGGAATTTCGGGTCGACCTTCTCGCTGGCGCGCAGCAGGTCGAAGAATGGCGTCACGATCTCGCGGTTGAGAGCGTCATTGGAGGCCGCCGATTTGATGCTGGCTTCCGACATCACCTTCTCGTTGTCAAAGAGGAATATAGCATCGGCGGTTTTATCGATGGATTTAAGGCACAGCGCGGTGTTGTAAACATAGGCGGGCACATTGCTCTCAGCGGTCAGCGGCAGGACGATCAGGGCATATACGGGCTTATTCACGTACCTTTCCTTGAACTTCCGCGCCAGTATGGATATGCCGCCGGACCCCACGCAGCCTGCGCTGCTGGCCACCAGCATGAAAGCGTCCGTCTCAAAGAATTCCCCGGCGCGCATGGTGGCCAGGCACCGGTCACCGTTGGCGCGCATCACCTCCGCCCCCGCCTCGGACTCCCTGCCAGACCCGATGGGCGCCGGCAACTGTATGGTGATCAGCTTATCTCCGACCTTGCGTAGGGCGTTCAATTGCGCCGGGTCGTCATTAATAGCATAGGAGCGCACCAACACGTCCACGCCGGTCTCAGCCCTGGCGCGGTTCGCCAGCCGCACGAACTCCGCCGCGATATTGCTGCCACAATCGCCTATCCCGATGACCACCAGCTTCATATCTTTTGCCTCCGGTCGGTCCCGCGCACGGGCAAGATTGCCGGCTGGCGAATTTCAGACAGAAAAGTCCAACGCATACCCTTGTTATATACCATAACAGATAGAGGATGTCATGGCAACCGTCTTTTACCTGTAGCGCCTGACTTCGAAGCGATATAGCTTGACAGGTTCCGAAGGCATGATGCCCGCCTTCTGGCGGCAGATGGATATCTGCATGTCCACACTGTCGACGCCCTCCAGGTCCGGCAGCAGCAGGCCCCTGCGGCGGCCGGCTGCCACGATAACCCCGTATTTTTTCGCATCAAGCAGCGTCCTGTCTTCCACCGGCTCGGGATGTGTCAGGATATCAACGCTGTAATCGAGGATATCGAGCTCACCAGTACCGACCGGGCTGAACCGCGGGTCACCGGTAGCCGATGATATGGCATTGCGGATTATCTCCTCCGCTACGCTCGGCTGCGTGGGCTCGAAGGTGCCGATGCAGCCGCGCAATTGCCCGTGCTTCTTGAGTGAAACGAACACGCCGGCCCGCTCCTTCATCTCCGGCGATAGCTCACCCGGGCTGATCACTTCGTGCTTTTGCACATAGCTTTCCACTGCCCTTCTGGCTAACTGCACCAGGGGATGCGCTTTCTTTTCCATATTTGCACCTCTTACCTGCTGACTATTATGCCGGCGTAGCCCACCACGCTGGAGTAATCCCCCGAGCTGTCGCCGCTGGTCTGGTATTTGACCAGCTCGGCTTTCTTCGCTCCCAGTTCCTTTGCAGCGGTTATCATGCTGATGACCGGGGCGTAGCCGCACATGCTGATATCGTGTTTGGCGATGCGCCTGACCAGCTCATCCGAGTCGAGGTTGAGTATGGCCTCAATGGCCAGCTTGTCCTTGGCTTTGGCTTTCTCTTGCGGCTCGTAATGGGTCATATCGCTGCTGGCCACGATGATGGCCTCCTCGCCGGCCTCCTTGAACCCCTTGACAACCGCCCGGCCTATCTCCTCATAAACATCGGGGTGCGCAATTGACAGTACGATGGGGACTATCTTCACGCCAGGTTTGAAATATTGCAGGAAGGGCACCTGCACCTCAAGTGAATGCTCATAGTGGTGCGCCAGCGTATCTTCCTCCAGGCGCCCCGATGCCTTGAGTATCGCCCCGGCCAGTTCGGTATTGATCTCCACCTCGCCCAGCGGCGTCCTCCACCTGCCCGACGTGGTGATGCTGAAAGGCTTGCCCGCCCCGCGGTGGTTGGGGCCAATCAGGATGAAGGTATCGGTGAACTTTATGCGAGAGAAGACCGCACCGGCCACCGGCCCTGAGTAGATGTAGCCGGCATGCGGTGATACCACCCCTACTGCATCTATTTTGGCCTTCTCACGCGAGGTCATGTATTCAATGGTCTCCTTCAGCTCCTCCGGCCAGGCCGGGTAGAATTGTCCCGCAACCGCAGCTTCCCTGATCATGGTTTCACCCCTGTTTTTATGGTATTCCTGATATTCAGGTCGGCGCCGCACCGGGCGCAGCTTGAACCCCTGACGCCGGTCACTTTTATATCATAACCCACCCGCTCGATAGCCATATTGCCGCATTTATAGCAGACGGTGTTCTCATATTTGTGCCCCGGTACGTTGCCTGTGTAAACGAAGCGCAACCCGGCTTCCCTGCCGATTTTATAGGCCCTCTCCAACGTGGCCACCGGTGTAGGCGGGATATGCAGCAGCCCGCGGTGCGGATGAAAGCGTGTTACATGCCAGGGCGTAAGTTCGCCCAGCTTCTCCTTTATCCATCCGGCGATGCCGGTTAATTGCTCATCGTCGTCATTCAGCGAGGGGATGATATTGGTCACTACCTCGATGTGCATATCCCACCTGTCTTTGGCCCGCTCGGCCGTTTCTAATATACCGCGCCAGTGCTTCACCTTCGCCAGTCCCTGGTACAATTTATCGGAGTAACCCTTGACGTCCACCCGCCAGGCATCAAGGTAAGGCCCGATGACGTCCAGCGCCTCGGGTGTCATGTAGCCGTTGGTGACATATACCGTGTAAAGACCGCTTTGGTGCGCCTGCCTGGCTGAATCGAGCGTGTATTCGAACCAGATGGCCGGCTCGTTGTAGGTCCAGGCCAGCCCGGCGCAGCCGTTCTCTTCGGCCATCTTGACAGCCTCGCGCGGCGTTACCTCGCGCAGGGCATGCCGTGCAGAGGCAGGATCGTCGACGCAGGCTATCTCCCAGTTCTGGCAATGAATGCAGTGGAAATTGCAGCCGACCGTGCCGAAGGAGAGCACGGAGCTGCCGGGGAAGAAATGGAAGAGCGGCTTTTTCTCGATGGGGTCGGCGGCTAACGAGGAGACTTTGGCATAATTGAGCAACTGCAGGGACCCTTTTTCGTTACGCCTCACGCCGCATACACCGGCCTTACCCGGATTAATCCGGCAGCGCCACAGGCAAACGTTGCAGCACACCCGCCTGTTATCCAGCCTGTCGTAAAGCAGAGCCTCCGCCATCGCCTTAGTATCTCCTCACGTAGATTATAGCACGCTGATTTGCATTGACATCAAATTCATCCATCTGATACAATCTGACTCCGGGCCGGCATCTCTCCCTTCACCTGATGATTTGCGATACACCCGGGCATACTTATCATATACGTAATTCCGTTTAGCATGCCTGGCTTCACGGTTTGGCCGAAAATAAATATCATGCAAAGGAGGCTTAATGAAACTCACTATTAGTGTAATCAAGGCTGATATAGGTGGATGGGTGGGACATTGCAGCATGCACCCGGACCTGATGGCAGAAGGCGAGACCTGCATGGCTAAGGCTAAGAAGTCCGGGCTGCTCATCGATTACCATGTCACCCGCTGCGGCGACGACCTGCAGTTCATCATGACTCACAAGCACGGCATCGACAATAGCAAGGTCCACGAGATGGCCTGGAATGCTTTCAAGAGCTGCACCGCCATCGCCAAGAAATTAAAACTGCATGGCGCGGGACAGGACCTGCTCTCGGACGCCTTCTCCGGCAACGTCAAGGGCCAGGGGCCGGGCGTGGCCGAGATGGAAATCGACGAGCGCGAGGCAGAGCCGGTCATCGTCTTCATGGCCGATAAGACGGCCTCCGGCGCATGGAATCTGCCGCTTTACTCGATATTCTGCGACCCCTTCAACACCATCGGCCTGGTTATCTCCTCCAATATGCACGCGGGCTTCAAGTTCGAAGTGCATGACGTCAAAGAGAGCAAACGCATCATCTTTGACTGCCCCGACGAGATCTACGACATGCTCGTCTTCATAGGGGCGCCGTCACGCTATACGGTTAAGTCGGTTTATTCCCGCGAAACGGGTGAGATAGCTGCTACCTCATCCACGCAAAAGCTGTCCCTGCTTGCCGGGCGCTACGTGGGCAAGGATGACCCCGTCTGCATCGTGCGGGCGCAGGGCATCTTCCCGGCGGTCGGCGAAGTATTGGAGCCTTTCGCCCGGCCGCACATCGTGGAAGGCTGGATGCGCGGCTCGCATAACGGCCCGCTCACACCCGTGTCGGTGAAAGGATGCAACCCCACGCGTTTCGACGGCCCGCCGCGCGTTATCGCCGCAGGCTTCCAACTCGCTGAAGGCAAGCTGGTGGGACCGGTCGACATGTTCGACGACGTGGCCTTCGACAATGCCCGGCAGCAGGCCATGGACATGGCCGATATGCTCAGGCGGCACGGCCCCTTCGAACCCCACCGGCTGCCTCTGGACGAGATGGAATATACCACCATGCCGCAGGTTATGAAAAAGCTGGCCAAACGCTTCGAGAAGCTTTAACCAACCCCATGCTTAGGGTATTGCTGGCCACCACCAATAAGGGCAAGGCCGCCGAATACAGGGACCTGCTCAAAGGGCTGGATATCGAGACGGTAACGCTCGACCAGGCCGGCATCAGCCGGGAAGCTGAAGAGAACTATACTACATTTGAAGAGAACGCCCGCGCCAAGGCCGAGTTTTACGCGGCCCTGAGCGGGCTTCTTACATTAGCGGACGATTCCGGGCTGGAGGTGGATGCACTGGGAGGGGAACCCGGCGTACGCTCCTCGCGCTACGCCGGGGATAACGCCGCAGACGCCGAGCGCGTCAGCTTCCTGTTAAACAAGCTCAGGGATATCCCGCAGGACATGCGGCAGGCCAGGTTCAAATGCGTCATAGCTATCGCTCAACCGGGCAAGCTGACGCAGACCACGGAGGGCATCTGTGTGGGCCGCATCGCTCTCGAGCCGAAAGGGGACAACGGTTTCGGCTATGATCCCATCTTCTTCCTGCCGGAATATAATAAGACCGTAGCCGAGTTGCCGCCCGACGTTAAGAACCTCATCAGCCACAGGGGACGGGCGGCCGAAAAAGCGCGCCGCCTGCTGGCCGGCCGGACCGGGGCGTAACTACTCCCCGTGACTTCAACTTCTTTAAGCCCCCTGCACACTCGTTTCCG
The DNA here is from genome assembly GCA_903844685.1 of uncultured Dehalococcoidia bacterium. Lineage (GTDB taxonomy): Bacteria > Chloroflexota > Dehalococcoidia > GIF9 > UBA5629 > CAIMUM01. Next base: position 17,949 of record CAIMUM010000139.1, read on the forward strand.
TATCTTTATTGCAAATAATTTGCAGTAGCATTAATATTAATGGCGTGAAGCTCAATGAAACAATTCTGAAAAGCCCTGGTTCACGTATGACCTCACAGCGGGCCCTGGTATTCGACATCATCAGCCGCGGGGGCGTGCACCTTGGAGCAGACGAGATTTACGCCAGGGCGCGCCGCAAAAACCCGCGCATCAGCCTTTCCACCGTCTACCGGGCTATAGGTAAATTTAAGGAACTGGGACTGGTGGTTGAATCGCACCTGGGACAGGAGCACCACCACTACGAGGCCGGGCGTAACAGCAGCCACTTCCACCTGGTCTGCATAGGCTGCGGGTCCGTGATCGAATTTGAATATCCATTAGTGAAAAGGGTCAGGAACGAGATCGCCAGGACCGGCGGCTTCAAAATCGTCAGCGCGGAAATGAACCTGAGCGGCTACTGCCCGCAGTGCCGGGCTTGAGCATGGAAAACGGCTTGATTACGCTTTCACAAATGAAGGACGGCCAGCAGGCGGTGGTATCGGCTGTGGAGGGAGGCCACGGACTTGAGGAGAAGCTCACGGCCATGGGCATCAGGCCGGGCAAGCTCATCACGCGGTTCTGCTCCATGTACCTGCGCGGTCCCATCACCGTGCGCATCGACAACGTGCAGGTTTCGCTGGGACGCGGCATCGCGGATAAAATACTGGTGGTACCGGGCGTAGTCACCGATGAAAATACTGCTTGCCGGTAATCCCGGCGCTGGCAAGAGTGTCCTCTTCTCGCACCTGACGGGTTCGCACGTAATCTCGGATAATTACCCCGGCACCGCCATCGGCTTCTCCTCCGGGCACATGCAGGTAGGTCAGCAAGAGGCTGAGGTTATAGATACGCCCGGCGTCTATTCCCTGGAAAGCTCGGGCAAGGCCGGCGAGGTGGCGCGGCAGATGCTCAGGTCGGGCGACATCATCATCAATGTGGTCAATGCCACCAACCTGGAGCGTGATTTATACCTGACTCTGGAGCTGCTCGAGGAAAGGATACCCGTAATCGTCGCTCTCAATGTCTGGGACGACGCACGCCATATCGGCATTAGCATAGATTTAATCGCCCTCGAGCGCATGCTGGGCGTGCCCGTTATGCCCACCGTGGCCACCACGGGCGAAGGCATCAAGGACCTGGTGGAAAGCATCCCGCGCGCTGTAATGCGTGCCAACCCCACCGCCACAAGGGAGGAACGCTGGGCACGGATCGGCGAGATAATCGGGCAGGTGCAACAGGTCACGCACCGCCACCACACTTTCGGTGAAACCCTGGCCGACGCTACCGTGAAACCACTGTCCGGCACTCTCATAGCCCTGCTGGTAGCCGTCTCCGTTTTCCTGTTTGTTCGCTATGGCGGGGACGCCCTCTACCGCTTCGTCGCCGATCCGATTTTCAAAATGCTCTGGCTGCCGGTGGTATCGTGGGTAAGCACCTTTACGGGCAGCAGCGGCTTTTTGCACGATATTTTAATCGGCAGGCTGGTCAACGGGCGGATAGATTTCGTGGAATCGTGGGGGTTGCTGACCACGGCCCTTTACGTGCCCTTCGCCCTGGTACTGCCCTATATCGTCACCTTCTACTTCGCGCTGGGACTGCTCGAGGATACGGGCTACCTGCCGCGCCTGGCGGTGATGATCGATACCGTCATGCACCGCTTCGGCATGCACGGCTACGCCATCATACCCACCATCTTAGGTTTCGGCTGCAACGTACCGGCCATGCTGGCCACCCGCGTGCTGGAGAGCCGCAAGGAGCGCTTCATCGCCATGACGCTCATCTCCATCGCCGTGCCCTGCGCCTCACTGCAGGCACTCATCCTGGGTATTGTCGGCCAGCACGGCATACAGTATGTGGCCATTATCTATGCCACCCTGCTTCTGGCCTGGGTCATTATCGGCATCCTGCTTAACCTCATGGTGAAGGGCTTCACGCCGGAGTTGCTGATAGAGATACCCCCCTACCGATTGTTCCCCTGGAGGCTGACCGTGGAGAAGCTCTGGCTGAGGGTGCGTGGCTTTATCGTCGAGGCTGTCCCCATCATGATCATAGCCATCCCGGTCATCAATATACTTAATATGGTCGGCGTTTTCCAGGCCATCGCCAACTTCACCGCCCCGGTCATCAGCGGGCTGCTGGGTCTGCCTAAAGACGCCATAGCCGCCATCTTCGTCGCCTTCTTCCGCATGGATGCCGCCATGGCGCTGCTGGCCCCGCTGGGACTGTCCGCCAAGCAACTTGTAGTCAGCAGCATCGTACTGGTGATGTTCTTCCCCTGCATCGCCACCCTGGCCATCATGTTCAGGGAGATGGGCTTCCGCAGCCTGCTTAAATCCCTGGGCATCATGATCCTGGCCGGCCTGACCGCCGGCGGGTTAATCAACCTGTTGCCTATCTGATAAAAGCGCATATTTGCCCGCCTGCCCTTATAAAGTGCTATCCTATTAAGTCGGCGCAAAATTTCTCATCTAAGGAGTCCCCCCATGTCAGATAAATACGCAGTCCTCTTTCAGCCCATTAAAATCAATAGCATGGAGGTTAAAAACCGCCTGGCCGTCCCGCCCATGGGCAGCGGATTCGCCGCCGACGGCGGCGGGGTCTCAGACAGGCTGATCAAGTACCATGAGCAGAGGGCTAAGGGCGGCTTCGGCATGATCATAGTCGAGGTGACCGCCATCGACGGCGAGCGGGGACTGGGCAGCGGGCACCAGCTCTGCCTGCATGACGACAAGCTTATCCCCGGATTCCGCAGGCTGGCGGATACCGTGCATAAATACGGCACGAAACTGGTCATCCAGCTTTACCACCCGGGCCGCAGCACCTTCCCCATGTTCATCGGCGGCAAAGCCCCTATCTCAGCCTCCGACGTACCCGACCCGGTACTGCGCCAGGTTCCCCAGGCCATGACCATTGATGAAATTAAAGACATGGTGGAGAAATACGCCCAGGGCGCGCGCCGCGCCAGGGAGGCAGGCTGCGACGCTGCAGAACTGCACGGTGCGCACGGCTACCTGATCGCCCAATTTATGTCCGCTTATGCCAACAGGCGCACTGACGAGTACGGTGGGGGTTTTGACGGCTTTGTGCGCTTCCCGCTCGAGATAGTCAAAAGGACGCGCGAACTGGTCGGGCCGGACTTCCCACTGCTCTTCCGCATCAGCGCCGACGAGGCCGTGCCGCTGGGACGTACCGTGCCCGAGAGCATCGAGGTTATGAAAAAGCTGGTAGCAGCCGGCATAGATGCCGTGGACGTCTCCATCGGGGTATATGAGTCAGCCCAGTATACCAGCGCACCGCCTGATATGCCTCAGGGCTTCAACGCGGAGACTTCACTGAAATTCAAGCAGGCTTTCAAAATACCGGTGCTGGTAGCGGGCCGCATCAATGCGCCGTCCGTGGCAGCGGATATCATCAGGTCGGGCAAGGCTGACATAGTGCACATCGGCAGGCAGTCGCTCAGCGACCCCGAATGGCCGAACAAGGTCAGGCAAGACAAGGAGAGCGAGATCGTCAAGTGCCTCTCCTGCAATGAAGCCTGCATCGAGGGACTGGCCATCTGGTTGAGGCCTTCCATCACATGCGTGCAGAACCTCGCCTGTGGCAGGGAGGAGTTGTACGCCCGGCCTAAGGCCGCGAAACCAAAGAGGGTGCTGGTGGCGGGCGGAGGCCCCGGAGGATTGGAGGCCGCGCGCACGGCAGCCCTGCGCGGACATAAAGTAACTCTGTATGAGAAAGACGGTTACCTCGGCGGGCAGACCAAGCTGACCTCAATCCCGCCCGGCAAGGAGGTCTACCAGGAGGTGGCAAGGTCCCGTATAGCCGCTCTCAAGAAGCTGGGCGTTGATATCCACTGCGGGCAGCGGCTGACCGCGGATATGGTCAGGCAGATCAAGCCTGATGTACTGATAATCGCCACCGGCTCTGAACCGGCCATACCCAATATACCCGGCGTTAACGGCAAGAACGTGATGAGCGCGCGCAAAGCCCTCTGCTTCGCCGAGGTCGGTGACAACGTGCTCGTCATCGGCGGAGGCCTGGTCGGCTGCGAAACAGCCGACTACCTGGCCGGCCAGGGTAAGAACGTCACCATCGTGGAAATGCTCAAATACACCGCCCATGACATCGGCCCGGCCGCGCGTTTCTTCCTGCGCAAACGCCTCAAAGAGAAGCAGGTGAAAATCCTCACCCAGGCCACCGTCAAATCAATTGCCGCCGAAGCTGTTACCATCGATTCTCCGGGCGGAGAGCAGAAGCTCGGCCCTTTCGACACCGTCGTGCTGGCAGCCGGGGCTACCGCCGTGAACGACCTCGAGGCACAGGTTAAAGGACTGGTTCCCGAGGTTTACGTTATCGGCGACGCGTCTAAGCCGGGGAAGATCCTGGCCGCGGTGGAAAAGGGCGCCGAGGTAGCGCTCGCGCTGTAATCTTGCATTCCTCGCAGAAAGTGCTAAAATATTCGGCCAGATAACCGAAAGGATGAAAACAACAAATGGAATTTTCCGTACAACCTGTAAAAATACAGAATGAAGACGGCCGGTGGTTCATGGTGGTCAGCCGCATTGAGGGTGGCTACCTGGCGCGTGACAGCGTAACCAGCGACCTGGTTTACATGAAGCACAGCGACATAGCCGGCAGGGAAGAGGCCGCGCCGGGCAACTGCTAAACTATTTACGGTTTGCCGCTCTGCTGCGCTGAATACGCATTTCAACAGCATTATCGCACTGTAAAATTTGACACAAAGGCGACCCGCTGATATATTTATACGGTTATTGTTATTCGCAGGAATGAGGAAATGAGCAATTCATACGCTATAGTCGCCACCGGCGGCAAACAATTCAGAGTCAGGACCAGCCAGGTCATCAACGTCGAGCTCCTGCAAGTCGAAAAGGGCAAGGACGTTGAGTTGAGCCCGGTACTGATGATTGCCGACGGCGAAGAAGTCATCATCGGCACACCGGCAATCGAGGGAGCCAAGGTCATAGCTACCTGCATCGAGCAGGGCAAGAGCCGCAAGATAATAGTTTTCCGCTATAAGAACAAGGTGCGCGAACGCAGGAAGACCGGCCACAGACAACCTTATACCAGGCTATTGATAAAAGAGATCGTCAAGCCGGGCAGCAAGGTTACCAAAAAGACCGCCAAAGCTAAGGCCGCCAGCGGAGGTGACAACTAATGGCACATAAAAAAGGCGGCGGCAGCACACGCGGCGGCCGCGATAGCAATCCTAAACGGCTGGGGGTCAAACGCTACGGTGGGGAAGCTGTGCGCGCCGGCACCATCATCGTCAGGCAGCGCGGCACCAGGATACACCCGGGCACCAATGTCGGCTGCGGCAGGGATTACACGCTCTTTGCCACCATAGATGGCCTGGTCACATTTGAGCCCCACGCCAAGAACAAGAAAAAGGTCAGCGTTTACCCGGGACAAACATCGTGAAAGAGAAAATTCATCCAAAGTATTTTACCGATGCCAAGGTGACCTGCTCATGCGGCAATACCTTTACCACGGGCTCCACCAGGCAGACCCTCAGGGTCGAGCTTTGCAATAAGTGCCACCCTTTCTTCACCGGCGAGCAAAAGATTATCGATACGGCCGGCCGCGTTGAGCGCTTCAACAAGAAGTACAAGCGGGAGAAAAAAGAACTGTAGCCTCCTTTCGCACTACCAAAAGGGGCGGGCAAATCGGCCGCCCCTTTTTTTTATCGGATGAATAAAGATAAGCCTTTTTACTACGGCGGGCAAGCATTGATGGGTGGCGTGATGATACGTGGCCGCAACAGCCTGGCCATAGCTGTGCGAAAAATGGATGGCAGCATCGACGTCAGCAGCCGCCCCCTGGCGACCCTCTATAAAGGCAAATGGCGGGAAATACCATTTATCAGGGGCGTCATCGCCCTCATCGAGGCCGTCGTCCTGGGCACAGGCGCCCTGATGTACTCAGCCCAGGTATCCACTGAGACAGAGCAGGACAAAATCACCCCGGGCATGATCTGGGGCAGCGTGGCGCTGGGAGTGGCGCTGGCGGTCGCCCTGTTCTTTGTGCTGCCCCTGCTGGCGGCACGGCTGCTGGATCCTTTCATTTCCTCAGCATTCGTCAGTAACCTTATTGAAGGAATCATACGCATCATATTTTTCATCGTTTACCTTGCGCTAATCGGCCGCATGAAGGACATCCACGAGATATTCGCCTATCACGGAGCCGAGCACATGTCGGTCAACGCCTACGAGGCCGGTGTGCCCCTCGAGGCAGGTGCGGTAAAGCATTATTCCACCGCCCACACACGTTGCGGCACCAGTTTCCTGCTGGTGGTGCTTGTACTTTCCATACTGGTCTTCGCCCTGCTCGGCCGCCCCAATATCTGGATCAGCATAATGTCACGTATACTGCTTATCCCCGTCATTGCTGCTATCAGCTACGAACTGATCAAGTTCGAGGCCGCCTACAGCGGCAACCGCTTCATCTACTGGCTGCTCCTGCCCGGCCTCTGGCTGCAGGCCCTGACCACGCGTCAGCCGGACGACAGCCAGCTCGAAGTGGCCATCCAGGCCATGAAAAAGGCGCTTGAAACTGATGGGGTAACGGTTTCAGAAGTTCAGGCTGCCTGACCATATCGATACGGCTGTATTTGACAGTTCCTACAATAAAAACCTATTATCATCATGCATTTGCGTTGTCTGAATACGCTCCCGGGAGGTAAGCGATGTATCTTAAAATACTTGTTCCGCTGGATGGTTCCGAGGTTGCTGAGTGTGTGCTGCCCCATGTTGAGGTACTGTCAAGAGGTTATGAAAACGCCAGCATCACTTTTTTGTACGTTGTCGCACCGCTCGACTCGCCCATGGTCAATCCCAATTACAGGTCAAAGGTAAGGGCAGAGGACAGGGGCGCTGTCGAAGACTACTTGAAAAACAGGTCAAAGATAGGGACAGAGGCCAGGGATGCTGCCGAAGACTACTTGAAAAAACTGTGTGCAAAAGCCAGTTTCAAGGACAGGGCATCGGGCAAGGTTATAGTCGGCAAGGTGGCTGATGCTATCGTGGAGTATGCGGCTAAGAACAGGATGGACATCATCGTCATGGCCACGCACGGGAGCTCAGGCGTGAGCCACTGGTTCTACGGAAGCGTGGCTGAGAAAGTGGTGCACGGATCAAAAATCCCCATCTGGCTGGTCAAGGCTTCAAGCCGTCACACTGTATCCTACGCCCACAACAAGAAATTGAGCGTGCTGGTGTCGCTTGACGGCTCAGAGGTAGCAGAATCGGTACTGCCGCACCTCGTGGAATTGAGCAAGCAGTTACCCAAAAATAAGATGGACATAACGTTGATGCGGGTTTGCGAGATCTTCTCTGGTCCAATCACCTACCCTCCACCCGTGGCCATGAGCTGGGAAGAGTGCCTTGCCTATGAAACGAAGAGATGCAAGGAGATCTGCCAGGATTACCTCAACCAGATACAGGCCAAGCTGGAGAAATCCGGGCTTAACACCCATACGGAGGTGCCGGAGGGCAACCCGGCAGAGGTACTGATTAAGTATATTAATAATAATCCTGTCGACCTGGTCATAATGTCCACTCACGGCCGCACCGGCATCAGCAAGTGGGCATTTGGCAGCATTGCGGAGAAGGTGCTCAAAGGCGCTGAAAGCCCAATATTGCTTGTCAGGGCCAAATAGGGATTGCCCCGCCTGCCCCACAGGTTTAGCAGGGGTATGCATATACTCGTCAGCTAGTTTGACCCTACTTTCGCACGGGTGTTAGAATACCCCGCGTCTTTGATTCAGAGTTTTCACACAATAAATTCAGGAGGATAACATCCATGGCAGACACTAATCAGCCCCTGCTGGGGAAAATTGCGCTGGTGACGGGCGCCGGCGGCGGCATCGGCAAGGCGACCGTGCTCAAACTGGCCGAGGCCGGTGCAGACATATTGATGTGCGATAAGAAGACCGATGACCTGCCGGGACTGGCCGGCGAAGTTGTGAAAAAGGGCAGGAAGGCGTTGTGGACGGGGACTGATATGGGCGCGATGGACGATGTTAACAAGCTTATCGAAAAAGCCAAGGCCGATTTCGGCAAGATCGATATCCTGGTAAACTGCGCCGCGGTCAGCCCGTTCTTCGGCCCGGTGCTGCAGGCTGACGAAAGGCTGTGGGACAAGATCATGTCGGTCAACCTCAAGGGACCCTTCTTCCTGGCGCTGGGCATCGCCAAGCTGATGATCGAAAACAAGTCGCCCGGCAATATCATCAATATCGCCTCTGCAGGCGGCATGCGCCCCGACCCCATGCTGGCTGTTTACGCTATCAGCAAGGCCGGCATGATCCACATGACCAGGATGCTGGCCACCGAACTGGGCCCCCATAAAATCAGGTGCAATTCCATCTCACCCTCCTTCATTCGCACACGCTTTTCTAAGCCTATCTGGGGATTCCCCGAGATACTGGACTGGGCGGTCAAGCAGATACCGCTGGGGCGCATTGGTGAACCCGAGGAAATTGCCAATGTGGTCTTGTTCCTGGCTTCCGACGCTTCGAGCTATGTCAACAGCGAAAACATCGTGGTGACCGGCGGCATGTACGCCGGCTAAGCAGTAAAAAATAGTTAAGGAAGGCAAGGCCAATGGATGTTTTACTTAGAGGCAAGGTGGCGCTGGTAACCGGCGCCAGCCGCGGTATCGGGAGGGCTATCGCCCTGGAGATGGCCAAATCAGGCGCTGACTTGGTTATCGCCAGCCGCAAGCAGGCCGACCTGGAGAAGGTCGCGGACGAGATCAAGGCGCTGGGCAGGAAGTCACTCGCGGTGGCAGCCCATATCGGGCGCATGGAGGATATAACCAACCTGGTCAACAAGGCCAGGGCGGAATTCGGCAGGATAGATATCCTGGTCAATAACGCCGCCACTAACCCGACCATGGATGCCGCTATCGATGCTTCCGAGCGTGCCTGGGACTCACTCATGAACCTCAACCTCAAGGGACTCTTTTTCCTCAGTCAGGCCGTGGCCAGGGTGATGCGAGAACACGGCGGCGGCGTTATCATCAATATCTCCTCAGCAGCCGGGGTCACCCCCGATATTTTGCCCATCTATTCCATCAGCAAAGCAGCTGTCAATATGGCTACCAGGGTCATGGCCAAGGAATGGGCGCAGTTCGGCGTCAGGGCTAACACGCTCTCGCCGGGTGAGACCAGGACGGTATTCAGCGAGGCGCTTTGGGGAAATCCTGAGATACTCAAGCACATAGTCGAGCGTACACCGCTCAAGCGGATAGCGGAACCCGAGGAGATGGCCCATGCAGCGGTATTCCTGGCATCCGACAAATCGGGCTTTATCACCGGGCAGAACCTTGTCGTAGACGGCGGCATGACGATATAGCTTTATAAATAGTAATTAAGGAGGCGTTATGATCACATCGGGTGAGTACAAAAAAAGGCTGAGCAAGATGCGGCGCAACCTGTACAACAACGGCAAGCTGATCGACCGCGAGCACAAGCATATGCAGGGCGCGGTCAATATCATCGCTAAGACCTATGACATGATAACCGACCCCGAGTTAAAACAATATGAGGACCTACTCACCGCTACCTCTCACCTGACGGGAGAGAAGATAAACCGCTTCAACCATATCCACCGCAGCATGCAGGACCTGCTGGCCAAGCAGCGCATGACCAGGCTCGCCTCACACCAGGTGGGGGGCTGCATAGCCCGCTGCATGGGCATCGATTCCACCAACGCGCTCTCGGTCATCACCTACCTCACCGACCAAAAATACGGCACTGAATACCACAAGAGGTTCGAGAACTGGTTGAGGGATTTCCAGACCAATGACCGCACCTCCTGCTGCGCGCAGACCGATGTGAAAGGCAACCGGCCGTGGAGGCCGCATGAGCAGAAAGACCTCGATCTCTACGTGCGCGTGGTGGAAAAGAAGAGCGACGGCATAGTGGTACGCGGAGCCAAGGTGCATAACTCCTACGCGCCGGCTGTGGAGCAGATAAACGTTATCCCCACCCGGGCGCTCACCAAGGAGGAGGGCGACTGGGCTGTAGCCTTCACCATCCCGTCGGATGCAGAAGGTGTAAAGCAGATAGTCAGCTTCGCCATGCCCGACTATCCCGATAACTACAGCGGGCCGGGTCCCTGGGGAGGCGCCGACTCCATGACCATCTTCGACGACGTCTTCGTCCCCTGGGAACGCGTCTTCCTCTGCGGCGAAACCGAGATGGGAGGCTACCTGGCCCTGCTCTTCGCCCTCTATCACAGGCACAGCTACACCGGCTGCAAGCCCGCCATGACCGACGTGCTGACCGGCGCCACGGCGCTGATGGCCGAGGTTAACGGCATCGAGAAGGAGCACCATGTCAAAGAGAAGCTGGCCGAGCTCATCTGCACCTCTGAGCTTTGCTACGGAACGGGCATTGCCGCCGCCATCAACGGCTACCAATCGCCTTCCGGCACCTGGGTGCCGGACATCACCTACTGCAACGTCAGCCGCAGGCACGCCGGCCTGAATATCTACCACGAGTACGACATACTGGCCGATATCGCAGGCGGTATGCCGGCCACCTTACCACGCCCGGCAGACTGGGTAAACGAGGAGACCAGGCCTTTTATCGAGAAATATATGGTCCGCAACCCCAACATGGCTGTGCAGGACGTTCTCAAGGCCTTCGCCTGGGTGCAGGGCATCTCCTGCTCGGAGGCTTCGGGCGTCATGCAGTATGCGGGCGTACACGGCGGAGGCTCCCCCAGGATGGAGCAGATCGCCATCATGGGCGCCTACAACATGGAGAATACCAAGAACATCGCCAAGCGCCTGGCTGGCATCAAGACCGACAAGCCCTATACCTTCGACAGGCTCGGGACTACTCCTCCTCTAAAATAAGTAGAACTACTTACTTTAGCGGTCAAAGATACAGGCAGCAAGCACAAATTGTGCCTGCTGCCGTTTTTTTATCTGAAAACCTGTGTTGGCTTAGCGAAAAATTTAAACACCACATTTCCAAATATACGCATCATTGATTGACACTATATGATATAATAGCTTCACAATTATAAGGAGGTGGCAATGAAGTCCAAGGGCACGATTCTATCATTACTCGTTATACTTACACTCGTAGCTGTGGTGGTGGTTACCGGATGCGCTCCGGCAGCGCCATCAGGCCCTAACACCGGGCCGATCGTGATCGGCTATGTCGGCGCAGCGGCCGGTCCCGGCACCAAGCCCTGCATAGACGCCCAGGCTATGGCGGTTGAGGAGATCAACGCGGCGGGCGGTATACTGGGCAGGCCGGTAAAATTCGTCGTTGAGGACAGCAAGGGCGAGGCCTCGCTGACGGTGGCCGGCGTAACCAGGCTGGTCATGGGAAGCAAGGTAACTGCCTATTCTGTGGAAGGCCGTACCGAGATGACCCTGCCGGCCAAGCAGAAGACAATTGAGCTGTACAAGGATTTCCCGCATATCATGGTCGGCAATGGGGCCAGCGGCGTGGAGGTCACGGAATCCGTTGTCAAGAACTACGCGACGGAGAAGATGATCTTCCGCCAGTTCAACCCCGAACCGGGTCACTTTGCCTGGGCCAGCCTCATCATGTCGATGTCCAACCCCAGCAGCCCCGTGGCTTTGAAGGGTTTCGCCCCTAAGAAGTGGGCCCTGCTGTATGAAAACCTAGCGTGGACGCTGCTCTTCAGGAACGGCTGGAATAACCCAGATGCACCAGCGTTGACCTCCTGGGACCAGATGGCCAAGGATGACTACGGCATCAACGTGGTCTACAGCAAACCGGTGTCCGCCAGGACCGGCATGTGGCTCCCGGTGCTCGATGAAATCTCCAAGAGCGGCGCCGATATAATCTTCATGGTGTCAAGTTGGTTTACCGATACCGAAGTGCTCACCAAGCAATGGGCCGATTCACCCGCCAAGGATATCGAGATGTACCTTTACGGCGGCGTGGGTCAGACACACGATTTCTGGCAGATGACCGGCGGCAAGGCGCTGGGCGTGCTGTCCGCTTCCTACGAAACCCCCATCACCGACGTGAATATGGCGTTCGTGAAGAAAGCTAACGCCAGGGGCATACCCGTCCAGATGAGTGTTAACTGCGCCTATGACGATATCTACTTCCTCAAGGCTGCTATCGAGAAGGCCGGCGGCACCGCCGATATGGACAAGCTGATCGCAGCATACGAAACAGTTCAGGTCCCCGGCACTCTCGGCCTGCAAAGGATTGAGATGACTAAGGTCCCCGGCTTCTTCCACTCCCGCGTAGCTGCGGACCCCGCCAAGCCCAAGACACTCATCCCGGGCGCCATGGGCATCGGCATGGCCCAGTTCCAACAGAACGGCGAGATGGTACCCATGTACCCCGAGAAATATGCTCAGCTTGATAAATACCAGTCACCTGCAGCCCTGCGCGCTGCGGCAGCCGCAGCCCCACCGGCAGCTAAATAATAAGGAGGTATTGATTTGAGGAAGTTTTATTTACCTATTGCGATCCTGATGATAGCTGTCATGCTCGGCAGCATCGGCTGCGGCCCTTCCGCGCTAAAACCGTGCACCGTCGCGCTCGGCTATGTGTCCAACGAGTGGGCCGGCGAGGAAACCATCGCAGCCGACGTTTTACTCACCGTTAACAACCCCAACTCGGTCCCCGTTTCGCTCGACTCCCTGGACTACAACGTTTTTGCCAACAAAGCGAAGGTCGGCATGAAGACCCTGGCGCCTCGCCTGATCATCCCCGCCAACGGGTCTATCAGCCTCACCACTGTCAGCGTTATCGACTTCTCCGGTACCCTGGCTATCAACCCTAACTATCTTGGCCTGGGTAAGGACTATGTCACGGCCCACGTTATGGCTGCCCCGCTGTGGAAGGCACTCGGTGGCAAAAAGCCCAACTTTTGGGCCTATCCGGCGCTGGGTATCCAGGCTATTGCCAATGGCGGACCCACCGTTGCTGATATCAAGGCCGGCACTGCCGATATGGCCGCTGCGGTTGGCGCTTATGCCAAGATCCGCGGCACCATCGATGCTGTCCAGGGCGCGATGGACAAGACCTGGACTGCTTCTCCTGACGGCCCCTGCCTCTACAACGTGACGGGCAAGGCAACTATTTCCTACGGTACGATGACCAAGGACACTTCTTTCGACCTCAATTACACGAAATAGTAGGCTACTTATTTGGGTCACTTTAAGTGCCTCCCGGGATCGCCCGGGAGGCACTTTCGTTAGATCACGGGTTTTATGATCAAGAATAAGGGGGAAAAGAAAAAGGGCCTCAAAAGGCCCTTTTATTTATGGCAATATGAAACTCCCTACTCCAAGTATTTCTCGCGCACATAAGTATTATCCTGCCCTATGCCGCATTTTACCCATTTAACGCGCGGTGGAGATTCGGACATCTTGATAAAGTTTACCGGCATGGTAAACTTCCCCAGCATCTCATCATCGAATTCCTGAAATGAGCGCCGCTTGTTCCAGTGCGGGTTCTGCCTGGCTGTAGCCGGCTTCTGCACTTCCATAATGATCGGCACACCGCCACCCCGCCACTTCGAACGGGCGGATTTGATGCTGTAATCAAGGGCTTTCTTGACCAGTTCGCCGGAGGTATATTTAGTGGTTTGCTCCTCGATAATTTTATAAAATGCCTCTATCTGCGTGAGGATGTCAGGTATGCGGTCAAAGGTAAAACGGAAGTCATCTTCGTGCTTCCACAGGTTGAGCACCTTGAGCAATGCCCTGAAATCGTGGTCCCTGCCAGCAGCTATGGCTACGATTCCGTCCTTGCTCTTCCAGAACCCGTAGGGGTAAATGGCAAAGTCATGTTTGCCGATCCTTGGCCGGGCCTTGTCCCAGGTGAAACCGATAGTGACCGGGTAGCCTACCAGTGAAACATATGAATCGGCGGTTGCTACATCCACCATCTGGCCCTCCCCTGTGGCCCTTGTGTAGTACCTCGCAATAGCTCCACCCAGGGCCGCTTCCACGCCGGATATGTACCAGCCCAACCAGACACCTGCCCTCAAAGGCCAGTTCCAAGGCTCCCCCTCTCCCGGCATATCGCCTATATTTGCAGGTAATCCGGAGGCCGCCTGTGCAGTAATATCAGAATCTGGGATACCGATGAATTCCTGGGCCTTCTTGCCGTATTGGCCGTAGGGGCTGATAGCAATATACACCAGTCCCGGGTTGATCTCGCTCAATTGCCGGTAGCCGATGCCCCAGAAGTCCATTTTACCCGGCTCATAAGTCTCGATGATTACATGGGCTTTTTTCGCCAGTTTCTTGAATTCTTCCCTTCCCGCCTCCTCCCTGAGATCCAGGGTCATATAGCGCTTGTTGCGCGCCTCCATGATGAAGGGGACTCCAACGCCATTACGGTTCACACCATAAGGTGTAATCTTGCGGGAGGGGTCACCCTCGGGGGGCTCGATCTTGATTACCTCAGCGCCGAATTCAGCATATATGCTCGAACATATGTCTCCCGACAAATTGGCGTAACTTACATCGAGTATTACTGCATCATCCAGCACCTCGGCTTTACCATCAGGGTTCATCATGCCCTTGAGGAATATCTCACGTTCTTTACCGCTGCCGCCGTATCTTACCAGGATTTGTTCTTTTTCTTTATCGCTCATATATCTGCCCTAATTTATTTTCACTTGTAATTGAACATGGGATCTTTGTCGATATCGTAATAAACAGGCGGTTTAATGCCTGGCCTGTCGTCCCAGTTACCAATGACACGCTCCTTCTCCAGTTGCTTGATTTCCTCATCTGAATAGCCGAGTATCGTCTTAAGGATGTAACGGTTGTGATAGCCCAACGGCCTTGCCAGCCACTTGATCCTGCCGGGCGTTTTGCTCAGCATCTGTGAAGGACCGGGTATCATCAGTTTGCCGTACATCTCATCGGTGAATACAATTACACTCCCCCTCTCCTGCCGCCATTCATCATGAGTTATCTCGTAATCGTCTTCTACCTGCGCTATAGCGAAATGATGTTTCTTGGCCAGTTCAACAAGGTTATCAACATTGCTGCTGCCGACCCACTTGGATGTGGCATCGATTAACTCCTGTGCATTTCCGGCCTTAAGCCTTTCGAATGTGTCCTTGTACTTGTTTACCAGGTCCGGCCGCCCCATTGCCTCGCAAATACCCTTGTATTGCTCGTCGGTAGCGGCGGCAACCGCCACAAATTTTCCGTCGCAGGACTTAAATATGCCGGACGGCGCCATGGTGGGATCCGTATTGCCCACGCGGCCGAGGTCTTCATTGGTAATACTTTCATAAGTGAAGTTGGGGAGTATCCTCATTAAAGCTTCGCCTTGGGCCAGGTCGATATACTGCCCTTTACCTGTCTTATTGCGGTAATTCAACGCCATAATGACCGCCAGGGCGCCGATATTGCCGGGGAAGAAATCGCCCACATAGTCGGGAAGTTTGTAATACTTATCGGTTCCCGGATAACCGGTCAGTGCGATAGCGCCGCTGGCTGCCTGCGCCAGCAGGTCCCATCCCGGGAAAAAGCGCATCGGCCCGTACTGGCCATAGGTCGCGCAGCTGAGGTAAATTATGCCCGGGTTCGCCTTGCTTAACTGGCTGTAGCCAATGCCCCAGGTATCGGTGGTGCCGGCAGCAAAATTCTCGATGACTACGTCGGCTTTCTCTGCCATCTTCAAGATGATCTCTTTGGCCTTGGGAAGCTTGAGGTTAAGCGCAAAGAAATATTTTCCGTACTGCACGAAGTGAAAGCATACACTGGAATGCCTCCAGAAATTGCCCCAGTATACGCCGAACCGCCAGAGATCGCCGACCCAGGGCAATTCGAATTTAATTACCTCTGCGCCGTACTGTCCCAGTATCTTGGCTGCTGTCGGGCCATAAACAACATGTGTAAAGTCGAGTACCCTGAGCCCCTTGAAAACCTCCGGTTTCTCCTTTGTTTTGGCGGGATCGAATATTTTTTTTGTATAGTCGAAATAATTTTCCATATTTTAAATCCCCAGGTAGGCTTTCTTGACCAGATCACTATTTAGCAAGTCCTCGCTCTTGCCTGTATGCACCACTCTCCCATTTTCCATGATGTAACCGCGGCTTGCGATGAGCAGGGCCTGCTGGGCATTCTGCTCGGACAAAATCGTGGTGATTTTCTCATCTTTTAATTTGCTCAGAGTTTCGTAAACCAGCTCGAGTATCTTGGGCGCCAGGCCGAGGGAAGGTTCATCAACCATGAGCAATTTGGGGTTAGACATAAGGCCGCGACCTATCACCATCATCTGCTGTTCACCGCCGCTGAGAGTGCCAGCTAACTGGTTTTTCCTCTCCAGCAGGATAGGAAACATGTTGTAAACCTTTTCCAACGTTTTCTTCCTCAGCGACCAGGCCGTTTGGCTGTACGACCCGACCAGCAGGTTATCCGTCACAGTCATATAGGGGAATATCCTGCGCGCTTCAGGCACCTGGGCGATGCCCCGCTTAACTATCTCATGAGGAGGCAATTTCTCGATGTTCTTCCCCTCGAATAGGATGACGCCCTTGGTCGGCTTCAACATTCCCAGTATAGTATTGATCAAGGTGGATTTGCCCGCTCCGTTGGAACCCAGCAATGCCACCATTTCATCAGCATTGATTGTCATGTTCACGCCATGAAGCACGGGTGTGATGCCGTAGGAAACATATATATCTTTTACGTCAAGCATGGCACGATCCTAAGTAGCATTCTATTACATACGGGTCATTGGCGATGTCCTGCGGCGGACCCTCGGCGATCTTCTTGCCATAATGCAGCACAACCACCCTTTGCGCTGCCTTCATCAGAGCCGCCATGACATGTTCGATCCATAATATGGTAACACCGAATTCTTCTTTGGCGCGTTCAAGCAGCCTGACCGCCTTCATGGCTTCTCCGGGGTTCAGGCCGGCCATAACCTCATCTACAAAGATCACTTTGGGCGTGGTTGCCAGTGCCCTGGCCAGCTCAAGCCCTCTCAGCTCATAAAGTGTCAGGTCCTTGCCCAGGACATTGCGTTTGCTGAACAGGCCACAGAACTCAAGGTAATGGGTGGCTTCGGTGGCAGCATCCTCCAGGCCCTGGTTTACCCTGTCCTTGCCATACAGCGCGCTGACAGCAACGCTCATCAGCGCGGTCAATTCTGGGAACGGCCTGGGTATCTGGTAGGTGCGGCTGATGCCGAGTTTGCACCTCTTGTAAGGAGCCATCTTTGTTATATCATGGCCCATGAATTGTATGTCGCCGCTATCGGCTATGTATTTGCCGGTTATCAGGTTTACCAGGGTCGTTTTACCGGCGCCGTTAGGCCCCATCAGTCCCAGGGTCTCGCCGGCATTTATTGTGAAGCTGACGTCATTGACGGCCATCAGGCCGCCGAAATGTTTGGAAACACCATTTACTCTTAATATCTCAGGCACGTTACTATCTCCTCACATGCAGCGTGGGCAGGTACTCCCTGTAGCGGCGCTTCCTGTACAGGCCGAACAGGCCTTCGGGGAGCGAAAGCAGAAGTACCAGCAATATGACCGGGAACAAAACCGTCGCCATGTCGCCGACTACGGAAATCAGGAAAAGCTCCAGGAAGGCAATAAAATATCCGCCGACCACGTTGCCATAAATCTGCACGCGTCCGCCGATCATGCTCACCATCAACACCTTCAACATGAACGTCAGCGGCAGGTAACTGATGCCGGAGAAAGTAGTGTAGTAGTGGGCATAAAACCAGCCTATCACCGCGATCATCATGGCAGGTATGGCGAAGCTTATGACCTTGATCTTCTTTACATTTACGCCCATGGCCTCTGCCACTTCTTCGTCATCGTTGATGGCTGCCAGGGACGCCGAGAACTTGGAGCGCATGATTTTGTCCACGATAAACATGTACAACAGCATAATGAACAGGGAGAGCAGGCAAATCATCAACTGGTTGGTAGTATATGATCCCCCACTTAAAAACGGTGAAATACCGGAAAGGCCGGTATCACCCTTGAATATATCCGTATAGATAAAAGTAATCTCAAGGAAAACCAGCGGGAAGAGCAGCGTCAGCAGTGTGTAATAGAGGCCGCCGGCTATAATGCTTAACGGGCTCATCAGCAACCCGAACATCAACCCGACCACCAGAGTCACGAGAAGAGTTACTGCGGGTGGCCAACCGAGGTGGATACTGCAGAGCGCCGCCGCATATCCCCCGGCGCCTATATAGAATTGCGGACCGAAGTTCATACGGCCGGTGCCGACCGTCATCCATCCCAGCGGTATAGCGATAGCAGCCAGCAGGTTGGCATCGACTAAAGTAGGCAGTGTCTGCGGGCTGAAGAAGTAAACCAGGACGGTAGCCAGCAGCAGAATACCAATATAGATAAACGGGTTGCGCCAGTAGCGGGGCTCAATGTGCCATTCGAATTTTTGCGTCCCGGCACGCAGTACAATTTTTTCGCGTTTAATCTCTAATTCCATTTAATCACCACAAACTTTCAGTCTTTGCTATGCCCTGAGGACGGAATAGCAGCATGATCACTACTACTACCAGAGCCGCCAGGTTCATAAGACGGGGTTCCTTAACCACGAAGGACATAAACGCATGGGTCAAGCCGATAATGAAGGCGGCTATTATCGTTCCCCGGATATTGCCCAGGCCTCCCATGACCGAGACCAGGATGGCCGTCGTCATATACCCCCAGCCCATCCATGGGTCAACCGCCCAGACCGGGGCAATCATCAGCATGGCGATGATAACGGGGAGCAGCACCACCACCATGATGAACATGTAAATCTGTTCAACCTGGATCCCCATTATTTTCGAGGTGTTGATATCATAGGAAATAGCCCTGACTGCCAGGCCGGTCTTGGTCTTGAGGAAGAAGAGCACGAAAAATACCGTGACCAAGATGCCAAAAGCCGCTGCTAAAATCAACTGATAAGAAATCTCCGTGCCACCGATGGCCATACTGCCGGGTATGATGGTGGTCGGCAGGTTGACGGCTACCTGGATCGGGTACCACCTGTTGGCCGCCTCCTGGGCGATCATAGCGATGAGCAGCAGCCCGGTGATAATCTTCTCCTCCATTTTGACGTACCTGGCTATTATCCCTTTATATATGCCGATGGCAATGCCTGCCTGTACCACTACCATTAATATAATAGATAACCATAACGGCAGATGGAGTGTATTGAAGAACATCCAGGTTAGATAGATAGTGGCTACGAATATGTAAGCATAGCCGAGGTGGAAGATCCTGAGTACGCCACAGATGAGAGAGAAACCGATAGAAACCAGCAGATAGAGAGAACCGAGTAACAGGGTGTAGACCAGCATTGTTTCAATTGTTGTCAGCACGTTTTACCTTTCTCTACTTATTTTTTCCTCCTCCTCCCACGGACACCGAAGTAAGATGCTACCAGATAAATTTAAGACTGTCAACACATCTTATGTAAATAGACGCAAATATTTTCAAACTCGAATTACGTGTGAACCAGATATAATGTCGGTTGACCGCCAGTCAATTCTTTAACCGACAGTTCAATCGGTAAACATAATATAGTGGCACTTTCGATAAATAACCGGGTACACAGTCGTCGATATCATCTGTTATAATCTTGTTAATCCTAAAACGTGTATGATTAACAAACCTTTATTCGGCACCAGTGGAGTGAGGGGTGTGGTTAACCAGGACCTTACTCCTGAATTATGCAAGAACGTGGGCAGGGCTCTCGGCACCCTGCTGCCCTCCGGCGCGGCGGTCTGTCTGGGGACTGACTCACGCCTGAGCCGTGAACTAATTAAATCCGCCGTAACCGAGGGGCTGACCGAAACTGGTATTAACGTGGCACAACCCGGCATCTTGCCGACTCCGGCACTCGCCCTTCTGACCCGCGAGGTTGGCTTCGGCGCCGGCGTGATGATTACAGCATCCCACAACCCTCCGGAATTCAACGGGATAAAGCTATTCAACGCAGACGCTATCGGGTACAGCAGGGTGCAGGAAGAGCAGGTCGAGCAAATTTATTACGGCGGCCTATTCCGCTCCGGGAAGACCGGGGCAGTCGAGCAGGTCCCACTCATGAAGGATAAGTATTTCGCGTTTATCAGGGCACTTACCGCAGGCTGGAACTTCAATTACGGCCTCAAATTGATGATCGACCCCGGCAACGGCGCAGCCGCCGGCTTTGCCAGTGAACTTTTCCGGCAGCTTGGGTTTACAGTCATACCGGTCAACGATGTGCCGGATGGACGCTTCCCGGGCCGCAGTTCGGAGCCCAAAGAGGATACGCTCCAGGCTACCATCAAGTTCCTGCGGCAGAAGAACGCCGACCTGGCCATCTGCTTTGATGGGGACGCCGACCGCGTGGTTTTCTGCGACCAGCAGGGCTTCATCGGCTTCAACGAGATGATCGCTTTTATTTCAAGGATAGCCATACAATCGTCCGGCAAGCTTACCGTGGCTACCACCGTAGAGACGGGTATGCTGCTTGACCTTGCTGTCAGGGACCTCGGCGGCAGTGTCATCCGCGGCAGGGTGGGAGACGTTTACGCCGCCCATTTAGCCAGGGATAACGATGCTGCACTGGGCGTTGAATCGGTAGGGGTCTACATCCTGCCGCAGGCCGGTTACTACCCCGACAGTATATTCGCCGCCCTGACTTTGCTCGGTTCAATCAGGCAGGCTGCTGATATCAGGTCCTTTCTCAATACTCTCCCGCCTCTGCATTTTTATAAAGATAAGGTGGCCTGTCCAAACGAAAATAAGGCGGTGGCCACGGAACTGGTCAGTAAGAAAGCACTATCACTGAAAGCCTCTCGCCTCAATAATTTAGACGGGCTGCGCTTCGAATTCGACGAAGGCTGGATGCTAATCCGGGCCAGCGGTACTGAACCGGCCATACGTGTCCTGGCTGAAGCCGGTAGCCGGACATTTGCGCGCAGCCTGCTGAACCGGGGTATGGTTATAGTTCAAGAAGCAGTTAAGGAGGCTGGAGCATGAAGGTAGTATTCCTTTGCGGCGGCATCGGGAAAAGGATGTTCCCCATCACCGAGGACAAATTCCTGTTGGATTTCATGGGCAGCCCGCTGCTGGCACACCAGGTAGAACTGGCCCGGCAGGCTGGTTTGGATAATTTCGTCATCATATGCAATCCCGGCAATATCGACCAGGTGAAAGAGATCACAGCTTCAATAAAGGGAGCAAAATTTCAATTCGTTCTTCAGGAGCAACCGCTCGGCATTGCTGATGCGCTGAAGACCGCCGCGCCCCTCCTGGACAGCGCTGTAATCGTTGTGAACCCCAACGATGTTTTTGATGGCTCGGCTTATAGTATCGTATTAGACGCCTACAAACAGCGGACCGCCTCCTCCTATATGCTGGGCTTCCGTGTCAAACAGTATTTCCCGGGCGGTTACCTGGCGGTGAACGAACACGATGAGCTTACACGCATTGTGGAAAAACCGGAGCCCGGCACGGAGCCCGGAGACCTCGTGAACATATTGCTCCACCTTCACACAGACATTCATAAGCTATTTGAATACATCGATATCGTGCAGACAACACGGGATGACGTCTACGAATGCGCCCTAGACGGCATGGCACGCCATGCCTACAAGATCAAGGTAGTCCGATATGAAGGTTTCTGGGCGCCGATTAAATATCCCTGGCATATCTTTGATGTCGTCAGGTATTTCCTGGACGGCAGCCAGCGCAGGGTCCCTCCTTCAGCGGCTGTCTCGGAGAATGCGACAGTAGCTGGTAGTGTAGTCATGGGCGAAAACGTCCGCATCCTTGAGAACGCGGTGGTGCGCGGGCCGGTCTATATCGGGCCAAATACCATTATCGGCAATAACGCCCTTGTCAGGGAATACAGCCACATCGGGGCAGACTGCGTGGTGGGCTTTTCCACCGAGATTAAAGGCTCTTACATAGGTAGCGGCTGCTGGTTCCACTCCAGTTATATCGGCGACTCAATTGTTGGCAATAGCTGCTCCTTTGGAGCAGGCAGCGTAACAGCTAACTTCCGCTTCGATGAGAAGGAGATATCCGTAAATTACGGCGGACAAAACGTGGGAACGGAGAGGGACCATTTTGGAGCTATTATCGGCAACAACTGCAAGACAGGCATAAACTCTGGCATACTGCCGGGACGGCGCGTGGGACCGAACTCCATTGTCGGCTCCCATGTATGCCTGGCTGATGACCTTGAGCCCAATACGGCAGCCCTTGGCACACCCTCTAACTACCTGGTTAAGAATACCATCGGACTGGATAACGCAATGCAGCAGGGACTGAAGGATACGCCGCCAAATAATGGTTGATTCAAAGAAAATAAATCTGCCCATGCATGTGGCTATTGTCATGGACGGCAACGGCAGGTGGGCTAAAAAACGCGGCAAGCCACGCCTTTATGGCCATAAGCAGGGCGCACTACGAGCCCGCGACTTCGTGGAAATGTTTGCTACCTATAATATCCCTTACCTTACCCTGTACGCTTTTTCAACTGAGAACTGGAGCCGCCCAAAATCGGAGGTTAACGGCATTTTCAAGCTCCTGTCTGAAAACCTCGACAAGGCGATTCAAATAGCTCACGGGCAGAATATCCGCATCAGGCACCTCGGCAGGATGGACAGGCTTCCTCCTGAGATACAGAAAAAGGCCAGGGCAGCCATAGATTTGACCGATAACAATACCGGGTTGACCGTCAATATCGCATTTAACTATGGGGGTAGAAGCGAGATAGCTGACGCCGTCAGGACAATTGTAACAAGCAAAATAAAGGCTGACAAAATAGATGAATTGCTCGTTTCCGGGCATCTTTATACGGCCGGTATGCCGGATCCCGACCTTCTCATCCGCACCGGCGGAGAAATGCGCCTGAGCAACTTCCTCATCTGGCAGGCGGCCTACACTGAACTCTATTTTACCCCGGTGCTGTGGCCGGACTTTGGCCGTGAGGAACTGGAAAAAGCTCTCTCCGTTTTCAGCAAAAGACAAAGGCGGTTCGGCGGCATCTGAAAGCTCCACTGATTGACTGTTTCGTTAATATTATCAAGGTTCAATATGTACGATGTTATTATCATAGGCGCTGGAGTAACCGGCAGCTACGCAGCGGGCGAACTTGCCCGGTTGGGATACCATGTTTGCGTCCTGGAAAAACAGCAGCAGCCCGGCCTGAAAACGAGTTGCACCGGCATCATCAGCCGTGAATGCCTGGAGATGCTGGAGATTGACCACAGCCTCATTCAGAATCAAGCACGGTCTGCCCGCATTTTTGCGCCGTCGGGAAAATACCTGCGGATAGAACGTGAAGACGCTCAAGCTTATATCCTGGACCGTCCCGGGCTTGATCGCCTGATGGCGCATAAAGCTCAGCAAAAAGGGGCGGAATTTCATTTTTCAACCCCGGTTACCGCCATCCGCCACGAAAACCGGCATGTGACGGTAGAGGCTACCGCCATTCAGTCTGAAACGGCCCTATTCAAGGCCAGGTGCGTCATCATCGCCTGCGGCGCCGCCGTCGGCCTGGCACAGTCTGCAGGCCTCGGCCGGATTCGTGAATTTGCTCATGGTGCCCAGGCGCAGGTGGAATGCACTGATGTCAGCGAAGTGGAGATATATTCAGGCATAACAACTGCGCCCGGCTTTTTCGCCTGGCTGGTTCCTGCCGGCGGAAAGCAGGGCAAGGCTGGTCTGCTCTGCCGGGGTAATCCCAGGCCTTACCTAACAGCATTATTGGACCGGTTGCTCAAACAGAATAGGATTACTTCGATTACATCTGACATACGCTATGGCAGTATCCCATTGAAGCCACTATCGAGGACATACTCGGACCGTCTGCTGGTTATCGGTGATGCCGCAGGGCAGGTTAAGCCAACTTCGGGCGGCGGCATTTATTTCGGTATACTCTGTGCCCAACAGGCAGTGCTTATATTGGACGAATGCCTGAAAAGCGGCGAATTATCGTCAGATAAGCTTTCGCAGTACCAGAAACGCTGGCATAAACTATTGAAAAGGGAACTCAGCATTGACTATTGGGCATACAGGTTTTACCAGGGACTGGATGATAAACAGGTCGATCACATTTTCAATATAATCGTAAAACATGGCATACATGAATCCCTGCTGACATCCCCTGATATAACCTTCGATTGGCACAGCATGGTGATACTTGATGCTATCCGGCACCGCTCCCTGCAAAGGTCGCTGGAAAAGCTCAAAGCGGCCCCTCTGCGTTTTCTCGAAGCCCGGATCCGCCCTCGTGGGTAAATGCTTGATTTCGTAAGTCGTATGCTCCTATTTGCATTTTCGGTTAAGATGTGATAACATAATTCTTGAATTCAATACTTGTCCAAAAAGTGGGTCCTTGTACCCACTTTTTTATTGGAATTTAAATGCATAATGAGGGAGACCGACCATAATGGCAAAGAGTGAGTTCATGAATGCCCTCGTGCAACTTGCGGCAGAGAAAAACCTGCCCAAGGAGATCATTCTGACTGCGCTGGAATCAGCCCTTGTTTCAGCCTACAGGAAGGAGTCTTTCACGCACGGCGAGGACATCTCAGTCAAGATACACTCGGTGACCGGCGAGGTTAAGCTGACACTGAAAAAAGTAGTCGCTGAAGTCCTGGAAGATGAATACCGCGAGATATCCCTCAAAGATGCCAGGAAAAAGGATAAGACCCTCAAGGCCGGCGATAGTGTTACCTATGATCTGCCTGCCCCCAATGCCGGCCGCATACCCGCACAGATAGCCAAACAGGTCATCCTGCAGAAGCTGCACGATGCTGAGCGCGGCGCTATCTATGAAGAATACGTGGGCAAAGAGGGTGAGATAGTCACCGGTACAGTTCAACGGGTCACGCCTGAGCAGGTGGTTATCGACATAGGTAAGACCGAGGCTATAATACCGCAAAACGAAAAGACCCCGACCGAGCGCTACAGGCAGGGCCAGCGGCTCAAGCTTTATATTGTAGAGGTAGCCCGCACGACCCGCGGGCCGCAGGTTATCGCCTCGAGGGCACACAGGAACCTGCTCAGGGACCTGCTGATACTGGAGATACCCGAGATCGCCAGCGGTACCGTGGAGATAAAAGGAGTGGCCAGGGAGGCCGGCTACCGCAGCAAGGTCGCAGTATTCACGCGCCAGAGCAGTATCGACCCGGTAGGCTGTTGCGTAGGCCTGCGCGGCATCCGCATACAGAATATAGTCAATGAGCTCAACGGCGAAAAGATAGATGTCGTTCAGTGGTCAGATGACCCGCGGACGTTTATAGCAAGCGCCCTCAGCCCCGCCCAGGTGTTGAGCGTGGTGCTCAATGAAGCCGAGACCACGGCGCTGGTCAAAGTGCCGGATAAACACCTCTCCCTGGCCATCGGAAAGGAAGGGCAGAACGTCCGCCTGGCTGCAAAGCTTACCGGCTGGCGTATCGATATCAAGAGCGCTTCTGATCTCGACGCAGCCAGGGCTCTCCAAAAGGGAGAGGCAGCGGAAAAGCCCGCTCCCGCTGAGGAAAAACACGTGGATGAGATCACAGAGGTTATCGAAGAAACCGCAGAGGCATCCACCCCTGAGGAAGCTGAGACTGGGGAGCCGGCAACCGCAATCGCAGAGCCTACAGAGAGCGCTGGCATCGAGATACTTATGCCGGCTGAGGCGGTAGCATCCGCCAAGCCGTCACGCATCCGCTTCGCAGAGGAAATTATGGCAGGGCGAGACGGTAAATCAAGGAAAAAGGAAGCGGTAAAGAAAGACGAGGCCAAGGACGCCAGCGTGAAAGCCAAGAGCGTCAAGCCCAAGAAGAAAACTTATTATGAAGATGAAGACTTTGAAAGTCAATAATACCTTGGGGATACAGAGGCAGAAACATTTGCCGGAGCGTACATGTGTAGCCTGCCGTGGCTCCAAAGGCAAACGAGATCTGATACGCCTCGTTTCTTCTCCCGCTGGGATCGAGATCGATCCAAAGGGTAAAAAGCCCGGCAGGGGCGTGTACCTCTGCGCCTGCTCCGTCTGTTGGGAACGGGGGCTGAAAAGCAACCGCATCGAGTTAGGGCTGCGCTCTAAAATGTCCGCGGAGAACCGGCGATCTCTGGTTGACTACGGTAGGAGCTTACCAGGGAAGGAAGATTAGATAATGAATAACAGGCAGGAACAATCGGGCAGCCCCGCTGAAGGCGATCCCAAACAGGGGACGCAGCAGATAGGACTCCCTCCGGTGATAACGGTCAAACAGCTTGCTGACCAGATAGGCGTCAGTGGTATTGAGATAATCAAGCAACTCATGCGCAACGGCGTAATGGCCAATATCAATCAGTCGTTAGATTACGACGTCGCCGCTTCAGTGGTGTCCGATTTCGGACTGACAGCAAAAAAGTTGCGCGTGGCTGCCCATGGTAAACAGAAAGCCGCGGCTAAAGGCGCTAAATTGCATGAGCGTCCACCCGTTATCACCATTATGGGTCATGTCGACCACGGTAAAACCAGCCTGCTGGACGCCATACGGCGGACCAATGTCGTTGCCGGTGAAGCCGGCGCCATAACCCAGCACATCGGCGCCTACCAGATTGAAATGAAAGGCCGTAAAATCACTTTCCTCGATACGCCCGGCCACGAAGCCTTTACCGCCATGCGCGCGCGCGGTGCGCGGGCTACTGACATCGCCGTACTGGTGGTGGCGGCCGATGACGGCGTTATGCCTCAGACCATCGAAGCGCTGGACCATGCGCGCGCCGCTGGTGTAAGCATCGTCATCGCGCTTAATAAGATCGATAAGGCCAACGCCAACCCCGACAGGATCAAGCAGCAGCTTTCCGACCTGGGCGTAGTCATCGAAGAGTGGGGCGGCGATGTAGTGTGCGTCCCCGTATCGGCCAAGAAAAAACAGGGCATCGACGACCTATTGGAAAACCTCATTCTCGTCGCTGACATCATGGAACTCAAGGCTGAAGTTGACTGCCTGGCTGAAGGTATCGTTATTGAGGCCAAACTCGATAAGACGCGCGGACCGATTGCCACTCTGCTGGTGCAGAAGGGTGTGCTCAAACCCGGTGATAATATCGTTATCGGCACGGTAGGGGGCAAAATCAAGGCCATGTTCAACGACGAGGGTAAAAATATCCGCAAGGCGGAGCCAGCCACCCCCGTGGAGATACTCGGTATGAACGCTGTGCCTGACGCGGGGCAGGTCTTCCAGGTTGTAGCCGATGAAAAGGAATCTAAAGCGCTTATCGAAAGAAACAGGATGGCGGGACTGAGCACCACGACTGCCAGGGGCGTTAGCCTGACTTCTGTAGCGGCCCAGGCCAGCAGTGGCGAGGTAAAGGAACTCAATATAATACTTAAGACGGATGTCCACGGCAGTATCGAACCTATCCGCGATTCACTGGAGCGCCTTAGCGATGATAAGATGCGCGTCAAAGTCATCCATGCGGGCACCGGCGCTATCATTGAAAGCGATATACAACTGGCAGTGGCCTCGAGGGCAGTCGTCATCGGCTTCAATAGCAAGCCGGAGCCGGGGGCTGTCCGGCTCGCTGAACAGGAAAAAATCAGCGTACGCCAGTACAACATTATTTATAAACTTATAGAGGATGTGGAAAAAGCCCTCAAAGGCCTGCTTGAACCGGAATACGTGGACGTGACCGCAGGCCAGGCCGAAGTAAGGGCTGTCTTTGAAGCCGGCAAGAAAGGCAGGATCGCAGGCTCCCAGATAAAAGAGGGCAAGGCTACCCGCGATGCGCTGGTGAAGATAGTTCGCGGAGGCAAGGTAATCGCAGAATCACGCGTAGCCGGACTGCGTCGCTTTAAAGATGATGTTAAGGAGGTGACGACCGGTATGGAATGTGGCGTAAAACTTGATAGCTTCAATGATTTCCAGGTCGGGGATATCCTTCAGTTTATCCGCCAGGAAAAAGTGGATTAATCCCGGCCTCCCCACTTAAGCCTGCCAATCTTCGAAATATCGTTGTGGAGGAAGCTATGACCAGGCGCACAGAACGTCTAAACCATTTAATTCAAATAGAGATAAGCGACCTTTTGCGTAAGCACATCAACGACCCGCGCCTTAACGGGCTTATCAGCGTTACCGGGGTTGAGATATCTAAAGACCTTAGAAATGCGGCAGTTTCCATCAGCGCGCTGGGGGATAACCTTGACAGAGAAGCGGTACTCAAAGGCTTCAAGTCAGCGGCCGGCTTCCTGCGCCGTGAACTGGCCCACCGGCTGAATATCCGCGTCACGCCTGAGCTAAGCTTCGAATTCGATGATTCCATCGAGCGCGGTGTTAAACTTGTCACTCTGATAGACAGCGTGGCTGCACATGACACTAAGGACGTAGTGGATGGGCCTAAACGGCATACTAAACATAAATAAGCCGGCGGGACCGACCTCATTCAACATCGTAGCCCTTGTCCGCCGCCTGACAGGTGAGAAGCGCGTGGGTCACGCCGGCACTCTCGATCCGGCTGCCTGCGGCGTGCTGCCCGTCTGCCTGGGACAGGCCACCAGGATATCGGAATATTTGCACGCTTTCAGTAAAGAATATCAGGCCGTTATTGAACTTGGCACAACCACAGACACCTATGATAGGGAGGGCAGGGTTACCGGGCGGGGGGATACGGACGGCATCACATTTCCCCTGGTACAGAAAACGCTGCAATCATTCGAAGGACTCATCGACCAGGTGCCCCCGGCCTTCAGCGCCATCAAGGTAAAAGGCAGGCAATCCTATGACCTGGCCAGGGCAGGGATAGAGATAGCTCATCGGCCGCGCAGGATATCCATCGACCGTATCGAAGTGCTTGAATTTAAATCCCCATGTATCAAGTTGGTCATCGTCTGCTCAAAAGGCACCTATATACGTTCATTGGCCCGCGATTTGGGAGAAAAGCTTGGCTGCGGTGCTTTCCTCAAAGACCTCGTCCGCAGTGCTTACGGCCCTTTCAAAGTAGGCGAAGCCGCAAGCCCTGAAAGCCTTCAGAATACTGTAACAGCCGGTCAATTGTCTTCACTGCTTTATCCTCTCGATTATCCGCTGACCGTCTGGCCGAAGTATATTACAACATCAGATGAGGCACTGAAGATTACAGGGGGCCTCGATATAAACCTCATCGGGGTAAATCCCGGCGACAATACCTATCACCGCGCTTATCACCCCGATGGCCATTTTTTAGCGGTCATGAAATTCATGCCGGACAGCGGGCTGTGGCATCCTGAAAAGGTCTTCAATCTTTAAAATCGTAAAGGATTTACCCTGATTTGCCTGAAAAAGCTTGACATGCCTACGCGTATTGGCTATATTAGCCTTAAGAGCTATAAATTAGCTTCAGGAGGTATTCAATGACACAGGCCTATTGCTTCAAAGACAGGAAGAAGGTGGAAATCAAAAACGCTCAGCACGTAAAACTGAAGAACGGGAGGCCCGCCACCAAGGGGATCTGCCCTCATTGTGGCACCAAGGTATACCGCATCGGCAAGAGCTAACCGGCAGACTCCCGGGCGGCAAACTCAGGGCAGCCGCCTGATCCTCTGAAGCAGTTTCAAAGGGTTATGTTCGAGTATTTGTCTGTACTTGTGGCTGCTGATACCTGACTGGCTTAGAGTTTCTCTCGCCAGTTCCTTAGAGAGAAGGTCACCCTCATCGTGGCTGTCCGAATTCAAGAGCATTAGTGCCCCGGCCTCCTCTGCCAGTTTGGCAACATGAGCATTAGTTATACAATGCCCGCGCCTCGTAGTAATCTCAATAAATACCCCGCTCTTCGCCGCCATCTTGGCGACCTCCCCGCTCATATGCCCCGGGTGCGCCAGTATATCGACATATGCTGACCTCACGGCCGACAGGTTCGTTCCCTCTTCCACCGGTTCCACGGGCGATTCCCCGTGCACGACAACCAGCCAGGCACCCAACTCTTTGGCTTTCCTGGCAACCTCATCAATAGCCGCATGAGGAACATGTGTCAGTTCAACACCTGGAATAGCAAGGATATCCCAGCGGGCCCGGGCCAGTTCGCAGTCCGCGCTGACCTCATTGATAACCCTGCTCAGGGAGCCTACGCCGCAATGGTCTGTAACGGCGATAGCCGAATATCCCTTGACCGCAGCCCTCCTGATAAGCTCCAGCGTAGAAAGCATCCCGTCGCTGTGAAAAGTATGCGCGTGAAAGTCATAAAGCACGCTATAAATTAACATAAAAATCTGCACCTGTACAAGGACGTGGCAATAATCTGTTATAATAGTGCGGATTTTCAGCGGACATGTTTAAGAAAATACTCGTCCCGCTTGATGGTTCCATTGAAGCGGAGACCGTACTACCATACGTCAGGGATATTGCAGCCAGGTTCGATTCAGAAGTCGATATCCTGAGCGTTGGGCTCGGCAGCAAGCGGCGCCGGGTCAACCAGTTGCTGGAGGAATACGTCCAGCATGCCGTAGAACACCTGCAGCAGCATGAGATAACCAGCCGCGCGGTCCTGCTTTATAGCAGCGCTGAGGAGGAGACGGCTGCCTTTTCCGAAATCACCGCTCCCCAGGGCAAGTTGAAGGCCAAAGGGCAAGTAGTTTACGGAGGTCCCGCGGAAAACATACTGTCGTATACTCAGAGGAATCATGTCAACCTTGTTATCATGGCTACCCATGCGCACGGAGGCCTGTTGCGCTGGTGGTTGGGCAGCGTCTTTGAAAAAGTCGTATCGCGGTCGCTGGTCCCGATACTGGGCATACACAGCAAGCAGGTCAGGGAGATCGACCGCACTGGTAAAACTACGTTCCGCCGCATCCTGACCCCGCTGGACGGGTCCGAAGCCGGTGAAGCCGCGCTGCATGATGCAGAAGCAGTTGCGCTCAAGACGGGGGCATCGATAGTGTTGTTGCACGTCATACCGGCGCCCCATTCCGTAGAAGCTCGCTGGCTCGGCCCTGAATTGAACGATTTTGTCAGGGCCATGCACGATGCCGGCCAGAAATACTTAGATAAGACAAAGAAAAGGCTGGAAGCCAGAGGCCTCGATATCGACATTAGAATTACTGCGGGCGACCCTGCGGAAACCATAATCGATACTGCAAAAAAAGAGAAGGTTGACCTGATCGCCATATCCACGCACGGCCGCAGCGGCATACCCCGCTGGGTGCTGGGTAGCGTTGCTGATAAGATACTGCATGAATCGAAGTTGCCAATGTGGCTGGTCAGGCCCAGGCAGATTATTAATCAAATGCTCAAGGAAAGCGAAAAACAAGCAAATTAAACACTGCGTAAATCACGAAGGAGTTGGCCAGAATGGGAAAAATTAACGTAGCCATTATAGGTGTAGGAAACTGCGCATCATCATTTGTACAGGGGGTGCACTACTACAAGAAAGCCAAAGACGATGAATCCGTCCCAGGATTGATGCATGTCAGCCTGGGAGGCTACCATATACGGGACATTAACTTTGTAGCGGCTATCGATATCGACAAGAATAAAGTTGGTAAGGATCTGTCCGAGGCCATTTTCACCTCCCCCAATAATACTTTCAAGTTCTGCGACGTCCCGTCAACCGGTGTCAAGGTTGTGCGCGGCATGACCCACGACGGCCTTGGTAAATACCTGAGTAAGATAATAGAAAAGGCGCCCGGCCCGACCGCCAATATCGTCAATATCCTCAAGGAGGTGAAGGCTGACGTGGCCATCAATTACCTGCCGGTAGGCAGCGAAGAGGCCACCAAGTGGTATGTTGAACAACTCCTCAATGCCGGTGTGGGACTGGTCAACTGCATCCCTGTCTTCATAGCCCGTGAACCGTACTGGCACAACCGCTTCCGCGAGGCGGGCTTGCCCATTATCGGCGATGATATCAAGTCCCAGGTGGGGGCTACCATCGTGCACAGGGTGCTCACGCGCCTTTTCCGCGACCGCGGCGTCAAACTTGAGCGAACCTATCAGCTAAATTTCGGCGGAAATACCGACTTCTATAATATGCTGGAGCGAGAACGGCTGGAATCCAAGAAGATATCCAAGACCAATGCCGTAACCTCGCAGCTCGATTTCGAGATGAACCCTGATAACATCCACGTTGGGCCCAGCGATTACGTGCCCTGGCTGCTCGACCGCAAGTTCTGCCACATCAGGATGGAGGGCCGCACATTCGGCGACGTGCCTTTGAACCTCGAATGCAAACTGGAGGTCTGGGATAGCCCGAATTCGGCCGGAGTGGTCATCGATGCTGTCAGATGCCTTAAGATAGCCAGGGACCGCGGGTTATCCGGCTCCATAGTAGCCCCCAGTTCCTATTTCATGAAATCACCGCCTATACAATACTCGGACGACGAGTGCCGCAGGAGGGCTGAGCAGTTTATCAGCGGGCAGGGCGAGCAGCGCCCAATCAGCCTGCCGGAAATCGCCTGAAACAGGCGACGTTAGCACCTTGGATTCGTCATTAGCATGAAAATAGGCCTGGTTTCACCGTACGACTACTCTCACCCGGGCGGCGTTATCAACCACGTTTCCTATCTGGCCCATCACCTTGACCTGATGGGACACCAGGTGAAAATAATCGCTCCCGTCCGCAGGACAGGAACGCGTTATTTTGGAGTGGAAGTTACAGCCATTGGCAGGCCTATACCCATTCCTTACGGCGGCACCACTGCGCGCATACCTCTCTCGCCCTGGCTGCCTTACCAAGTTAAAAGGGTGCTGAACCGTGAGGCTTTCGATATCATCCACCTCCATGAGCCGTTCATCCCCATGCTCTGCCTGAGCGTACTCCGCGAATCACCGGCCCCACTTAACGTGGGCACTTTCCACGCCTGCCACAAGGGCTCTGCGCTATACTGGCTTAACCGGCCTACCATGCGCAGGCTGGGAGAGAAGCTGCACGGCAAGATTGCCGTATCAAAGCCGGCCCGTGACTATATATCCAAATACCTGCCCGCCGATTACCGCATCATTCCCAACGGCGTTGATGTACACCACTATCAGCCCGATGGACCCCTGCGTACCGAATTTAAAGATGACAGGCTTAATATATTTTTCGTAGGCAGGTTGGAGGAGCGTAAGGGGGTGGGAGATCTGATAAGGGCCTGCGCGCTGGTTAAAAAGGATTTCCCGGGCTTCCGGCTTATCATAGCAGGGCCGGGCATCAGGTTGCGTTATTACTACAAGATGCTGGCCAAAAGCCTGGTAGGCGATAATGTCGTTTTCACTGACTACGTTCCCTTTTCTGAGTTGCCCAAGTATTACCGCACTGCCGATATCTTCTGCGCGCCCGCAACAGGGGGGGAAAGCTTCGGCATCGTCCTGATTGAAGCCATGGCCAGCGGCACTCCGGTTGTAGCCACCAGCATCCCTGGTTATGCCAGTGTGCTGACAAATGGGCAGGAGGGATTGCTGGCCAGGCCGGAGAACCCGCGCTCACTGGCGGATGCCCTGCTGAGACTGCTAAATGACCGCCAGGCCAGGCTCAAGATGGCGCAAAACGGGCTGGCTACTGCCGAACAATACAGCTGGGAGAATGTCAGCCGCCGGGTGCTGGAATATTATTTATCGCTATCAAAATAATTGCCGAGGAAAACCAATTGTCAAACTTCCAGGATTTACGCAGGCAAGCCGGGCGGTTGATCACCGACCCTCTCGTGCCACTGATAAGCAGGCTCAGGCTGACTCCCGATATTATGACCACCATCGGCCTGGTTGTTAACCTCGTAGCGGCTGTGGTCATAGGCTTCGGCCATCTGCTGTGGGGCGGCCTCATATTTTTGCTGGCCGGGCTTTTTGACCTGCTGGACGGCGCCCTGGCCCGCTACATGCAGAAGACCACGCGCTTCGGTGCGCTTTTCGATTCTACTGTGGATCGCGTTACCGAAGGGGCTCTGTTTCTCAGCTTCATCTTTATCACCGGCGTTGGGGCCTGGCCGTATAACGTGACCTTCCAGCTTGTTTTAATTTTCCTGGCACTTATCGGGTCTTTCCTGACAAGCTATATCAGGGCGCGCGCCGAGGGACTAAATATCGACTGCACTGTCGGCTTGTTTACCCGTGTTGAGAGGGTTATAATATTAGCGCTCGGACTGCTCCTGAGCCAGGTTTTTATAGCGCTGGCCATAGTGGTAGTCCTTTCTTTTGTAACCGTCGGACAGCGTTTTGTGCATGTCTGGCGACAGGCGAGAAAATAAAAGGAGTAGGAATAAAAAAAGGCGATCTGATGAGCGACAGTGTCTTTGAGGCGGGAATTGTGATTATCTTCTGGCTGGTGATCGCATGGATTATCGCGGGTATTGGCATGGCGATTGCGGGAATACGCTGGGCAAATGTTGAATTGCCCCTGATGATCTTCCTTACCGTAATCATCGGCCTGGTTGTACTCATTCTCGGGGGCGGTACCCTGCTCTATTTCTGGGGCAAGAATTACATGTCCCGTGAATAATCATTTTGTTTCACATATCCCCATTTACTATTTAATAAAAATTAAAGGCATGCCCGTTTCAGGATAAGAAAATGTCAGTTGTAGCAGTTATTGGCGCCCAGTGGGGCGATGAAGGCAAAGGTAAAATCGTGGACCTCCTCGCGGAGAAGGCCGATGCGGTGATACGCTATTCGGGTGGTGACAACGCAGGCCATACTGTAATCAACCCTGACGGCGAGTTCAAGCTGCACATCGTACCATCGGGCGTCTTTTACCCGCGTGCCGCCTGTATCATCGGCAACGGCGTAGTCATCAATCCGAAAGTGCTGCTCGAAGAGCTTGACAGCCTGAAATCAAGGAGGGTGGACACCTCCAACCTGCATATCAGCGACCGCGCCCACCTTATCATGCCCTGGCATATCATGCTCGATCGTCTTGAAGAGGAAAAGCGAGGGCAGGACGCCATCGGCACTACCGGCAAGGGCATCGGCCCTGCATTCTCCGACAAGACCGCCCGCAAGGGTATACGCGCCTGCGATATCCTCGATTCTGCAGCATTCAGAGCGAGATTGGCAGGGGTGCTGGCCCCCAAAAACGAGATATTGACCAAAATATACAACGCGGCTCCGCTTGACCTTGACGCCATTTTCAATGAATATTCGGTCTATGCCGGTCGCCTGGCGCCTTATATCAAGGATACCACCTCCATGATAAACAGCCTTCTGGAAAAGGGCAGCAACATAGTGCTGGAAGGAGCCCAGGGCACCATGCTCGATACCGATTTCGGCTCTTATCCATTCGTTACTTCATCATCACCGCTGGCCGCGGGCGCCTGCATAGGGTCTGGCATCAGTCCCCGCAAAATCGACCGCGTGGTGGGCATTTTCAAAGCTTATACAACCAGGGTCGGCGGTGGACCCCTGCCCACTGAACTGAAAGACTCGGTCGGTGAATACATCAGGCAGCGCGCCCACGAATTTGGCGCCACAACCGGCAGGCCGCGCCGCTGCGGATGGTTCGACGCCGTGGTAGGGCGCTATAGCACGCAGCTCAACGGGTTTACCAGCGGCATACTCACCCGGCTGGATGTGCTGGATGAGATGGAAACCGTAAAGATCTGCGTGGCCTACAGAATAGGAAATAAGACTGTGGAACATTTCCCGGCGGACATAGCGGCACTGGAGAAATGCATACCCGTATATGAAGAGCTGCCAGGTTGGAAAGTCAATACCAGCGAGGCACGCAAATCCGGGGAACTGCCACGCAACGCGCTCAAATACATCAGGCGTCTCGAGCAGCTCATCGGCTGCCGCTTTCACATTATCTCCATCGGCCCGCGCCGCGAACAAAGCATTGTAATTAAAAACGTTATCTAAGGAGCTATGTCTGATAATAGTCAGCTGACAACCTATTGCGGGCTTTACTGTAAAGACTGCATCCCTTCTAAAACCGAGCTTTATATCGCAGCGGCCAGCCTGCAACGTCTGCTCGAAGAGCTCCAGTTCGCTAAATATGCCGAATTGAAGGCAGGCCAAACATACTGGGCCGAGGCCAACTCGGCTTTTAAGTATTACCCCGAATTCCTGGCTGTACTGAATGCTATCAGGGGGCTGGAATGCACCTCGCTTTGCCGCGAGGGTGGTGGTTGGAAAGGCGGGCGCTGCCAGGTCAGAAACTGCGCCATCGAAAAGGGCGTCGCTGGCTGCTGGGAATGTGATAGGTATAAGACCTGCGAGCACCTAGCGCCGCTACTTAAATTCCACCCCAACCTCGCGTATCACCTGGAGCTTATCAAGAGCGAGGGCACAGACAGCTGGAGTAAAAAGCGCAAGGGCCATTACCCATGGCTTACGGAGAAAGAAGTCCCCGGTTGACGGCGGGAGCAAGTTTTATTTAACGGGCAGGTCTATATTGTAGTTCTTTAAGGTCTGCTCTATGGCGGCCCGAACCTTTTCATCTGGCACAACCAGCGGCAGCCGCGGTTTACCCACCCGGAAACCCAGGTAGTTCAGCGCGTACTTTATTGGCATCGGGCTGCCTATCATGAACATGATGTTGATCAGCGGTATGAAGTGGCGGTGCAGCTTGGCCGATTCCGCTACCCTGCCGGCGAAGAAATCGTCCATCATATGCTTGTACTGTTTGCCTACCAGGTGGGTGATAACGCCGATTACTCCGTATCCACCCAACCCGAGAATGGGGAAGGTGTCAGCATCATTGCCGCTGTAAACTAAAAAATCCTTATGCACTCCATCGATGATTCGGGCTATCTGCGCCAGGTCGGCGCTGGCCTCTTTAATACCCACGATGTTATCTATCTTGCTGAGATTGATCGCTGTCTCGGCCGACAGGTTGGTGATGGTGCGTGACGGCACGTTATAGACAATGCAGGGCAGCTTGGTAGCCCCCGCTATTGCCTTGAAATGCTCGTAGAGCCCTTCCTGGTTGGGCTTGTTGTAATACGGGACGGTCAGCAGACAGGCGTCCACGCCCGTTTTCTCGGCCTCCCTGGTCAGATCGATGCTCTCCTGTGTATTGTAGTTGCCGGTACCCGCCACGATGGTCACATTATCGTCAACAACCGATTTAATCTCCACAAAAAGGCGCAGTTTCTCGGTGTTGGTCAGGGTCGGGCTCTCACCTGTCGTGCCTGCTACCACCAGGCCATCGCTGCCAGACGCGAGCAGTGCTTTTGCCAGCTTCCTGGCCTGCGCGTAATCAACCTGACCCTTCTCCGTGAAAGGCGTTACCATTGCTGTCAGCAAACGTCCGAACTTCTTCATCTCGTCCTCCGCTGGCTACTTATTGTTATTCTGCTGCTTTACCCAGCCCTGGTTGACGGCCTCCTCGGCTATCTGCACGGCATTAAGCGC
>CAIMUM010000140.1 GCA_903844685.1 uncultured Dehalococcoidia bacterium
TCCGCCCACTCGGACTTCAATTTCAATAGCGTGACAGCAAAGAGCAAGCAGCAGAGCAACGCTATGAGCCAGAAAAGGCTGCGCCATCCCATGTATTGCGTCATCAGGCCGCCGAGGAAAGGTCCCAGGGAGAGCCCGATGTAGGTGACGGCGATATTGATGCCCATGGCGCGTCCGCGCTCACCCGGCGGGAAAACCGACGAGATAATAGCTGTTCCCGTGCCGAAAAGCATAGCTCCGCCCAACCCCTGTATCACGCGGGCGGCGATGAGTACCTCCGCCGACCATGCCAGCGCAGCCATGACCGACGCGACGCCGAAGATGGCGCCGCCCCAGATAAAGACCTTCTTCCTGCCCCTGAGATCCGCGATGCGGCCAAACGGGATGAGGAAGACCGCCGCAGACAGGATGAAGGATGTCGCTATCCAGCTCAGCGTCACGGCATCGATGGCGAACTCACTGCCTATCGAGGGAAGCGCGATGGTGACCGACGAAGCCATGAAAGGCGTCAGGAAAGCAGCGATAGAAGTTACCAGCAGTACCGCTGCCCGGTGGTCTTTTACAGATGAATCAGTATTGATGATAGCGGTCTCCGGGCTTCACCCTATTTGGAAATGCGCTACCTGCGGTGATTCTAATAATTCCCATTTGCCCCGCACGCCGCAACTCAATGCGCCCAGTTCGATATGCAGCATGGCGATGCCGCAGTCCAGGCGCCTGGCCACGTTGAACTCTGGTCCGCGGTCTTTTACGGAAACGGTGACGCCGCTCTTTTCTATGCTGAATGCCCAGGGTTGGCGGTTGATGGCCGATGGCGCGAGGCGGGCCGCTTCAACGGCCGCCCTGGCCCAGTCCGGCCAGGCGGCTTCAGGCAGGCCGCTGACCATGCTTTGCAGCGGTTTGCGCTGATGGTTGGCCCCGAAGCCGCACAATACCTTCTCCTCGAAGGACCACGTTTCGGTGGTATAGCCCACGGGTGACACGCAGATCAATTTCTCATTTTGCCCCAGCTTTACCAGAGACTTGACGGCTTTAGCGTTGTAGGTGAGGGCCACCCAGCAGGTGCCCAGACCGTGCGCAGTCGCCTCCAGCACGGCGGCCTGGCCGGTATAGCCCATCTTCTCCTGCACGTTGGGGTCTGTCATATCGCCGACGAAGGCGAAAAAGGCCGGCGCGTTTTTAATGTTTCCATAGAAACCCAGCGCGTTGGCGAAGATATCGTCCGGCGGCGCGGAGATATACTCCACGCGCACACTGTTATAAGGCCTGAACCCGCTGCACACCTCGTGAAGTTTATTATTGACTTCCTCACTTATCGTTTTACTTTTGTCATAGGCGCGCCTTGAGCGCCGGGCATTGATAGCCGGGTACCAGTCGGGAGAGATGGTTATCACGGGGTCACCTCCAATGTTTTGCTTTTGCTTTTCTCAAACAGGCGGGCCAGCAGGATGCTCAGCAGGTAGAGTATGATCAGCGGCAGCGCGACCAGGGTCTGGTTGACCGGGTCGATGGTGGGGGTTATCAGCCCGCCCAGTATAAAGGCCAGGATGACCGCCCATTTCCACTGCGCGAGCATCCAGCGCCAGGAGACTATGCCAAGTCTTGCCAGGAAGGTGGTGATCACCGGTGTCTCGAAAACCAGCCCGATGGCCAGCAACAGCCTGGCGACCAGCGAGATATAATTGCCGATCCTTATCTGGGGCGACGCTATGCCTGCCCCCAGGCTGAGCAGGAATTGAAGGGCGGGAGGGATGAGCACAAAGTATCCGAAGAGTACACCACCTATAAACATGATAAATATAAACGGCAGTGCTAACCATACGTACTTCTTCTCCCCGGGGGTGAGCGCGGGAGCGATGAAGGCAATAAGTTCGTAGACCAGTACCGGCATTGAAAGGACAATGCCGCCGATGAGGCAGACCTGCATATAGGCGCCCAGCATCTCGGTCACTTCCACGAATATCAGGTTGATAGCGCCGGCGGGCAGGATGAGGATGCGGAAGAGCTGGTCTGCGAAAGCAAAGGCGATAATAATCCCGGCGGCCAGCGCAACCAGGCAGATGATCAGGCGGCGGCGC
The DNA here is from genome assembly GCA_903844685.1 of uncultured Dehalococcoidia bacterium. Classification (GTDB taxonomy): domain Bacteria; phylum Chloroflexota; class Dehalococcoidia; order GIF9; family UBA5629; genus CAIMUM01. The sequence continues at coordinate 2,079 of CAIMUM010000140.1, forward strand.
AGTTCTTCAAGGTGGGAAGATATTCCCCTATTTTTGTCGGCGGCCATAGTATTTACGGGGTGTTTGTCCGGTCAGTGGGGGATGATTTACCGGCGCCCGGCGGTTTGCCTGTTTTATCTGCGTAGAGCTCCTCCTCTATCTGTTTCTGTATGGCTGCCGCATTGTTTGAGAGATTGCGCAGGGCTTTGCCTGCGTCGTGGCTTAGCTCTATGATACGTTTGGGTCCGAATATGACGAAAGCCAGCAACAGTACCAGGATTATCTCAGGCGCACCGATTCCCAGGAAGTCCATCGGATTAAATCAAACCGGTAAAAGAATAATAACCTTCAGGCCGGCGGATTCGAGCCGCCTTTATCTTTTCCTTGAGGGGTTTCAGGGGTGTCGTCCTGGCTGGCGTTGAGTTGCTCCTTCTTTTTTTCATCATTGCCGGAGAGGCCCTTGCGGAAATTGCGTATAGCCTTGCCCAGCGACTCGCCGATCTGCGGCAGCCTGGCCGCCCCGAAAACCAGCAATACTATCACGAGTACCAGTAATAGTTCAGGTATTCCGAAACTGCGAAACATATATCACTTCCTGTCTATTTCGATTATTGATGCCTGCTGAACCGTGTTCAACGGCTAAGTTCTAACATAAATAATACTCTTAGTCAAAGCCGTTGGCCATGGATTCATGCCTGTACCCGTATGGCGGCCTCACCGCCGACCGGGCATTTATATTCACATAAGCCGCAGCCGATGCAGCGGCCGGGAACGACCGTGGGACGCTGCAGCGTTATCCTGCTGCCGTTCCCTGTTTCAGCCTCCACGGTATCTAATATAATCGCCTTCTGCGGCACGGGGCACATCTCCTCGCAGACTATGCAGGGCGTATTCTCGGACCAGGGCAGGCAGCGGCCGCGGTCGATAAAGGCGCGGCCGATAGGTGTGACCTTTTTCTCGGCCAGCGGCAGTGGTGGGATGGCGGCTACCGGGCAGGCCTGGCCGCAGGCGTTGCAGGAATACTGGCAAAAGCCGGTGCGTGGTACTAAGACAGGCGTCCAGTAAGTCTCCGCGCCCTCTTCAACCCGCGAAGGCTGTATGGCGGCCGTCGGGCAGGCTTTGATGCACTCGCCGCAGCGGATGCACTTCGCGGCCATATCGTTTTCGGTTGCCCCCGGGGGACGGATGGCTCGCTGTTTGGGCCGGGCGGCCAGCGGGTTAAGGCGGAAGAGAACGGCCAGCAGTGCGGCCGCGCCTATGCCCAGGAAAAGCTGGCGTTTGCCCGGGTCGTAGCTATTGAAGGGAGTGGGAGATGATACCAGCCCGAAATCGCTGGTCGAGCAGGGGCAGGCATCCATGCACTTGAGGCACATTACACATTCGCCCGGGTCGCTGGCGCAATCCCTGTCCCTGCGTATAGTGCCGGTCGGGCAGGCGTCCTCACAGAGCTTACACCTGACGCAGCTTTGGTTGACCCTGCGCCGCACCAGGCTGATTTTGCTGAGCAGGCCGTAGAAGGCGCCCAGCGGGCAAATATAGCGGCACCAGAACCTCTCCGCTGCCAGGTTGAGCAGTACGATTACGGCGAAGACGGACGCGAAAAGCAGCCCGTCGCGGTAATAGAGCGGGTCGGTGGGCAGGAGCAGCGGACGCACCAGGCTGTCGAAATGTCCTACGGATTCCTGCAGGGGCTGAATATTATACAGGGCGGATTCTACAGCGCCGGTAATGAAATCCAGGGCGGGCCAGACCGCGGCAGCGAAGGTGCGCACCATGATGGTCAGCGGGCCGAGCACAAGCAAAGTCAGGTTGGAGAAGACGGCGGCAGCTATTATGGCGACCAGGAGTATATATTTAACCGACCTCCACCAGTCCGGGAGCTTGCCCTGCTTCTTAAGCCACTTGGTAAAAGGGAACCATTCCAGCGTGGTCCCCAGCGGGCAGAGCCAGCCGCACCAGGCTCGGCCGAAAATCAATGCCAGCGCTATGGGGACAAACGCTATTACTGATAAAAGCTCGAACCTGTGGCTGGCGATAAGGTTGGCCAGCATGGCCAGCGGGTCAAGTCCCATCAGCACCTGTGAGGCGTTGAGGGAAAGTATTATGAAACCCAGGAAGGCGATGATCTGCACGGCGCTGCGCAGGTAAAGCCAGCTTTGAGCGTCCCAGCCGCCTTTTCCTGGAGGCTTAGCCGGCACCGGAAGCTTCCTTTATGACCAGGCTGTCCAGGCTGCTGCTTCCCAGGCCCATGGCAGCGGCGATTACGATATACGGCACGTCTTCTGGCCTCAAACCGAAAAGAGAAGTGCAGTAGCTGTCCACCGCTACGATATCTGTCCCCGCTATTACCGTATCAAGCTGCTTAACGTCTTTGAGGTTACCGCCGGTCGGCCCGTTGGCCGTCAGGATGCGTATGGCGTCCACTATGGTCAGCGTCGGCCTGACGCGGCTGGCCAGGTCGGCGATGCGCTGGTGCAGGTTGGTGTGGAACATCTGGGCCGAGTTGATAGTGCCCATCAGGTTTTTCATGCCCAGCGTGAGCCGCGAGGCGCTATGCTGCTTGGCGATGGGCATGTTGATCAGCACGTCCGCCTTGACGATGTCTTCATAGATGTCCCATTTCTTGATATCTTTGCCCAGCGGTATATCGGTGGCAACGTATTTAAGGTGTGACATCAGCTCGATAACTCCGCCCGCTTTTTCTACCTGCTCCCTGATGCCGCTGTTGACGAAGCCCGATTCAGCCGAGCCGCTGAAGGGCTTATCCATGACCCTGACCTTGCCTGCGCCGGCCTCCAGGCAGAGCTTGACTACGGCGGCCACCAGCCAGGGGTTGGTGGTGGCGGCATACTCGTAGGTCCGCATGGCCGGGCCGATGTTGGGCTTGATGATGACGTTATCGCCCTTCTTGACGAAGCGCTTCATGCCTCCCAGCAACTCCAGTGTTTTGCGGGCCAGGCTTTCGGGATCTCCTTTCCGAACGACAACCAGGTCGGGGAATTTGGCGGCGGTTGTCCCGGTTTGCTCCGATGGCGGGATGACTGGTGCGGGCGCAGTAGCCGGTGCAAGGGCGGGCGCAACCTGTGGCGGGGCGCAGGCGTTGATAAACTTCGCAGCCAGCAGGGCGCCGAGGCCTACCAGGGAAAACCTGAGAAAATCGCGGCGGGAGAATTCTGTCATCGATATATTGTAATAAAATTATAGGAAGATACAAACAATTTTATAGCGTGACATTTCACACGGCCCTGCTATCCGGTCACGGGTGTGCGGCCCGTAACGTCTGCGGCACTGCTTTTGAACCGTGATGCAAAATTAAACTATAATGGCCGTGGAATAAATATCGGGAGGTAACAAAATGGCAACAGGTTACCCGGTCAGCCTGTCTGTGGATTACCCGGAGCGCAAACTCAACAGGCTTACGACTTTTTTCCGCATTTTCGTGGCAATCCCTATTTTGATCGTCCTTATGCTACTGATGGGAAGCAGTTATAATAGCGGAGCCAAGGAAGGCGGTGCGTTTATAGTCGGTATGGGACTCGTCGTACTTCCGCTGGTCCTGATGATACTCTTCAGGAGGAAATACCCGAAGTGGTGGTATGACTGGAACCTGAATTTAGCCGGTTTTATGTACCGCGTCGACGCCTTTATCTACCTTCTGACTGATGTGTACCCGTCCACCGACGAGGAGCAGTCGGTGCACCTGGAGATGCCCTATCCCGACACTGCCGGCCTGAACCGCTGGCTGCCGCTGGTGAAGTGGTTCCTGGCCATACCGCATATAATTGTGCTGGCTTGCCTGGGTATAGCAGCCCTGGTAGTGGTTATCATCGCATGGTTTGCCATACTCTTTACCGGGAATTACCCCAGGGGCCTATTCGATTTCGTAGTCGGTGTGATGCGCTGGGGGTTCAGGGTGGCGGCCTACGCCCTTATGCTGGTCACAGATAAATACCCGCCCTTTAGCCTCGAGGTGTAAAAGAGCAACAGGGTTCTTTTGATACCGGTTTTATTGTATATAACGAAGGCAGGTAACTATGGCAATTGATATGGCCGCGCGGGCCGGCCGCTTTCAACGTATAAAAAAAGAGTTGCTGGGCAGCAGGGTCCATCTCTGCGCGGAGAGGGCCTACCTGGTGACGGACTTCTACAGGCGCCACGACGACCCCTCCCTGCCCATGATCGTGCGTAAAGCCATGGCCACCAGATATATCCTGCAGAATAAGTCCGTGAAGATCTACCCCGACGAGCTGATAGCGGGCAACATGGGCAGCCACCGCATATCGGCTTTGATGCAGCCGGAGTTGAGCGGTGTCTTCATGGGCACGGAGCTGCCGTGGATAGATAAAAGGAAGACCACGCCCCTGCTGATGCCCTGGAGGGACCGGCTGAAGCTGCTCTTCGATATCCTCCCGTACTGGCTTTTCAGGAATATGCCGTTCCGGGCGTTCTATCCGCACCTGGGCAAATTCTTTAAATACGCCGGCGAACAGCTAAAGGCCACCTTTTACCTGATAAACGAGGCGGGCGGCATCGGGCACTTCCTGCCCAACTACGAAAAGATGCTCAGGCTGGGAGTGCGGGGCTACCTTGACTCGATGTCCGGAAAAGAGGGCGATCTTTATAAAGCGGCCGGAATAGTCTGCGAGGGGTTACTGGATTATGCCGCGCGTGTGGCAGATGAAGCAGAGAGGATGGCGGGGGAAGAAAACGATGCTGAAAGGCGCGCCGGGCTGCTTGAGATATCCCGTATCTGCCGGCGAGTTCCGCTGAACCCGGCAAACACGCTGTACGAGGCTTTACAGTCGCTGTGGCTGACCCATATGGCGGTTTGCCTGGAGGGGATAAATTCGGCGGTTTCCTTCGGCAGGCTGGACCAGTACCTCTACCCGTATTACCGGGACGACCTGGAGAACGGCCGTATAACGCCGGAGAAGGCCAGGGAGCTGCTGCTCTGCTTCTCGGCCAAGGCCGCCGAACACGTTTTCCTGCTCTCGGAGAGCGTCAGCCAGTACCACGGCGGCTACCTGGTGGTGCAGGCCGGCATCATCGGCGGCATGGACAGGGATGGCAGGGACTCCACCAACGAGCTGACCTATATCATGCTGGACGTAATGGAGGAGTCCGGGCTGCGCGATCCCAACTACCAGGCCCGCGTGCACAGGGGTTCGCCCGACCGCTACTTAGACAGGGCAGTCGAGGTGGCCAAGAAAGGAAACGGCGTTCCCGCGCTTTTCAATGACGAAGCTTCCATAAGCTCCCTGGTTGCCAACGGCTATCCCGAGGAGGAGGCCAGGGATTACGCGGTGGTAGGCTGCGTGGAGCTGGCGCTGCCCGGCAAGAGCTTTCTCTCCACGGACGCCGCGCTGGTGAATTTGCCGGTCTGCCTGGAGATGGCGCTCAACCGGGGGAGGCGCTTCGGCAACCCGCGCCGCGAGGGCGCTGCCACGGGCGATCCTGCTAAATTCCGTTCCATTGATGATGTGATTGAAGCGTTTAAGGCGCAGGTAAATTACCTGGCGGGCCGGCTGGTGACGGATATCCAGGTGCTGGAGAAAGGCAACCGCGACTATCATCCCACGGCTTTTTCGTCCATGCTGGTTGACGGCTGCATAGAATCGGGCAGGGATGTCACGGCGGGCGGCGCTTTATATAACTCCAGCGGCGTACAGGGAGTGGGGGTAGCCGACGTGGCCGACTCACTATCCGCCCTGGATGAGCTGGTCTTCCGCAAAGGGAAATACAGCATGGGCCGGGTGCTGAAAGCGCTTAGAGCCGACTTTGTAGCTTATCCCGAGTTGAGGGCGGAGCTTATCTCCGTTCCCAAGTATGGGAACGATAATGAATTGCCCGACGGCTATGCCAGGAAGACCGCGGAGATCTTTTACAATGCGTTGGGTAGATATAAGAATACACGCGGCGGGAACTATGTGCCGGGCTTTTATTCGGTCACCTGCCACGTAGCTTTCGGCGGCCTGGTGGGGGCTCTGCCCAGCGGGCGGAAGGCAGGCGAACCGTTCGCCGCCAGCATCGGGGCCGCTAACGGCAGAGACAGGCTGGGGCCGACCGCCCTGCTCAATTCAGCCGCCTGTATCGAACCCCGTTTGTCTCCCAACGGCTATGCCCTGAACCTGCGTTTCGACCCGGCCACGCTCGATGGTGAGCGCGGCACCGCGCTACTGGCCGCCCTGGTGAGGGGATTTTTCGAGAAGGGCGGCATGGAGGTGCAGGTCAACGTGCTTGACCCCGCGATGCTGGAGGATGCCTACCGGCACCCGGGCAAGTACCCGGGCCTGGTGGTCAGGGTCGCGGGCTACTGCGCCTATTTCGATGACCTACCGCAGGACGCCAAGTTGGAGATTATGCAGCGTACGCGTTTAAAATTGTAGGGGCGGGTTTTTAAACCCGCCCGCAAGACCGGGCGCAGCTAAAGCTACGCCCCTACAGAAAAGGATGAATTAAACCGGAGGAATTAATGAAAGATCAATTTTACGGGAAAAAGGACATCGAGAAGGCCGCCAAGATGTACGCGCTCAAGCCGGAGATAATGAAGGCCTTCCTGGATGCCGACGCCAAGGTATTCGCCGACGGCAGCTTAGACAAGAAAACCAAGGAGCTCATCGCGGTGGCCTGCGCTCATATCACCAGGTGTCCCTATTGCATCGAAGGCCACGTAAAAGGCGCCAAAAAGGCCGGGGCCACGGATGAACAGATCGCCGAAGCGATTTTTGTCTCCATTACCATGAGTGCGGGGGCCTCGATGGCTCACAGCTGCATCGCCATGGAAGCGCTGGAATAGGGACGCCGCCGGCGGCCGGCTCAGCGGTTTTCGTTCTTGCTTTTATACATGAAGCGGTCTGCGGTATCCAGCAGTTCGCCGAGGTTGCAGGGTTCGCCTGCCGCACTGCTGGCCAGGCCGAAGCTCAGGGAAAGCTTGTAGGGCTTACCGGAAACGGCGTTGAAACCTTCTAATTTGCTTTGAAGACGTGATATTACCGTTGAGGCGTATTCGTCATCCGCGCCGGTCATGAACACTGCGAATTCATCGCCCATGATACGTCCGACGATATCCGCCTCGCGGAACGTCTCCTTGAACAGGTTGGCTGTGGCTACCAGGGCGGTATCGCCTTCAACATGGCCGAAGCTGTCGTTTATCATTTTCAGCCGGTCCACATCGGCAAAGAGGATGGTGACGCCCCTGTCCATGCGGTAGCTCAACTGGAGCTGCTTGGCGGCAAGCGTAAGGAAGCCGCGCCGGTTATACAGTCCGGTCAGGTCATCCATGAGGGAAAGCGATTTGAAAAGATCCTCGTTCTCCCTCCTTTCCGAGACATCAATGACTGTTCCCAGCGTAGCGCGCTGTCCGCCGTAGTGTATGGAGGTTACGGATTCCATGAACCACTTGATACCGCCGTCCCTGGTTTTTACCCGGTAGTCGTAAGTGCTGAATTGATCTTTTGAAGTTTTCAGAGCCCTGATGGCATCCTGCCTTACCCTGCCCATATCCTCCGGTAGAACCAGGGATAACGATCGCCTGCCGATCAGCTCATCAGCAGTGTAGCCCGCATATTTACAGAACTGCGGGTTAACCAGACTGAAATTTCCCTTTTCCGTAATAAACATGCCGACAGGTGACCGGTTGAACATAACCTTGAAAAGGTCCTCGGCCTGTTTCTGCTCGGTGATGTCATGGCCGGAGCTGAAGGTGCCGATAGCCACTCCCTTTTCATCACGGATGAGCGCGTTATGCCAGGCCATATTGCGTTGCTCTCCGCTGGCGATTAAAACCGGCCTTTCCATGTATTTAACCAATTGTACCTGGCCTGCCAGCATCTTGCGGTAACCTTCTTTAGCTTTTTCGCACACCCGGGCGGGCAGGTAAGTATCGAACCAGGGCTTACCCAGCATCTCATTTTCAGGTGCGCCGAATACCTCACTTGTTTTACGGTTTACCAGGGTGATCTTTTCATCTTTGTCCACGGCAACCAGGATGGATTCCTCGATATCCAGCAGGTTTTGTAACTTGGCATGTTCCTTCTTCAGCAGGTCGCGGCTTTGTGCCAGGTTGCGGAATAGGACTTCGTATGGTTTAAGCAGTCCGCTCACAACTATAGCGCGGTAGATCATGAAGAATGAAGCCAGGTATAGCAGGTGATTAACTGCGTTGACTGATTCCGCGAGAATTGCGAAGGCAACTGAAAGCAGCAGGTAAATGATTACCATGCGGTCGAAATGTCTCCTGGCTACCCATAGCCAAAAGCCCGAGGCTAAAAAGATGGCAGCGATGATGCACTGGCTGATTATGGCAAACAGGGTGAAGCCCTGTCCTGTTATGTAGCAACCGGGGAAAATTCTCCATATGAATATGGACAGCAGTATCAACACTGTCGCAATGGTATAAGTTGAGACGGTCAGCCTGACCCGGAGCCGGCGATAGATAAAAAAGATGGCGATGATAAATGAAATGCTCTGCAGGTAGCGGGCCGCGATCCAGAGCTGAAGATTCAAATCAGAGCTATATCCATTGAAAAAGGCAAGGCCGTCATTGGTTAGAGCATGAAAAAGCTCCACCACGCCGACAAACAGGTACACGATGCCCAGGAATGTAAAATAGATGTTATCCGTATAATTACGTGTGTTCCAGGCCACAATGAATATGCTGAAACACATCACGAGAATAAAGATCTCGACGATTACGTGAAAAAGGATGTCGCTGTACAGGCTGGTTACCCAGATACCTGCCAGAACCAGCATGCCCAGCAGCACCCGCCAAACAAGACCTGAAGTAGTCAATTGCCTGCGTCTGACATAATACTTAAAAATATCCTATTTTGGGTATGTTTCTGTATTATTAAGTCCCGGGCACGAATTATAACAGAAATATGACACTTAATTCAGGCATATATACTATTCCACGGCGTTTTCGATGATCTCGATGCGGGTGGCCTTATTGGTAAGCGGGTCCAGTTCCACGGCGACGAAATCGATGCGCCAGTTTTCCGGCAGGTCCCGGTGGCTGCTCAAGTAATCCATTGCTGTCGAGATCAGCCGTTGCTTCTTCTGCGCCGTCACCGATTCCTCGGGTGTGCCGAACGCATTGCCGGTCTTGCTGCGCACCTCGATGAAAACCAGGCAACCCTTGTGCAGGGCGATGATATCGATCTCCCCCAGGCGGCAGCGGTAGTTGGTCTCGATGATTTTATAGCCTTTTTTCTTGAGGGCGGCGCAGGCTAATTGCTCGCCCAGCCTGCCCGATTCCTGTTTTTTCATATCAGCCTCGCCAGGTCGCGCACGGGGGCAAAGGTCAGTCGGTGGGCTTCGCAGGCGCCGTGCCTGCGAAGGCAGTCCAGGTGGCGCGCCGTCCCGTAGCCTTTGTGGCTGCAGAACCCATATTGAGGATAGTCGGCGTCAAGCTCCAGCATGATATGGTCACGTGTTACCTTGGCGGCGATGGACGCGCAGGCGATGCTGAGCACCGTGCGGTCTCCCCTGACGATGCCCTTTTGCCGGATGCGCAGTCCCGGCAGGACAAGCGCGTCGATCAGCAGGTAATCGGGCGGATGAGCAAGCGCCTGCAGGGCCGACAGCATGGCCTTTTTGGTCGCGTTGAGGATATTGATGCTGTCGATGATCTGAGGTGGGACAATGCCGATGCCGATCTCGATGCCGCTGTCCCGCATCAGGCCGAAAATACGTTCACGCGCCTTCCCGGTCAGCAGCTTGCTGTCCTTAACCAGGGGTATCCAGTTGAAACCCGGCTCGCGGGGCAATATAACCGCCGCTGCCACCACCGGTCCGGCCAGCGCGCCCCGGCCGGCTTCGTCAAAGCCGGCGATACGGCGGTATCCCTCCGCGTAAAGAGATGACTCTTCATCATGGTTGGGTTGTTTAAAAATAGCGTTATTAGCCTTTTTCAATGCTGCGAACCACGCTTCAGCCCATGTAAAATCGAAGCAGTATCAGCGGCCGTGGGCTACCAGAGGCCGGACGTATTCCCAGGCCAATTGGCTGAGCTTATTGACGGGCAGGCCGGCCTGCAGTACCAGCCAGCGGCCGGGCTCTTTGGCTGCCAGGTCGAGGTAGCCTTGGCGTATGCTTTGGTGGAAGGACAGCTCCTCAGAGTCGAAGCGGTCCTCGTGGACCTTCTTTTTACGCTGCAGGCCCTGTTCCGGCGATATATCCAGCAATATCGTGACATCGGGCTTCAGCCCGCCCGTGGCGGAGGTGTTGACTAAATCTATGAGATGCAGGTCCAGACCCCTGGCGAAACCCTGGTAAACCACCGTGGAATCGCAGAAGCGGTCGCAAACCACCACCCGGCCTGCATCCATGGCCGGACGTATTACATCCTGTACGAGCTGGCTGCGGCAGGCGGAGAAGAGGAACAGTTCGCTGAGCGGGCTGATGGTGAAATCGCGTTTGTCCTTGAGCAGCGAGCGGATTTTGTTGCCCAGCGGTGTGCCCCCGGGCTCCTGCGTCAGCAGCGAAGCGATGTTGTGCTGCTGTAATTTTTTATAGAGCAGCCTGGCCTGCGTACTCTTGCCGCAGCCCTCGCCGCCCTCGAAAGTTATCAAGAAGCCGGGATGTGCCTGCATAGCTCCTGCCAATTATGACTGCTCAGTTATTGACTATTTTCACACGCCTGCCGGGTTCCCGGCCGGCGCTCAGGGAGTTTACGTCGTGCCTTTCGGCCAGCAAATGCTGGAGACGCCTGATAAAGGCATTCTGCGGGCTCAACTCGACCTCCTCCCTGCCGTTCTTCACCTGCTCGATGGCCGTCATGGCCTCTTCCATGGCGGAATCCATGACCTCGTCCCGCGGGCCGGTGTAGATGCTGTCCAGGCAGTGACGCAATTGCTGCAGGCTGTTGCCGCGGATGGCGTACACTGGTATCCCCTGTATCTCAGCGTCACGGAGCTTCTGCGGCTTGCGGCGGAAGTAGTTCTTGGTGGTTATCACCAGGTTGGACCGACTCATATCATCGGTGATATTGATGTCCAGCCCCTTCTCATGGGCCGCCTGCTCTAATATCGGGCGGTTGATGCCGAAAAGGAAGATATTCAGCCGCTTCCTGCCGGTATCCGCTCTGCCGTGATTCTCATGTGTGGCCGACTTCTGCTCCTTCACCATCTGGCCATCCTGGTCCAGCCAGCGTACTTCGGAGCTGGTATCCTGATTGTGCAGCAGCGAGTCCACAGAGTTTGCCACGTTCTCGTGCACCAGCACCTTGTAGCGCTCCTGTATCTCCACCACGATGTCGAAGGTGGGCGGGGCCTTTCTTTCCAACACCGATTTCTGCGTATGCCGGCGGCGCGCCTCCTCGTCCCCCAGGGTCACCGTCTGGATACCGCCGATAAGGTCCGACAGCGTGGGGTTCATCAGCAGGTTCTCCAGGCTGTTGCCGTGGGCCGTGCCTACTAACTGGACGCCGCGCTCCGCGATGGTGCGGGCCGCATCCGCCTCAAGGCTGGTGCCGATCTCGTCGATGATGATGACCTCCGGCATGTGGTTCTCCACCGCCTCGATCATCACGGCATGCTGAAGGGTGGGCATCGGCACCTGCATGCGCCTGGCGTGGCCTATGGCGGGGTGGGGTATATCGCCGTCGCCGGCGATCTCGTTGGACGTATCTACAACTATGACGCGTTTTTTTAAATCATCGGCCAGCACACGGGCGGTTTCGCGCAGGATGGTGGTTTTGCCTATGCCCGGCGGGCCCATCAGCAGCACATTCTTACCCGTTTCCACCAGGTCCTGGATTATCTTAGCCGTGCCCATAACGGCGCGGCCGACGCGGCAGGTGAGCCCGACGATCTTGCCCTCGCGGTTGCGGATGGCCGAGATGCGGTGCAGCGTGCGCGTGAGACCGGCGCGGTTGTCCCCGCTGAAGGCGCCGATGAGGCCCGTGACATGCTGTATATCGGCATCCGTCACCTCGTGGTCACCTATAAACACCTCGCGGCCGGGAAAACGCGCTTCCGGCAGCCGGCCGAGGTCCATGACGACCTCCAGCAATTCGCCGTTGCCCAGGTCTTTCTTGAGATCGGAGGCTACATGCGGGGGCATGACGGCCAGCAGCGAATGGATATCATCGGTGTTTACTGTCTGCAAGATGCCCTCCTGCCGGATTTGAGGCCGGTTGTAGCGGTTTCAGTGAACACAACTTATAAATTACCATCCGCGGGTAGCAAGCAGGCTGTCTTCAGGTATGCTTTTTATCTCGATCCCGGGCATGGCGCCGCCCAGGGATTTGGATACCTCGGCGATGATGGCGGGGTCGTTGAAATGCGTGACCGCTTTCACGATAGCTTTAGCGCGGGCTTCCGGGTCGCTGGACTTGAAGATACCCGAGCCGACGAATACCCCTTCGGCGCCGAGTTGCATCATCAGCGCGGCGTCGGCGGGCGTCGCCACACCGCCGGCGGCGAAATTGACCACCGGCAGTTTGCCGGTATTGTGCACCTCGATGACAAGGTCGAGCGGCGCGCCCAGCGCCTTGGCCTCGGCGGGCAGTTCGTCGGCGCTCATGGATTGCAGCCGGCGCAGGGAGCCCTGCACCGAGCGCATATGGCGGACCGCCTCCACGATGTTGCCGGTGCCGGCTTCACCCTTGGTGCGTATCATGGCGGCGCCTTCAGACAGCCTGCGCAGCGCCTCGCCCAGGTCGCGGCAGCCGCAGACGAAGGGGACCTTGAAGTCGTGCTTCCAGATGTGGTGGCTTTCATCGGCGGGGGTCAGCACCTCCGACTCATCGATAAAATCAACACCCAGGGCCTGCAGCACCTGCGCCTCCACGAAATGGCCGATGCGGCATTTAGCCATCACGGGTATGCTGACAGCCTTCATAATAGCGGTAATGACGGTGGGGTCGGACATCCTGGCCACGCCGCCGGCCGCGCGGATATCCGCCGGCACGCGCTCGAGGGCCATCACGGCGCAGGCGCCGGAGTCCTCGGCTATTTTGGCGTGGTCCGCGGTGACCACGTCCATGATCACCCCGCCCTTGAGCATCTGCGCAAGGCCCGTTTTCACTTTCCAGGTTCCAGTATCCATATCTTCAAACCCCGAGTTTATTTCGTACCTTAACTACGATTGAAACGTTTCTGTAAATAGATTATAGCACGTACCCCGGCCAATTTGAATTTGCTATAATTGGAGTTTACCGGGAAAAGCATTTGACAGAACAGGCAGGGAATTATGGAATATAAGAAAGACATACTCGATAACGGGCTGAAGGTCATTACCTGTCCTATGCCTCACACCAGGTCGGTATCCGTGCTGTTTTTTGTCACGGCCGGGAGCTGCTACGAGCATGATGGTGTGGCGGGCATCTCACATTTCATTGAGCACATGTGTTTCAAAGGCACGCGCAAGCGGCCGAGTTCTTACGAGATAAGCGAGGCCATTGAAGGTGTGGGGGGTGTCATGAACGGAGGGACCGACCGCGAGATCACCTCTTACTGGTGCAAGCTGGCCAGCGAGCACTTTGAGATAGCGGTGGACGTGATTATAGACCTGCTGCGCAACCCGCTCTTCCGCGCAGAAGATGTAGATAAAGAAAGGCAGGTTATTATTGAAGAGATCAATATGAGCCTCGATTCCCCGCAGCAGCGGGTGGGGATGATATACGACGAGCTCATGTGGCCGGGCAAAGCAATGGGCAGGGATGTGGCCGGCAGCAAGGAGACGGTTAGCGCCATTACGCGTGAGCAAATGCTTTATATTCTTAAAAACTATTACACGCCCAACAACATGCTGGTGAGCATGGCAGGCAATTTTGAAACCGATGGAGCTATAGAGCTTCTTCGTCAGGCCACCGGGGACTGGCAGAAGGGCATGGCACCGGAGTACAGGGCCAGCAACGTTGAGCAGGCCGTCCCGCGGACGGTAATCGAATACCGGGAAACCGAGCAGGTAAACCTGGTGATGGGAGTGGAAGCGCCATCCGTCTTCCATCCCGA
>CAIMUM010000141.1 GCA_903844685.1 uncultured Dehalococcoidia bacterium
AACTACCGGCAACGTATGACCAAAGGACATTACAGCTTCAAACCATCCTGAAGATGAGGGAACTGCCGCCCATACCTAATATTTTTGACTGCGATACGGCGCTGCCCGCACCAATCCCGCTGCTGTTGTTTGGTAACAATAAATGGGGAGATTGTGTAATCGCCGCCCGGGCCAATCAGACATTACGTTTGGAATGCTTCGAGCAAAAAAAGGCTATCCCAATCTCCGACAGCAATGTGCTTAACGAGTATTGGAAAGAGCAGGGGGCTGGCGGCTGCCTGAACAAACACCCTGACAGAGGGTTAAACATACTTAATTCGCTGACAGCCTGGCGAAAGGGATGGAAGGCCGCGGGACAAACTTATAACATTTATGCCTTTGGCGAGATCACTTCACTCAATCACCCCGAGGTATTAGCGGCAATTTACCTGCTCAATGGTGCGATTGCAGGACTGCAGCTTCCTGTCTCGGCACAGGCACAATTTGAATCGGGACAGCCCTGGGATATCACGAGCGGCCCGGGGGCTAATCCGGGATCATGGGGTGGACATTGTATCTACCTGCCGGCTTATAACGATATCGGGCCGATCTGTGAAACCTGGGCAAAAAAGCAGCAGATGACCTGGGCTTTCTGGGACCGCTACAACGACGAGTGCTGGGGAATCGTGGATGACCGGGATAAATTTGTGACTGACTCGCCCGTCGATGTGGAAGCTCTCGATGAATATCTTAATGAAATCAAGGCGATTTAGGAGGTAAAAGCATGGATAGGGTTTATGTGGCGCTCGCGGCTTTAGCCGGCGGCCTATTTTCGGCTCTGATGGGATGGATGGCGTCCGATGATCCATTTGACGCCCGCAAATTCGGAGGCTCAGCCATTCGGACGCTGATTGCAGCCATTATTTTTGCGGTAGGTTACCAGTTCACGCATACAATGGTGACCGTACTGGATTTATTCTATGCCTTTCTCGGTGGCGCCGGGGTAGATGCGATTGGCAACCGCATTGCCGCGAAATTAGGTGATGGCAGCTTTCCATTATCCAAATCACCGGAAACTCCAAATGAAGGAAAGAGGTAAATGTACGCTGATATTATAAAAATTGATGCGCCTTCGAGTGCTGCGGTGGGAGATACGGTCATTATTGATGTCAGCGTGAAAAACATTGACAGTAACGACTGGAATATCGCGGTGACCGCTGGGTATGACTCCACCAGCGTTCCTTTCCAGTTTGACTACCTTCTGGTGTCGCCCGGTCAGACTGTGATATTTCGAGGCTGGTTTACCATGCCGTCGAAGAATGTGAAAGTAACAGCTTGGAGCTGGCACTGGGATGGCAGTCAGTGGGTGCAGGATGATCTGATGACAAAAGATATTGCTGTTGCCGTTTTAACACCGCAGGTAAGCCAGTTTCAGATCGCAGATTTTTCTAAAGTCTAGGAGGAAATTATGAAAACATTGGAATTAAACCTGGGGGTTATCAAGCCACTACAGGCTGAATCATCTTCATATATTCGGGGATGGTACCTCGATCCGCAGACGGGTCAATCCGTCTACTTTGATCCGGACACCCAGAATTTCTATACCATGCAGGGTGGGATTTATCTCCCCCAGGGTTATATGAATACCACCCCCAAGCAAGTGCCGGTTACTATCGGCGATAAGCTGAAAATAACGATTTCATACCAGTATTCCGGGCCAGCTATC
>CAIMUM010000142.1 GCA_903844685.1 uncultured Dehalococcoidia bacterium
CGTAAAGCTGCCTGGAAGCCGCCGCAAAGGAAGTTGAGCGGGCACCTCAGGAAATATGCGGCACTGGTTTCGGAAGCTGATAAGGGCTGCGTGGTAACGGTAGCTGACAACTGAGTAGTTGAATAAAATGACAACACTCATAGCTTACGAACGATTATAGGCCCAATCTGTGATATGCCGGTCACAATAATAATCCGAAGAAAGAGGTAGGTTTACTAAATGGACAATAGTAAAGTCGCGACTGAACAAACGGTGACCAACGGCCAGAGGAACTATATATTCATTCTTCTATTCATATTGATGCTATGTGATCAGGCGGATAGAATGGTGATCTCATCGCTTTTCCCTTATATCCAGAAGGACTGGGGTATTTCCGATTTTGAGTGCGGCATGTTGATCTCGATGTTTTACTGGGCCGCCGTTATCTGCGTTTTACCTGCGTCTATTTTGGTCGACCGCTGGAGCCGTAAGAAAAGCATAGGCATCCTCTCGATCATCTGGAGCTTAGCTTCGTTTGCCGGTGCCTTCGTCCTCAATTTCAGGCAACTGCTCACCACCAGGACCATCATCGGAGTCGGTGAAGCCGGTTATGGCCCGGCCGGCGCAGCCATGCTTTCCTGGCTTTATCCCCTTGAAAAGCGAGCGCGGATCTTCGGCATCTGGAATGCAGCGCAGCCGCTGGGCATGGCGATCGGTGTGGCGCTCGGCGGTATCATAGCTGTAAACCTGGGATGGCGGCACGCCTTCGGTATAGTGGCCATACCCGGCTTGATCGCGGCTATCCTTTTCTTCTTTGCCAAGGATTATAAGTCGGTGCCGCTGGAGAAAACGGTTGCCGGGTCCGGCACTGAAGCAGCTTCCAAGTTCAGGATGAAGGCTAAGGACGTGGCAAAAGAATTCCTGGGCACGCCGACTCTGATACTCACCTACCTTGGTTTTGCAGGTGTGATCTTTGTAGTCACGGCGATATCCACCTGGCTCCCCAGCTATTTTCACCGCATAAGCGGCATGCCGCAGGACCAGGCCAGCCTTAAGGCCAGCCTGGTGCTGGTACTCTCTATGGTGGGTTTCTTCATAGGCGGGTTTCTTTCGGACAGCTGGGTAAAGAAAAAACTGAACTCCCGCCCGCTCTTTGCCGCCATAACCACACTCATTTCCGCATTGCTGGTATTCGCCGCATTCTCCTTAACCGGCGATGCGCAGTACGCAGTACTTATTGTCATGGGAGTAATGATCACCACCTTTGCGCCGGCCGGTTTGGCCGTGGTACAGGAAGTGGTACATCCCGGTCTGCGGGGCATGTCCTACGCCATTGCAGTGCTGTGTATGAACCTGCTGGGTGGCTCACTGGGGCCCATCGTGATAGGTTCGATTTCAGACGCTTCGAATCTTCAGACGGCCATGCTGACGCTTCCTATATTTCTTGTAGTCGCGGCAGCTTTATTCTTTGCTGCATCCTTTTTCTATGTGCGTGATTTCAACAAGGTCGAGAAGGTTCAACTTGAAGTGGAAGCCTGAGATCATTTCCGGGTTATAAGGTACCGGATTACAAATTCATAGTGTTGCATCGACGCAAAAGGAGTTGCATATGAAAATACTTGTAACGGGGAGCTCTGGATACCTCGGCCGGAATATGGTCAGGGCTGCAATAGAAAAAGGGCATGAGGTTGCCGGGTTGGATATCACAGGTTCCGGAATAAGCGATGCTGCCTTCAAGGAATATAAAGGCGATGTTACGGATCTCAACACAGTTAAACAGGCCACGGCCGGTTGCCAGGCGGTATTTCACCTGGCCGCTGCACTGGCACAGTTCGAGCGGGACCAGAAGCGGATGCACGATGTGAATGTACGCGGCACTGAGAATGCGCTGGAGGCAGCACTGGAGAACGGGGTAAAGAAGTTCATTTATACTTCTTCTGTGGAGGTTTATGGAATAGCTGTACCCGTTCCCTGCACAGAGGCAGCACCCATTGCACCGGTCTGCCAGTACGGCAGGGACAAAGTTGAAAGCGAGAATCTTTGCTGGGATTATTTAGCAAGGGGCCTGGACATTACGGTCTTCCGGCCGCCCACTATCAACGGTCCGGGTCAAAACGAGCCCTTTCTTGTCTCACAGATGGAGGGGATTTCGCTGGGAAAAGCCACACTGCTGCCCGGCGGCGGCAGGACCAGGTTGCAGATGGTCGATGTTGATGACGTTTCAAACGCATTTTTCCTTGCCCTGGAAAATCCACGGTCAAAAGGAGCAGTGCTGAACCTTGGCAGTGATAACGTTCCGACTTTAAGAGCTATGGCGGAAGCTCTCTATAAACATGCAGGTAAGCCGCCCAAATTCATAATCATAAATGCCGCAGTGGCGCGGGCGATAGTCGCAGTATTAGCTGCTTTGCATGTTTCTCCGATAGAACCCCAGCATCTGGAAATAGCACTGCGCGACTATGTATTCGACAATTCGCGAGCCAAAGAGGTACTGGGCTGGAAACCGGCCAAAGATGACATTCAGTCTTCCATTGTAGCCTACGACTACCAGATGAAGAAAAAGTCCAATACGTAACAGGATTTATAGCAGAGGAGGTTAATATCCATGCCCGCAGATAAAGTAAAAGCTGCCGTAATGACGGAATTCGAAAAAATTGAGGTGCAGTCGTTTCCCAAACCTACGATATCTAAAGATAGTGCGCTGGTAAAGATGAAGATGTGCGGCATTTGCGGCACGGATAAGCACCTTTTTCACGGCCTGCCGCCCGCTCCGCTTTTTGTGAAACGTCCTTTGATACTTGGCCATGAAAACCTCGGCATCATCGAAGAGATAGGTGACGAAGCTAAAAGGAAAATGGCCGTGCAGGGCGGAGAGATCAAGGTCGGAGATCGTGTGACTTGGTATGCAGGAATCCCCTGCGGGGAGTGCTGGTATTGCCGCTTCCTGCCGTCCAATCACGCGGCCACGCTCTGTCCTAATGCCAAAGGGTATGGCCAGAATATGTGCGCAGCGGACCCTCCCCATCTTTTCGGAGGTTATGCTGAGTATTGTTACCTTCTACCCGGAGTATGGGTATATAAAATCCCGGATGATATGCCGGATAAAGTGGCTGTGCTCACCGACATATTTGCAGCTACTATCGGCGTTCGCAAAGGCATGATGCCCTATCCCGTTCTCAAAGAGGGTTTTGGACCGGGAGATACTGCGGTTATCCTTGGTTCCGGGCCGATTGGCATGGCAGCCGGGATTACCGCACGGCTGGCCGGTGCTTATCGCGTGATACTTGTGGGAGGCATAAAGGAGAGATTAAAATTAGCTGGAGAATTGGGTGTCTTTGACCATATCGTTAACATCGAAGAAATGCCGGATGCGGATGAGCGTGCGTTTTATGTGCTTTCTCTCACTCCGGGCGAAGTTGGCCCGGACATGGTGGTGGACTGTACCGGATCTCCTCATGCTGTACCCCAGGGGCTAAGTATGCTGCGCCGCGGCGGTACGTTCGTTGAGCTGGGTAATTTCCTTGATACAGGCACTACTACGATAAATCCTTTTATGCACCTCTGCTTTAAAGACGTTATCCTGGTCGGGCAGTGGTCGTGCCCTCCCCAGTCGTTCGATAACGCGCTGAAGTTGATGGAGCTTGCCATGAAAAGGGGCATTCCGCTGGAAAAAATAGTTACGCATAGCTACAAAATTGAACAGGCCGGCGAGGCACTGCTGTCGGACGTTTATATGAAGGCTATAATAACACCATGAGGTATAAAGCATGGAAGTCAGTTTAATCGGCCAGAGCACATTGCTTATTCGTATGTCCGGTATCAGTATGATGACTGATCCCTGGTGGGGTCAATTCGAGTTTATCAGGGCGGTGCCGGTGTCCATGGATCCTGAAAAAATAGATAACCTGGATTTGATGCTGGTCTCTCATAATCACATCGACCACTGGTCGGACCCTGCCATCAAGCTGGCAGCCAGGCTGGGCAGCGAAATAATCGGCTCGAAAAAAGCCGTGGAGAGGGCGAGAAAACGTGGACTGAAGAATCTGAAAGCTCTTCTGCCCGGAGAATCCTGTGAATACAAAGGGCTGAAAATACTGGCTGTGCCTGCGGACCATCCCTTCGCCCCGGATGCCATCGGATTTGTGGTCAAAGGGGAACAGACCTTTTATTTCTGTGGCGATACGCGTTATACCCCACTTATCAGGAAAGCATTGACCGGCATTGAGATTGATGTTGCTTTCTTGCAGGTTGCCTGTTCCAACTATCCTTTCATAGGTAAGGATGGTATGGAGATTCCGGATGTCATCAGGTTCGCTGAGGAGTTAAAACCGAAAGTTGTGGTGCCGGTGCACTACCAGGTAAAAGGCAAGGTGCTCGATTCCAAAACACTGAGGTCAATCAAATTGTCGGCGAAGCTGGCAGTGCTGGAGCCCGGGTCAACCTGCGTAATTTAGTCGGGACAGGTAAACCATGACGGATACGAATTTGCAAAAAATACCGTGGGGTGCGGCGGATTCGCTGGCCTTTAGCCTTCCCGAAGGCTGGGAATTGATGGGCAGGTTTACCCCGGCCTCATTGACTCCGGTTGCGGAAGTCTCTGAGGCTCTGGAAAAAGCGCTTTCTCAGCCAACCGGTAGTCCGCCCCTTGATGTGGTCGCAAGGGGGAAGAAGAAGGTGGCCATCGTGGTGGATGACATATCGAGGCCCACCCCTGCCCACCTGCTGGTCGGCAAGATACTGGATACTCTTGAGAGCGCTGGCGTTAACCGCGAAGATATAACATTAGTTGCCGCTCCTGGCCTGCACCGGGTAATGGAACTGGATGACATGGGGAAGAAAGTGGGCAAAGAAGCGCTGGCAAGGGTTAAATGGGAGAGCCATGACTGCCGCGACAGCGCACGGATGGTTTACATAGGTAAAACAGATAGAGGGACCCCTGTTTACATAAACAGGACGGTGGCCGAAGCCGATTTTCGCGTGTTGATAGGTACGATCGAACCCCACCCGCATGCCGGTTTCGGCGGAGGGCTCAAAAACATCTTGCCCGGGGTAGCTGGGGTGGAAAGCATATCACGTAACCATGCCATCTGCGCCGATCCCAGGTACTTCTTCCTGTTGGGCACGGACCCCGACAGCAACCCCATGCGCTTTGATTTAGAGCAGGCCGCCGGAATGCTTAAGGGTGATACTTTCATTGTTAACACGGTTCTGAATGCTGGCATGCAGGTAGTGGGAATTGTGGCCGGTGACCCCATCGGTGCGCACCGGGAGGGAGTTATTTTGGCGAGGCAGGTTTTCCGAGTTAAGATACCGGCCCAGGCCGATGTGGTCATCACTGACTCGTTCCCCATGGATATCGATCTCAGGCAGGGTATCAAAGCGGCCGCCAACGTGCTATTCTCGGCCAGGCCGGGTGGGGTGATTATTGCCGCCCTCATATGCGAGGAAGGACTGGGCAATATGAAGGTGCCCCGCCTCAGGCTCTCCGGCCTGCCGGCGTTTATCTGGAAACCCATCGTCTGGTTGTTGGGGATGCTGGTTTCACGTATATCGACGCCGGGGGTTTCGCCTGAGGAACGCTTCTCTACGTACTTTATGCTGAGGGCGCTGCTGCGCAACAGGATGTTTATCTATGCCCCCACTATCGCCGGCCAAGTTCGAGGAATGCTGCCGGGTGTACAGTTCTTCAGCGATTTCGACGAGGCATTAAAGACGGCAGCTGCGATTTACCCGAAGGCGAAAGTTATAATTTTCCCCCAGGGTGGGGCGATTTATCCGGAATTGCCCGCCTGATCCGCCTGGGTCGTCAGATTTAAACCGGGCGTCAGCCCCCGGGCTTCTAAAATGGCGGCAGTAAATTTACGGGCGGTTTCGGTTATGGTTGTGTAATCTCCCTGCGCTACAGCCTGCTTATTCACAAGATTACCACCCACGGCTACCGCCGCCGCCCCGGCCCGGATAAAATCTCCGGCGTTTTCAAGTGTTACGCCGCCGGTTGGCATCAGTTTAAGCTCAGGGAAAGGCCCGCGCAGATCTTTGATCAGGTCAGGTCCCCCGATTGAGGCCGGGAAGAGCTTGATTATGTCTGCGCCGGCGCGGATAGCAGCAACGATTTCAGTTGGGGTGAAAGCGCCTGGTATGGCAACCTTGCCCATTTTCCTGCATACTTTGACTATATCGGGTTCCAGTGATGGGCTTACGATGAATTCGGCCCCGGCCCTGATTGCCATGACAGCGGTGCTGACGTCGAGTACCGTGCCGGCTCCTATAAGGATATCGCCCGGCAGTTTTTTAGCAGCTTGCCTGATAACGTCTATAGCGTCCGGCACGGTCATGGTGATCTCGATAGGCAGTACGCCTCCCGCTGCTACAGCAAGGGCGATATGCACGGCCTGTTCAGCGCTGCCTGCCCTGATGACAGCTACCAGGCCGCAATCTTCGATTATTTTAAGCGTATCGGCAATATCAGGCATGGTCTTATCTCACGATGCGCAGTCCTGAACCCTCGACCATTGCCGTCACTTCCTGCAGTGTGCTCCAGTTCAGGTCTCCCGGGATGGTATGCTTGAGAGCGGCTGCGGCATTGCCGAATTGCAGGCCTTTTTTGATTCCGGAGGTCAGGTAGCCGTATAAGAAACCGGCGGCGAAGGAGTCGCCGGCGCCTACCCGGTCAACTATCTCTACCTCGTAGGTACGGTCACGGTAAATTTTGCCGCCGGAGGCTGCAATGGCCGTCCAGGTGTTCCGCCATACCGAAAGGTCACCCCTCAGGGTTATAGCGACGATTTTGAAACCGAAGCTTTCCGCCAATCGGCGTGCTGTTTCCTCGAAGTTTTTCCCCTTGAGGCCAAATACCCGGTCCGTGTCTTCCTCAGTGGTGATGAGAATATCAACGTACTTCATCAGGGGCGTCTGGCACTTTTGTGCCTCGGCAGTGGACCATAGTTTGGCCCGATAGTTTAAATCATAGCTGACAACACAGCCATTTCTTTTTGCAGCTTGCAACGCTGTCAATGTTGTTTCAGCAGCGGACTTGCTCAGGGCCGGAGTAATACCACTGACGTGGAATGCACCAGAATAGCTTAATACATTATCCCAGTTGACATCCGTTGGTTGAATCAGGCTGATGGACGAGTTACTGCGGTCATAGAGCACCTGGCTTGCCCGCGGGGAGGCGCCGAACTCCAGGAAATACAATCCCTGGCGGCCTTTGGGGCTCATAATAACGTGGGAAATATCGATGCCTTGCTCAGCCGCTTTATTGCGTGCCATGCGCCCGAGAGGATTATCGGGCAGCGCTGATACCCAGGCGCATTTAAGACCCAGCCTGGAAGCAGCCACTGCCACATTGAATTCACCGCCTCCCACCTGGATGTCGAGATTATTGGCCTGCTCAAGACGCTGAAAGTGGGGTGGGGAAAGACGGACCATGGCCTCGCCGAAGGTTACCAAATCGTATTTCTTTTGTTTCATAGCTGTTATGACCTCTCTGCCGGGAGGCGTTCCCCCTTAACCTTTTCCATTTACCATCTCCTGTAAGTCAATATTGTTCCTGCCCTTTCATAAAGGCCAATACCTCTCGCAGGCTAAACGTGCCTTCCATAGGGCCCATGCGCGAGGTGGCCAGCGCGCCCATGGCGTTGGCCAAGCGTGCAGTATCGTACAGCGTCAGGTTATCAATGTAGCCGCTGATAAACCCGGCATCGAAGCAGTCCCCCGCTCCGGTGGGGTCAACAGCCTTAACTTTAAAGCCGGGAACATCGATGGCGCCCTCCCCGGAAAAGACGCGGCAGCCGCTTTCGCCCAGCTTGAGCACGACCACTTTCACGCCCATCTCTAAAAGCCGGAGGCAGGCTTTATCGCTGTCCGCTTCATGTACCAGCAGACTGGCCTCCCCGCTGCTGGGCAGCACGATATCCGATAGCCTGACCACGGGGAGCAGGATGCCCCGGCATTCCTCGGCCGAAAGCAGTTCCGGCCTGAGGTTGGGGTCGAGGCTGACACTTCCCCCTGCCTTTTTTACAGCTTCAGCCATGGCTATGCAGGTTTCGCGCATTAAGCGGCTGACAGCCAGCGAGCAGCCCATCAGGTGCAGGTGGCGGAACGATCCGGCATAGCGGGCAGCCCGGGCAGGCGGCGGTAGCCTGTCTGAGGCTGTACCGGCAATGTGGAAGATGAATTTGCGGCCCCCATCCTTATCGTAGGCAACGAAAGCACAGCCGGTTGTTTTTCTTTTTACGGAAGCAATTAACTTGCTATCTATACCGTCACGTTTAAACCTGTCGCGCAGGAGTTGTCCGAAGCTGTCCTGGCCGGTTGAGCCGACGAAACCGGTGCGTTTGCCTATCCTGGCGGAGGCATCGGCAAAATTGGCTGGCGCGCCGCTGGGGTAAGGACCTTTAAATTCTCCCGTGACGTCAAGCGGTTGACCGGCTGCGGGACGCATCAACTCCACTATCATCTCCCCCGCAGCCAGCACCTGTCCTTCTCCCCAAAAGGGCAATTTCCTGCGTCGTTCGAACTCGGCCTCGAGTATGGGGACGGTGCCGTATAAATTGAAAGCCCGGCAATATTTCAATATCTGTTGCATGATGCGGCTGACCACGAACCCGTGGGGGTCAAATCCGTCCTTTTTCACATTCGCGTAAAGCCGCTGGCGGGCTGCCAGCACCGCACGGTCCGTCCAGATATAACGCGCCCCGGTCTTGAGCAGCCAGTTTTGCCTCTCGACTGAGAGTTCGCTGAATGATTTCCCCAGCTCATTGGGATGGCGCCATTTTTCCCAGCGTCCGGAGCGGATTACCGCGTCCAACAGGGCTTCCCTGAAATGGGAAGAGTTATTAGCTGCTTCCTTCAACAGTGCTGATTCCATTGATTCCAGCTCAAAAAGGGCATCACATTCAACCTCGGTAAACTCGGGGCCTACGTTGGCGCCGCCCATTTTGCTGGCCGGGTAGGCGGCAGGGTTTTCCACGTTATCGGTATAGTGTCCTTTGAGCACTATGCCGTAGCGGCTGGCGGTGCTGTAAAGCTCCCCTGCTACCTGCGGGCTGAACATGGTAGTATCCAGGTCAGTGCCAACCTTGCCGACGATGAAACATGGCCAGGCATCGGCCAACCTTTCTTCGTTCATCCTTTTTCGCAATCCGGTCAGGAAAGTTTTGAATACATCCTCGTCAGCCAGCCCGCCGTGGACCTCCTCAGTTCCTACCTCATAGGCGATAACGGGCAGCCCCCTTTTTGTACGGTAAGCCTCGCAGCTTTTTATCAGCAGGACGGTCCTCTCAATGATGGTGTTTACGTCGAGCGCCCGGCCGGGTGGCAGTTCGCGGTCAACCGTGGGGTCGATGTGCAGCAGGTCGAAACCGGCTTCAATCGCAGATTCCAGCGACTTTTTAACAGCGGCCAGTGTACGCCGGTAAGGCCATTTTTCAGTCGTATGCCTGTCCCTCAGCCAGGGCCCGGCATGGTCAACCCCCAGAAGCACAGGGCCTTTGAAGCCGGCTTTTTGAGCAGTTTGCCGCGCTACCGCTGCGAAGTGTGCATGTGTCCAGCCTGTGTAGCCGCCGTCCGGGTCAACCTGGTTCAGAGTTGCGGCAAAAAATAGCGGGCAATCGGCTTCTTTGGCCGCCATCAGGGCGGCCTCCACCACGGCCTGCGAGTTGGCCGAAACTGCCAGCAGCGTACGCCAGGGTGACCCCTCCATCATTGCAAGCCGTGAAAATGAGCGTAGTATAGCCCCGCACAGGGTCAACCCGCTGCCCGTTGCTTTACGCCTTAAACGGGAAACATCCGCTGCCATATCTGGAGACCTGGTCTTATATTATCCGGCAGGTATTATACATCATCGTTATCGGGAAACAATTCACAGGATCGGCTTGCCGC
>CAIMUM010000143.1 GCA_903844685.1 uncultured Dehalococcoidia bacterium
ATCGGCCCCAACTGCATGGGCATTTATTGCCCCGGGTCACGGCTCTCCTACGGTACAGGCTTCGAAAAGGAAGCTGGAAACGTGGGATTCATCAGCCAGAGCGGCGCCAATTCTATTTACGTCATCCATGAAGCAGGCTGGCGCGGCGTAAGGTTCAGCAAGGTCGTCAGTTACGGGAACGCCTGCGACCTCAATGAATGCGATTTCCTGGAGTACCTGACCGATGACCCCGAAACCAGCATCATCGCCCTTTACCTCGAAGGAGTAAGCGATGGCAGAAGGTTCCTGCGCCTGATTAAGAAGGCGGCCGCGAAAAAACCGGTGATCCTCGTAAAGGCCGGCTACGGCGAAGCCGGGGCCAGGGCGACAGCCACGCACACGGCTTCCCTGGCGGGCAACGATACCATCTGGGAAACGCTCTGCCGCCAGTTCAACCTCATCAAGCCAAAAAATATGGAGGAACTGGTGGACGTGATGGTTACGCTCTCTTTCATGCCCGACCCGGGCGGCAGAAATGCCGTGTTGATCGGGATGGGCGGGGGCACCAGCGTACTGCTGACCGATGAGTTCGAGCGCAGGGGGTTCAGGCTACCGGTCCTTCCGGAAAGCATCAGGCAAAAGCTGCTGGGCTTCTCACAGCTCGCCGGCAATATGCTGCGCAATCCCATAGACTACTCGCAGAATATGATAGCCTCCGATGAACTGATCAGGGCAGTTGACATACTCACAGATTGGGATGAGGTCAATTTCTGCGTGGGCTTCATCCGCCCCAGCCAGATGCCGCCGTATGCGTGGTCCTTCATGCTTAAATGGGGCCAGGCCATGTTTAAGGCCTACATCGGCTCGCGCAAACCCCTGGCCTTCATCTGCGATAACGCCGTACTCCCTGAGAGACACAACGTCACATTCAACATCTGGCAGGAGTTCGTCAAAGCCCGCATCGCGCTCTATTACAGCTACCCGGGCGCCGCCGAGGCATTGCGCCTGGTGGTTCAGTATAACGAGCGCAAACAGGGAGCGTAAACCGCTATAATGTAACCAGGAGAAGGCACCGGGGCAGCATGAATCACAAAGCGCGCTTTAAGCTCAAGATAACCGGCAAGATATTGCTGATTCTGCTGGGACTATCACTGCTCTCCCTGATCATCTTCGTCTTAATTGCTGTCAGCAACATGGCCGGCCTGGGGAGATATGCCCTTGACAGCACCACTTCGCTGGGCGCCTCCGCGGTCAGCGACAGCACCAACGCTCTGACCAAGCAGGCTGAAGAGCAACTCCTCTTCCTGGTCATCGACCAGGCTGCCCTCAGCAACGCCATGTTCGACAAGGTGGAATCCGAGGTCTCGTCTACCGCCGCTTATACGGCTTCTGTATGGAATAACCCGGCGCAATACGCCGGCGGCCGCACCTATTCCCCGGCCGATAAGCCCGATACCATTTATGCAGCGTCGGTCTGTGTCCTGCCCCCGGAGGTTACGGCTGATTCAGTCAGCGCAGACATCAAGCTGCTGAGCAATCTGGACGCCGTCCTGATACCCGTCTTCCAGGGTGACCATAACCTGGCGCAGGTGTACGTCGCCACTGAATCGGGAGTTATCCAGATTTACCCGTGGACCAGGGACATGCCGCCCAACTTCGATCCGCGCCAGCGTGAATGGTATACCAGGGCCAAGCAACTCAAATCTTTAGGCTGGACCAATACTATGATAGACGCCGCCAGCGGCAAGCCGATGATTACCTGCTCCAGGCCAATCTACGATACAAAGGGCCAGTTGATCGGCGTGGCGGGGGCCAATATCACCATCGAGACCATCAACCAGAAGGTTATCAATACGCAGGTGGGCAACAACGGCTATGCTTTCCTCATCGACGGGAAGGGCATGGTTGTCGCCCATCCCCACATGCAGATAACAGGCAGGAAATGGGACGGATCCTTCGAGTCCGGCAGCCTGCTGGAAAGCAAAGACCCCGAACTTGCGGCCATTGCCCGCGACATGGTCAGCGGCAATACGGCCGTAGGTAAGTGCAGGCTGGACGGCAGCGATAAATTCATCGCCTACTCCCCGATCTCGCGCACCGGCTGGTCGATGGGCATCGCCATGCCCATCGACGAGATAGTTGCCCCCGTGGAAGCTACCCGTGTACGTATCAACTCGGCCACGTCCGACTTCTCCTCAAAGATAAACAGCCAAATACAAGGCATGCTGGCCGCCCTGGTGGCCACGGCGGGCGGGCTTATCATAGTTGTAGCCGGCATAGCCTACCTGCTGGCCAGGCGCATTACCCGCCCCATCGTCGGGCTCAGCCAGGGTGTGCGCGTTATCGGCAGCGGCAACCTCGACCAGCGGCTGGAAGTGCACACCGGGGACGAGATAGAGGACCTGGCAGCCGCCTTCAATAAGATGACGGCCGATCTCAAGGAATATATCCACAACCTGCAGGAGACCACCACGGTCAAGGAGCGTATCGAGAGCGAGTTGCGCGTGGCCACTGAGATACAGACCAGCATGCTGCCCAGGTTGTTCCCTCCCTTCCCCAACAGGAAGGAGTTCGACCTCTACGCCACCATGGTCCCGGCCAGGGAGGTGGGCGGCGATTTCTACGACTTTTTCTTCACGTCGCCCACCAATCTGTGCATCATCATCGGCGACGTCTGCGGCAAGGGGATACCGGCGGCCCTCTTTATGGCTATCTGCAAGACCCTGCTCAGGACAGAGTCCCTGCACACCTCAAACCCGAGCGAGGTTCTCTTCAGCGTCAACAACACTCTCTACCCGGATAACGAGTCCTCGATGTTCTTCACCGGACTATGTGCCATGCTCGATACGGATACGGGTGAGATGGTTATCGCCAACGGCGGACACAACCCGCCGCTGCTCTGCCCGGCCGGGCAGGGATTTGAATATATACAATTGCCGCGCGGACTGGTGGTCGGCGCAATGCCGGACACCAAGTATGAATCACGCACTTACAAGCTTAAACCGCACGATACCCTGGTGATGTACACCGACGGCGTTACCGAGGCCATGAACGGCGATGCCCAACTTTATTCGGAGGCCAGGCTGCTCGGCTGCCTCAATAAGCTGCGGGGTAAAAATGTCGGAGATATAATCCATGGGGTCAAAGCTGACATCGATATTTTCGCGCAGGGCACACCGCAATCGGACGATATAACCATGGTCGTGCTGGACTTCTACGGCCCGCAGGGAGCCGCAGATCATATGTAAAGCAGCCCGCCGTCCACTATAGACGTGTGGCCGGTAACATATCGGGCCGCGTCAGACGCCAGGTAAATCATCGTGCCCACCATATCTTCGGGTTCCGCTATGCGCGCCATGGGAACGCTCTTGCGGCACTCCTCCTCACGGCCGGGCCTGACCTCAAAGCTGGAATTAAGCAGCCTGGTATGCACGAAGCCGGGCGCCAGCGTATTTACGCGGATGTTATAGTGCGCCAGCTCCCTGGCCATGACCTTGCTGGCCATGACGACGCCCGCCTTGCTGACCGCGTAAACGCCGTTATCCATCTCGGGCAGGAAACCGTCAATAGAGGCAACGTTGATGATGCAGCCGCCACCCTGCTCTTTCATAATCTGCGCCACCGCCTGGCTGAGGAAATATAAGCCCTTCAGGTTGAGTCCCATCACCGTGTCCCAGAGGCGCTCCTCGGTTTCGAGAAAGGACGAAAAAACCGGGCTGGTCCCGGCATTATTTATCAATATGTCAATCTTGTTGAAGGCTGCCCTGGCAGTATCGGCCACCTTCTTAACGTCCTCCATCTTCCCCAGGTGCGCGTTGATCACCAGTGCCCGCCTTCCCTCGGCCCGGATACCCTCGGCTACCTTCTCCAGGTCTTCAACCTTGCGGCTGGTCAGCACAATATCGGATCCGGCTTTAGCGAAAGCCAGCGCCGTGGCACGGCCGATTCCCCTGCTTGCGCCCGTAACTATGGTCACCTTACCTTCAAGCGAGAACTGTTTTAAACCTGGCATCTCTGGTTACCTCCGGGTTATTTGGCTAAAACCGCCATCCCACTTTATGAACCCTGCCCGCTTTTGTCAAGCCCGCTTTCATTCTGCTAAGATGCAGGCTGTATAATCCCCAAGGAGGCATGTAACTATGTGCGATACTATCGTTGCCACCACTGCCGCCACCAGGGGCGGCGTTACCCTGTTCGGCAAGAACAGCGACCGCGAACCCGATGAAGTGCAGAATATCGTGATCATCCCGCGCAAACAGTATAAGGCCGGGGAGATGGTCAAATGCACCTACATTTCTGTGCCCCAGGCGCCGGAAACGGCGCGGGTGTTGCTCAGCCAGCCTTTCTGGATGTTCGGCGCCGAGATGGGCGCCAACGAGTACGGCGTGATGATTGGCAACGAGGCCATCTTTACGAAGGAGAAGCCCTCAGCGACCGGCCTCACCGGTATGGACCTGCTGCGGCTGGCGCTCGAGCGCAGCAAAACGGCCAGGGAGGCACTGGATACCATCATCCGCCTGCTCGAGGAATTCGGGCAGGGCGGCAACTGCGGGTACCGCCAGAAGTTTCTCTACATGAACAGTTACCTGATAGCCGATGCCGCGGAAGCCTATGTGCTGGAATGTGTCAAGTCATGGTGGGCCTGGAAAAAGGTCAGCGGCGTCTGGAGTATCTCCAATGTTATCTCGTTAGGCAAGGATTTCGACACAGCCTCTGCGGGCCTCATTGAAAATGCCATTAAGAAAGGCTGGTGTAAGAGCAAGGCCGATTTCGATTTCAAACGCTGTTATTCCGACCCCTTAATAACCTGGGCAGCGGCCGCCGGCGGCAGGCAGGCCTGTTCAAGCAAAGCCCTCTCTCAAAAACACGGCGCGCTTACCACCGCCGACTTCTTTGAGATACTGCGCGATCACGGCGGCAGGACAGATGATTTCCGCCCCGAAAAACACGGCGGCACGGTATGCATGCACGCCGCCGATAAGCTCATCCGCCGCAGCCAATCGGTCGCCTCACTGGTAGGCAGCGTCAGCAGTAAAGGTCATTTCTACTACGTCACGGGCGCATCCAATCCCTGCCTGAGCCCGTTCTTCCCCATCTTCAGCCAGGGAACCATCACGCCGGCCGGCTACCTTGAAGGCAAGGCTGAATATGACAGGGAAGCCTACTGGTGGTACGCCGAGAAGCTGCACCGCAGGGCGCTGCGGCACTTCCCTGCAGCGTTGAAATCCATCAGGTCGCGGATTGCAGAATACGAAAGCGAAATGTTGCGGGAAACGGAGGAAGCAGGTAACCCGCCGAACCAGGCGGCCATCGATAAATATTTCAGCCGCGCCAGGGCCATCGTCAAAGGGCACGGGGAGGAGATCAGTAGTCTGCCCTCCATAAAACACGGATGGCTCTACAGCCGCTACTGGCAGGGATTCAACAAGCTCAACGCGGTAGAATAGGCAATGACTGGAAATGACCTTTCCTATAAGGCATATATATTATGTTAATTTGGGGGGAAATCAGATATGAAACAGAAGAAGACCGGCCGTTTCAAGTTCCTCGTTTGGACAGGAGCAGTATTAGCAGTCATTATACTGTTACTTGGCGCTGTGTACCTGGCGCTGCCCAAAGGGCCCAGGGAAACCATGGCCTTTAACGACCCCCACCTGGTTGACCGGCCCGCCGCCCATGCGGAACATTACATGGCCGCCACAGGCACACCCTGGGCGACGCAGGCCGCACTGGATACCATGGGAAACGGGGGCAACGCGGTTGACGGCGCAGTCGCCGCGCTGCTGGCGCTCAATGTCACCTACGGGGAGGCGTCCAGCTTCCCGGGTGTGGCGCCGGTGATGGTTTACAATGCGGAGAGCAAGACCGTAGAAAGCTATACGGGCGCCGGAACAGCGCCCGCCAAAGCTAATATAGACCTGTTCGTATCACGCGGCTGGAAGACGGTGCCCAAGATGGATATCTGGTCGCAGCTGCTGCCCGCCTCACCCGACGTTATGATTGCACTGCTGCAGAAATACGGCACCAAATCCTTCACGGAACTGAGCGCCCCGGCCATCAAACTGGCTAGGGAGGGCTTCCCCGTGCATGACACCATGCTCAAGAACCTCGACCTCAGCCTGGTTGAAAGGATCGGCTTCACCATTCTCATGCCATATAACTCGCAGGTTTACCTGGGCGGGCAGTGGTGGCGGCCTTTGCACCATGGAGAGGTCTTCACACGGCCCGAGCTGGCGGACACGTTCGAGCTCATGGCTAAAGCGGAGCAGGATGTACTCGCCAAAGGGGGAACACGCCAGGAGGGCCTGCAGGCGGTCAGGGACGTCTTTTATAAAGGGGCGATCGCTGAAAAGATAGTGGCCTTCCATAAAGAGAAGGGCGGGCTTTTCACGGCCGCCGACCTGGCAGGCTACAGCGGTTACTGGGAGAAACCCGTGACCGGCGTTTACGGTCCCTATACCATCTGCGCCAACGATACCTGGAACCAGGGCGCCGTAGTACCCATGACGCTTCAGGTTCTGGAAGGGATAGACCTCAAGGCCATGGGACACAACTCGCCCGAATACGTCCATACTGTATTGCAGGCTATTGAGCTGTGCATGGCAGACCGCGAAGCCTATTTCGGCGACCCCAAATTCGTGAAAGTGCCCATCAATGGCCTGCTTGACCCACGCTATGCCGGCGAGCGCAGGAACCTGCTCACCCCCGGCAGGGCATTCGGCAAGATGCCTGAACCCGGTAACCCCTGGAAATACGAAGGGACAGTTGGGACAACCGGGCCTGCCGGCCTGCCCGCCATATCTTCCTCCGCTGACCCGGGCATACAGGTCGGCAAGGACACCAGCAACATCTGTGTAATCGACTCAAAAGGCAACGCCGTGACGCTGACGCCCAGCGATTTCCCGCAGACGCCCATGGTGCCGGGTACCGGCCTTACCCTGGGCAACCGCATGAACCAGTTCCGCCTCGACCCGAAAAATGTCGACTCCCTGCAGCCGGGCAAGAGGCCGCGCATTACGCCCAATGCCCCCATGGCGCTCAAGGACGGCGAACTCTTCATGACCTTCGGCACGCCCGGCGGGGATACTCAAACGCAGACCAACGTGCAGGTATTTCTGAATATCGTGGTATTCGGCATGGACCCCCAGCAGGCCATCAATGCGCCCCGCTTCCAGTCCTTCAATTTCCCCGATTCATTCGCCCCCAATGTTTATAAACCCGGCACCATCGGCCTCGAATTACCCCTCTATAACACGGTCGGCAAGCAGCTCGAAGCGATGGGATACAAGGTCGAGATAGGAGGGACCTGGGACAATAAGTACGGCGCAGCCAATGCCATTATCAGGGACCCGCGCACCGGCAACCTGGTGGGCGGCTCGGATCCGCGCGAGGAATCCTGGGCGGAGGGAAGATAGACCTCGACCCCGCAATATGGATGAAGGACGGCCGTATTGTTAATGGTTGAGATAAAGGAAATAGCCGGGGATAGCCAGCTTGAAAGCAGCCTCAATGTAATCAGGGAAGCCTTCAGCACGGTGGCAAAGGAATTCAACCTTACGACGGAAAGCGCACCCACGCACCCTTTCTTTTCCACCAGGGAACAATTAATTGAGCTGCATAAAAAGGCAGTGTTTTTTGGCCTGTACGTGGATGATAAGCAGGCAGGTTTCGTGGCGGTGGAAAAGGGAGAGGATGGAGCCTACTTTTTAGGCCGCCTGGCGGTCATTCCCCGGCTCAGGCATCAGGGTTATGGCAGGAAGCTGGTTGAATTCACGTTAAATTTTGCTAAACAACATGGTGGGGCAAAGATTGCCCTCGGTATGATAGACGAACAAACGATTTTGAAAGACTGGTATAAAACGCTCGGTTTTACAGAGACGGGCGCCAGGAGATTTGAGCATCTCCCCTTCACGGTCTGCTTCATGGAATATGACCTCTCAGCCCAACAGGTATAACAGTATATCGCTTACGTTGGTGCCGGTGGGGCCGGTGACTATCAACGATCTGCCCATCTTGGTGAGAAACGTATTGCTGTCGTACCTGTCGATATAATCTTCCACGTCCAGCCCGGCGGCCCTGGCTAAATCAAGGGAGCGGTTATCCACTATGGCGCCGGCCACATCAGGAAGGTAATCCGAGCCGTCAGTGCCCACCGAGGCCACCACCCAGGGGCAGGCACAATCCTGCATCGCCAGCATGGAGACGGCTGCATAGTGCTGGTTACGGCCTCCTTTTCCCGAATTCTCCGGCAACGTCGGGGTGGTTTCTCCTCCCAACAGTACGACATCAAAACCGCGGTACCTGTCACTGATTATATCTGCCGCCATGCTGCGGGCCAGGCCGGCGGTATCACCGGTCATCTCAGACGTGACGATAGACGGCTTCAGTCCCAGGTCCCTGGCTTTCTCGGCAATAGCTTCCAGCGCCACACGGTTATTACCGATAATATAATTATCGCAATTGGATAATACCTTGGGTGTTTCAGCCTCCAAGCCTGCGCAACCCCGGTTGATAAAGCCGACTGCATTTTTGGGGGCCGTTTCCGTCAGCCCGTATTTTTCCAGCACTTTGCAGGCATCCGCGAAGGTTGTCGGGTCGGCAACTGTCGGGCCGGAGGCAATGGCATCGAGGCCGTCGCCAACCACGTCTGAAATAACCAGTGAAACCACCCTGGCCGGCTCATAGTGGCCTGCCAGCCCGCCACCCTTTATCAGTGAAAGGTGCTTGCGGACGGTGTTGATCTCCCTGATATCGGCGCCGCACCTCAGCAGAAGCTGCGTCATAGCCTGCTTGTCTTCCAGGGTAACGCCCGTCACCGGGCAGGGCAGCAGCGACGAACCCCCGCCTGATATCAGGCAAATGACCAGGTCATTTTTGCCGATATTGTAGCGCGCTTTCATGGCCAGCATCTCCCTCACTCCGTGCACACCTGCCTCATCAGGGACAGGATGCCCCGCTTTAATAATGCCCACTTTTTCAGTTTTATAGCCATTTGTCTTACAGTTGACCAATCCCGCCGTAATCGCCCCGGGACCGATGATCCGTTCCAATTCTTGCGCCATCAACCCGGACGCCTTGCCTCCACCGATAACAAACACCCTGCCCTTAGCCAAATTGTATCTGACGCCGTTTACCGTGAGCCGCTGTTTTGCCGCGCTGTATTTTACGGCTGCGCGCATCAGGTTGGCCGGCAGCACACGCCCGATGCCGGCCTCAATTAACTCCACGGCCCTGGCACGCAGGCTGGAAGAGATGAGTTCTTCACGGTTCTTTATTATCAAACTGTCATCCTCAATAAAAGGTACAGATTGCTTCGTTGCCTGCGGGCTCCTCGCAATGACATTTTTGGACCTGATAAGCGCAAAACGATAAAAATTATACGCTTTCACCTGCCCCGTGTCACAGGTTCATTCGCAATGACATCACCATCGTTAGGTAATCCCGGAGAGCGCAGGCATATTCCTCATCGCGTTAATCGGTTTTTTTTGGTTCGCAGAAAAATTTTTGGTTAAAACTGGTGCAAATCCTCTGCTAATCTGTTAAACTTTCAAAAATCACGGCCTGGAATAAACTGATTGATGCTGCAGCCGGATAGCAGAAGTATAATTCCGGACGGCAACCGGTTTATCCTCAGATTTCGTAAACGGTGGGTGCGATTATGGGAAATGTAAATGTAAATATCGACGGTCGGAAGATCAGGGTTCGTGAGGGCTCAACTATTCTTGAGGCAGCAACGGCCAACGGCATAACCATCCCCACGCTTTGCCATATCAAGGGACAGGTCCCCTCGGGAGTATGCCGGGTCTGCGTGGTGGAGGTCGAAGGATCGAAAACCATGATGGGAGCCTGCCATACCCCCGTCGCAGAAGGCATGGTAATTCATTCCAAATCGCCCAAAGTGATAGCGGTGCGCAAGGTCATCGTGGAACTTTTGCTGACCGCGCACACCGGCGATTGCGTCAACGACTCCAACGCCGAGAACTGCGCGCTGCACAACCTCGCATCTGATTACGAGGTAGGCGCACCGCACTTCAACGTCAGAAATCCACGCTTTTACCCGGCCGAGGAATCCAACCCTTATGTAAAGCGCGATATGTCAAAATGCATCCTCTGCCGCAAATGCGTAAAAGTATGCGGCGAGGTAGTTAGAAAAGATGTGCTGAGCATAGGCTACCGCGGCTTCAAGTCAAAGGTTGTCAGCGGCTTCGACGAGGCTTTGACCGCGGAAGCCTGCCGGGACTGCCTCAAATGTATCGAGCATTGCCCCACCGGGGCGCTCAGCGCGCCCGCGCGGGTTTAAATACGACAGGGAGGTAGACTGCGATGGTCCCCAGTAAGAAAGAAGCATTATCGGAAAACGGCCGCGCCGGGCTGCTCCCTGCTTTAAAAGACCGGGCCGGCAGGGAAGGCAGCCTTAACCGTGAGTCGATGTCCGGCCTGGCCGGTCAATATCACCTTCCGCTCAATGAAGTGTACGGCGTATCCACATTCTATGCCTTTCTGCCGGTATTGCCCACCGGTAAAAATATCATCAGGGTATGCAGGTGCCTGCCCTGCCATCTCAAAGATGCGCAGGCGGTAATCGGGAGTATAAAAAAGGAGCTGGGGATAGCCCCCGGGGAAACCAGCAGGGACGGCAAATTCTCCTTTGAACTGGTTAGCTGCATCGGCGCCTGTGACCAGGCTCCGGCGATGATGATCAACGATAAGCTGTACGGCGATCTGACCCCGGCCGGGATTGCGGAGATCTTAAAATCCTATTGATAAGTCACGATGGCTATGGATAGTTACGGCACCAGGAGGTTATAAGTGGCTGAAAAACGTATCGTTTTAAGCAAGTGCGGCAGCATCGACCCGCAGGACATCGGGACATACATAGCCAAGGGCGGCTTCAGTGCTTTTATCAAAGCGCGCGATAAGATGAAGCCTCAGGCCATAATCGCTGAGGTGAAGAAATCAGGCCTGACCGGCCGCGGCGGCGCCGGCTTCAACACCGGGCTCAAATGGGAACTGGCGCGCAATGCCAAGGCCAAAGCCAAATACCTCCTGTGCAACGCCGACGAGGGCGAAGTCGGAACTTTCAAAGACAAATATATCCTTTCCAACGATCCTTTCGGTCTCATTGAAGGCATGTGCATAGCAGGGCTGGCCATCGGCGCGCAGCAGGCTTTCATTTATTTGAGGAATGAATACCATTTTCTCTATGACCCGCTGGTCCGCGCGGTAGGCCAGGTCAGGGAGAAAGGCTACCTGAAACACATGGACATCCAGGTCTTTGAAGGCGCCGGCGCCTATATCTGCGGAGAGGAATCGGCACTGATGAATTCGATAGAGGGGATGCGGGGAGAATCACGTTACAAGCCTCCTTACCCTCCGACGCGCGGCCTCTGGGGCCTGCCCACCATCATAAATAACGTTGAGACACTGATGAACGTCCCGCATATCATAAATAACGGGGCAGCCTGGTTTAGCGCCATCGGGACGGGCCGGAGCAAGGGTACCAAGGTCTTCTCGGTGAGCGGCGACGTCAGCAGGCCGGGAGTATATGAACTGGAGATGGGAAGCACGCTCAGGGAACTGGTGGTGGGACTGGCCGGCGCTGACGATTTAAAGGCAGTGCAGATAGGCGGCGCCACGGGCAACATACTACCGGCCTCAATGCTAAATACGCCACTCTCTCATGAAACGTACCTGGGCTCCGGGGCGGTCGTGGCGCTCAACTCGGGACGCGATATCATCGACGTGGTACAAAATGACATGCATTTCCTCAACGATGAATCCTGCGGCAAGTGCACGCCCTGCCGGGAGGGCACCGAGGTGATGCTGGAGATATTCGGCAGGCTGGCGCGGGGAGAGGGACACGAAGGTGACATCAATTCACTCGATGCCCTGGCCCGTACCATGGCAGTTTCATCCCTGTGCGGCCTGGGACAGGCCGCTGCAGTGCCGGTGCTGGATTCACTGCGTTATTTTTACAACGATTATATCGACAGGATAAACCAGTCGCACTTCCTGCGCAGTTATCTCAGCGGCGAGTTATTTAAATCAGAGGAGGGCATTAGATGAGCACGCACCAGGAAGACCAGACAGCCCGCATGCTGGAGATGTTCGACAACCTGAATGCCGACAAATACCAGCTCAAGGAATATAAATATATAGGCCAAAAAGCCCCTCGAAGGATCGATGGACTGGCCAAGGCTTCGGGACAGGCCGACTACACCATGGATATCCAGCTTCCCGGCATGCTGTACATGCGCTTGCTCATGTCACCTTATGCGCATGCCAAAATCCTGAAGATGGACACCAGCAAAGCGGAGAAGCTGCCCGGCGTCCGGCAGGTAGTGCGTTACGACGACCCCGAGGTAATGAAGGCCGAGATCATAGGTAAGACGGCGGGGTTTTTCGGGCTGGACCGGCCGCTCTCCGACGCGGCGCACATGGAGGGCGAATTAGTCGGCGCAGCCGTGGCGGCCGAGAGCGAGGATATAGCCGAGCAGGCTCTTGCTCTTATAGAGATCGAGTGGGAGGAGAGGCCGTTTAACCTCGATCCAGTTGCCGCCTCCGACCCATCCGCGCCGCTGAGCTTCCCTGAACGCTATATAGATGGCAACCACTGGAACCGCGGCGCGTACGATGAACTGATACATGGGGACATCAAGAAGGGTTTTGCCGAGGCGGACAGGGTCATTGAATTCAAGTTCAACCGCACGGCCAACACCTGGGTGGGGCCGGAACGTCCCTGCGGTGTATGGAAGTGGAACGGCGATTGCCCCGAGGTATGGCTGAAGCACCAGCGGGTGCACCTGCCTAAAAGCCGCATCGCAGAATGGTTCGGCGGCATACCCATGAATAAGATAATCATCCATTCCCCCTACCAGGGCGCCAGCTTCGGCGGCTGGTGCCAGATAGACTGGAACCTCGGCCCGCTGTGGTGCGCCGCACTGGCCTCCAAACGTGCCGGCAGGCCGGTTAAATACATCTTCAACCGCAGGGAGGACTTCTTCGGCGGCTCCATGGACGAGGGGACTTACTTCGTCAAGGTGGGCTTCAAGAACGATGGCAGCATAACGGCCGTGGAAGCCACCCTCTATCACGTTAACGCCATCTGGCCGGTTTTCAGCCCGGTGCTGCACCTGCACGACAATACCAGAATCCCCAACCTGAGGGGACAGAGCAAGTCCATCTGGGTCAACAAGGGCCATACGGTGCCCACGCGCTGCGAGATGCTCCCGCCGGTGCTCACCCAGACCATGGTACTGGACCGCGTGGCGGCCGAACTCGGCATGGACCCGACTGAATTGGCGCTGAAGAACGACGGATGCATGGGACACGGCATGGATTGGGCCGATAACGAGAAAAAGGAACGCGGTTTCCCGGTAATAGACAGCCTGAAAGAGTGCATCGATAAAGGCAAGGCCGAGTTCAAGTGGGACGCGTCGTGGCACAAGCCGGGCGCCAGGAAACTGCCCAACGGCCGCATGCATGGCGTCGGCTTCACCTGGGCGCATGAATGGGACGACTCCTGCGGCAGCGGCGAGTTCGCCATCCGCATTGAGCGCACCGATGGGTCAGCCACGCTGCTGGCCATGGCGGCCGACAACGGGGTCGATGCGGAAGCCACCTATTGTCAGATAGCCGCCGATGAGCTCGGCTTGCTCCTCGAAAACGTGCATTATAACCCGCATGAATACGCCGGCTTCTACAGGATGACCCCGGATTCCTCGACCAATATGTCGGTCAACGGCTGGGCGGTGCGCCACGCAGCGCGCATCCTGAAGCAGAAGATACTCGAATCCGCCACCAGCCCATCCTCCCCCACACAGCGCGGCAGCTTTCAGGCGGCCTTCCCCAACACCAAACCGGACGAGCTTGATATCAAGGACGGCATCATCTTCGTTAAAACCAATCCTTCAAAACGGATGAGCATAGCCGACTTCGTCAGGCTGGCCGGCGAGAGCGGTCCCTGTGCCACGGATGAATTCCTGGGCACGCGTGTGGGCTGGTCTGAGCCCCTCTTCGCCTCAAGCTACCACGTGCAATATGGCGCCTACAACCCCCATAACCCCAGGCCGCGCTTCTGCCGCCAGGCCCACTTCATGGAGATCGAGGTGGACACCGAGACGGGCGAGATCTTCGTAACGCGCGTGGTCAACGTTAATGACGTGGGCAAGGTGATCAACCGCCTGAGCTGCGAGGGACAGCAGTATGGCGGCAGCATCATGGGCGTGAGCCGGGCCAAGTTCGAAGAAGTAGTGCATGACCCGGTAACCGGCGTGATACTAAACGGCAACCTGCTCGACTATAAGATAGCCACCATGAAAGACCTCGGCCCTGTCAGCACTATACTGGTTGAGACGGGCATGGGGTACGGACCGTACGGCCTCATCGGAGTCGGCGAGGATATCGGCACAGTGGTCCCCGGCCTCATGGCTCCGGCGGTCTACAACGCCATCGGTGTCTGGATGGATGATTTCCCCATAACGCC
>CAIMUM010000144.1 GCA_903844685.1 uncultured Dehalococcoidia bacterium
ATTATAGGTAAAGAAGTGATAGATGCGGAGGCCAGGATAATAGGCCCTGTGCAGGACCTTGAAATCGATTTAACCAAATGGACGGTGACCGGGATTATCGTTAAAAAAGGTTTTATGAAGAAGATCACCATAGCGGCGGGCAATATAGATAAGGTTGGCGATAAGGTGGTCCTCAAGGTCGCCTTTGATAAAATCCAGAAAAACCCGGCTTGACTGAGGTCTGTTCAGTGAAGCGTATTTATCTCGGCCTGGCCATACACAACCACCAGCCCCTGGGCAATTTTTCCTGGGTTTTTGAGGATGCCTATCAGCGGGCTTACCTGCCGATGCTGGAAGCGCTGCTGCGGCATCCTTCTATCAGCATATCGTTGCATTACAGCGGCTGCCTGTTTGACTGGCTATCCGGCGCGCATCCGGAGTTTTTCAAATTGCTCAGCAGGCTGATTGCCAGGGAGCAGGTGGAGATGATGGGGGGGGGCTATTACGAACCGATATTGCCCATGATACCCGATGCCGACAAGCTGGGGCAGGTGGGCAGGATGAGCGAATATATCTGGCAGGAGTTCAGCCGCCGGCCGCGCGGCCTCTGGCTGGCCGAAAGAGTCTGGGAGCCCTCCCTGGCTAAAACCCTGGCTGACGCCGGCATAGGCTGGACACTGGTAGACGACACTGCCTTTAAAATGGTGGGAAAAGAAGAAGGGGAACTTTTCGGCTATTTCAATACCGAGGAGCAGGGTCTCAGCCTCAAAATATTTCCTATCAGTAAGTATTTGCGCTACGCCATTCCATGGCACGACGTGGAAGATGTTATAGCCTATTTAAAAGTCAACGCGTCTGAAAGCGGCCATAGGATAGCGGTGCTGGGTGACGACGGTGAGAAATTCGGTGTCTGGCCGCAGACCCATGCTCTCTGCTGGGACAAGCAGTGGATAGAACGATTCTTAATTGCGATCGAAGACAATGCGGAATGGCTCACCACTATCAAGCTGGGAGATTATATTGATCGGCACCCGCCGGCGGGACGCATCTACCTGCCCTGCGCCTCGTATGACGAGATGCTGGAATGGTCGCTGCCGGCTGATAAATCGCATGAATATGCTGAGTTGAAACACAGGTTGGCTGAAGAGAAGCAGGACGCGGTATTGCAATACCTGCACAGCGGATTCTGGCGTAACTTCCTGGTCAAGTACCCCGAGGTCAACCGTATGCATAAGAAGATGCTCAACGTCAGCAGCAAGGTGCACAGGGCGCGCGGTATACAGGAAGATGGCAGCGGACTCGATTACCTGTGGAAGGCGCAGTGCAATTGCCCCTACTGGCACGGCGTCTTCGGCGGCGTCTACCTCGCCGATATCCGCTCGGAGACTTATTCCAACCTGATAAGGGCGGAGAACTACGCCGACGCTGTATTGTCCGATGGAGTCCGGGGCTACAAATGGCAGCAGATCGAT
Source organism: uncultured Dehalococcoidia bacterium (assembly GCA_903844685.1). Lineage (GTDB taxonomy): Bacteria > Chloroflexota > Dehalococcoidia > GIF9 > UBA5629 > CAIMUM01. The sequence goes on from CAIMUM010000144.1 coordinate 1,452, forward strand.
TTCGACGGCGACGGGAATGAGGAAGTACTGGTTGAGGGAGAGGATTTGAATTTGTACCTGTCACCGGCCGAGGGCGGCACGCTTTTTGAGTGGGACCTGCGCCGTCATGCTTATAACCTGCTGAGCGCGCTATCCCGCAGGCCCGAGGCCTACCATCAAGAGCTTGCAGCTGCGGCTAGGGATGGAGAGGCCGGTGAAAATGAAGGTAAGGTTATCAGCATACATGATGCCATCCGGGTCAAGGACGCGGATATCGCGGACTGGGTTATTTACGATGATTTGCCGCGTTCCAGCCTGGTTGACCGCTTTTTGGATAAACAGGTGACACTGGAGGATTACAGCAGGAACAAGTTTGAGGATGCCGGCGACTTTGCCGGCCGGCCCTACGAATTTTCAGTAAATTCTACGGCCGGTTCATTAGAAGTGCTGATGAAAAGGCAGGCAACTGTGCAGGCCGGGCCGGCCAGGGCCGGCCTAGCGCTGGAAAAAAGCGTCACGCTGACGCAAAACGCGGGCAGCCTCAATATCAGCTACCGGTTTATCAATGAAAGTGATATGCCGGTTGACACTATCTTTGCCGGAGAGTGGAACATCAACCTGCTGGGAGGCGGGCATAACGACGGTGCTTACTACAGGGTGGAGGGTAGGGATATCGGCGATACGCACCTCGACTCCCGTGGCGGTATAAGCGAGGCGGCGGAGCTTATCATGGGTAACATATACCTTGGCATCGAGCTTGCGCTGAGGCTGGACCGTCCGCTGACTCTGTGGCGCTTCCCGGTTGAATGCGTATCCAATTCCGAGGGTGGGGTGGAGAAAGTCTACCAGTGCAGTTGTGTTGTAATCTTGTTGCCACTGATGATAGCGCCGGGCAGGGAGGCGTCCTTCGACTATACCTGGCAGGTGATAAAATAGAAGGCCGTACACTAAAGATGTCTGAAACCCCGCTCAGAAAACAGTACCTGCGCATCAAGCATAAATACCCGGACGCCATTGTCTTTTTCAGGCTGGGCGATTTTTATGAGACCTTTGATGAAGATGCCCGCATCGCCTCCCGGGAGCTTGAGATCGTATTGACCTCGCGTGAGATGGGGAAAGGAGTGAAGGTTCCACTGGCCGGCATACCCTACCACGCTGTCGAGAATTACCTTGCAAGGCTGATCAGCCGTGGCTATAAAGTGGCTATCTGCGAGCAGTTGACCCCGCCGGGCAATGGCCTGGTGGAGCGCGACGTGATCCGGGTGGTAACGCCGGGCACACTGATTGAACCCGGCCTGCTGGCCGAGAAAAGCAACAATTACTTAGCCAGCCTGTTTATACACAAAGGGCAGGCGGGCATTGCCTATGCCGACATCACCACCGGCGAGTTTGCGGTGACTCAAGTTCCACAGGAGCAGGCTGCTGACGAAATAGGCCGCTTAAACCCCGCTGAAGTGATCGTCCCGAAGTTAAGCGGGTACAGCGAGGTGGATAACTGCCGCAATTGCACGCAGCTGGAGAATTATTTCTTTGAGCACGCTGCAGCCAGGCAGGGGCTGCTGGAGCATTTCTCTACGTCGTCACTGGAGGGTTACGGCTGTGAGCACCTGCCTCTGGCCATAAGTGCAGCGGGCGCTATCATCGGTTACCTGCGCGAGAACCAGAAGGCCGCCCTGGGACTGCTCACCCGGCTTTCCACCTACTCGATACAGTCCTTCATGACGCTCGATACGCACACCACCCGCAATCTTGAATTGTATAGCAGCCTGCGCTGGGGCACGGCGCAGGGTTCACTCATCGCCTCCATAGATATCACCAAAACCTCCATGGGCGGCCGCCTGCTCAAGAGGTATTTAGGCCAGCCACTGCTTGACCTGCAGGCCCTGACGGCGCGGCAGCAGGCGGTTGAGTGGTTCTTTAAGAACACCTTGATGCGTGGCTCAGTCATCGCGCTGCTGGCCGATATGCCCGACATGGAGCGCATTATCAACCGCATCAGGAGCGGCAATGCTATCCCCCGAGAGCTGGTGGCACTCAAAACCGGGCTGGAGAAAGCAATATCCATCCTGCCCCTTTTAGTCGATAATAAAGCCCCGGCATTGATGATAGATGGCCTGAAATCCTGTCCCGACGTGGTTGAGCTTATCGCTGCTGCCATTGCCGAGGAGCCGGCCGCGACCTTTGAGCACGGAGGGGTGATCAGGAAGGGCTTTTCGGAAGAGCTCGATAAGATAAGGACGATTGCCACCGATGCAAAGCAGTTCTTAGCCGGCCTGGAAAAGTCAGAGCGCGAGCGCACCGGCATCAAGTCCCTGAAGCTGGGCTATAACCGGGTCTTCGGCTACTACATCGAGATATCACAGTCCAACCTGGCGGCCGTGCCTGCCGATTACATACGCCGGCAGACGCTGGCCAACGGTGAGCGGTACTACACGCCGCAATTGAAAGAATACGAGTCCATGATCCTCAACGCCCAGGAGAGGATGGTGGAACTTGAGAAGTCACTTTTCGCCCAGGCCTGCGGTCAGATCGCAGCTTCGGGCGAGAAGATACTCTGCTCTGCCCGCGTACTGGCGCAGGTGGATGTATTCTCCAGCCTGGCTGAGATAGCTGCACGCAATGGATACGTCAGGCCGCAGTTAAACATTGGCGATGCAATCAGCATCAGGGGTGGCCGGCACCCCGTGGTGGAAAAGGCCCTTGGCCCGGGCGCGTTTATTCCCAACGATACCGTTCTTGCCAGCAGCGATGACCAGCTCATCGTGCTGACCGGTCCCAACATGGCTGGCAAATCCACCTACCTCAAGCAGGTCGCTTTGATAGTTCTGCTGGCCCAGGTGGGCAGCTTTGTGCCGGCGGACGAGGCGGTCATCGGCATTGTTGACCGTATCTTCACGCGCATCGGAGCCCAGGAGGATATCGCCGCCGGGCAGTCCACTTTCATGGTAGAGATGATCGAGGTTGCCAATATCCTCAATAATGCCACCGCCAAGTCTTTGCTGATATTGGACGAGGTTGGCCGCGGTACCAGCACCTACGACGGACTTTCCATCGCGTGGGCTGTTATCGAGTATATCCACAACCATACCAAACTTAGGTCCAAGACACTTTTCGCCACCCATTATCACGAACTGGTCGAGCTGGCGGGATCGCTCCCGCGCGTGAAGAATTACAATATGGCCGTCAGTGAAGATCAGGGGAAAGTGATCTTCCTGCGCAAAGTCGTTCCCGGCGGGGCCGACCGCAGCTACGGGATACACGTGGCGCAGCTGGCCGGCCTGCCCAAAGCGGTGATTCACCGGGCGGAGGAGATATTACGGCGACTTGAAGAAGAGCAACCCGGGCGCAAGAGCGGTGTTGGCAAGCAGGCCGTTGATTCACAGGCTTTACAGCTAACCATCTTCGGGCAGTCTTCTGAGGTCGAGGCTGAACTTAAAAAGCTGGATATCGACGCCATGTCGCCCATCGAGGCTATCAACAAGCTGTACGAACTGAGGAAAAAAGTACAGGAAAACAAGCATAAACAGCAATAATTAATGTTGATAAATAGCAGTATCCGCCGAAAAGTGCTATATTCTTGACTTTATGAAAGAGAATATAGAAGAGATAAAGCAGGGCACGGTCACATCGCCGCAGGGGTTCCTGGCAGGTGCGGTGGAGGCTGCCGTCAAGTATAAAGGACGGTTGGACCTGGGCATCCTGTATTCAGAAGAACCGTGCACGTCTGCTGCCGTTTTTACGGCTAACAAGGTAAAAGCCGCCCCCATACTGCTCAGCATGAAAAATATAGGCAAGGGCAAAGTGCGGGCGGTGGTGGTCAATTCAGGCTGCGCCAACGCTTGTACAGGAGACAAAGGTTTCAAAGATGCTGCGGACATGGCGGAGTTGACTGCGGCAAAGCTGGGCATAAGGCCTTCAAAGGTTATCGTGGCCAGCACGGGCGTGATCGGCGCCAGCCTGCCCATGGAAAGGATCAAGGCGGGCATCGAAAAGGCAGAGCTGTTCAGGGACGGCGGCCACCGGCTGGCGCGGGCCATTATGACTACAGATACGCGGCCGAAGGAGATAGCGGTAAGGGCCGTGGACAGCACCGGGCATTACACCATCGGCGGCATTGCCAAGGGCGCGGGCATGATACATCCCAATATGGCTACGCTGCTAGGCTTCCTGGCTACGGATGCCAACGTAGAAGCCGCCTTCCTCCAGAAGGCGCTCGCGGCCGCAGTGGAAACCAGCTTCAATATGATAACCATCGACGGCGATACCAGCACCAATGACATGGTGTCTATCATGTCCAACGGCGCGGCCAATAACGAGCTCATCACGGAGAAAAACGGCAGGGTATTCCAGCAGGCCCTGGATACGGTCTGCCGCTTTTTAGCCTGCAGCATCGCGGCTGATGGTGAGGGCGCCACCAAGCTGATAGAGGTCAGCGTCGAGGGAGCGAAAAATATCGCTGAAGCGAGAAAGATAGCGCGCACTATCGCAGGGTCTGCGCTG
>CAIMUM010000145.1 GCA_903844685.1 uncultured Dehalococcoidia bacterium
GACCCCGGTTTATTCAACAGGGGCATTATCAGGTCGATGGGCAGTGGGAAAACCACCGTATTGGTACGTTCCGACGATATGGCCACCAGCGTCTGCAGGTAGCGCAACTGCATGGCTGCCGGCTGACTGGAAATGATCTTGGCGGCCTCGGCCAGCTTCTCAGCCGCCTGCGCCTCGCCCTCGGCGGCGATGATCTTGGCCCGCCTGCCCCTCTCAGCCTCCGCCTGCGCAGCCATGATTTTCTGCATATTATCGGGCAATTGTACGTCGCGCACCTCCACTAGGCTTACCTTGATGCCCCAGGGTTCGGTGCTCTCATCGATGATGGCCTGCAGCTTCTCGTTGATCTTATCCCGATGCGCCAGCAAGTCCTCAAGCTCAGATTGCCCCACCACATTGCGCAGCGTGGTCTGGCAGAGCAGTGATGTGGCCCTGATATACTGTTCAACGTTGAGAATCGCAGATTCCGGCTTGATCACGCGGAAATACACCACGGCGTCCACTTTGACAGTCACGGTGTCCATGGTGATGCATTCCTGCTGCGGCACATCCATGGTTACCACGCGCAGCTCGACTTTAACCATGCGCTCGATAAAGGGTATGAGCAGGATAAGCCCCGGCCCCCTTACGCCGACATATCTGCCCAGCCGGAAGACCACACCCCTCTCGTACTCGTTAACCACTCTGACGGATGCCGCCAGCAGAATAAAAACGAATATAGCAAGTATAATCATAGGTACGATTTCCATGTTTACCTCCTCATTTTTTTCTTGTTACGTATAATTTCAGGTTATCTATTCTCTTTACTACCACTTCTTCGCCAGCGGGCGCACTGCCCTCATCCAATACAGCCTTCCAGAGCTCACCCTCGACCAGCACCATGCCCTGCGGTTCAAGCGCTACCTTCACCAGGGCGGTCTGGCCTATAATGCCCTCCTTCCCGGTGATCACCCTGCGCCTCTGTCCGCGCACCGTCGCCCAGACCAAAAGGCCTATAAATATTGCGAAAAATATTGCTACATATACAATCAAGCTTTTATCAAATTCCATGGAGGCTTCGCTCCCGGTGAAAAGAATAAATGAACCGATTACTAATGCTACAATCCCACCTGCCGTAAGTATACCATAAGCAGGTACAAAAATCTCGGTTACGAATAGTCCCAGTGCCAGCATGATCAGCAGCAACCCTGCCCAGTAGGCATTCAGCACCCCCAGGGAATAGAATGCCAGGAAGAGGCACAGTCCGCCTATCACTCCCGGGAAGATCAGCCCCGGGTTGGATATCTCGGTTATCAGCCCGATGGAAGCCAGGGTAAGCAAAATGTAGGCGATATTGGGATGGCTGATCATATGCAGGAACTTCTCAAGGGCGTTCATATCGCTTACCACTATAACGGCGCCCTCCGTATTGAGCGTAACCTCTTTGCCGTCCGCCAGCACAACCTTCCTGCCGTTAAGCTGCTTGAGCAGGCTGTCCAGGTCGTCCGCTGTAAAATCGACCAGCCTGCTTTCCACCGCCTGGGATGCGGTGAACGACTTGCTCTCACGCACGGCCGCCTCCACCTCGGCGGGGTTGCGCCCGCGCTTCTCGGCGATGCTGGCTATCCAGGCCGCAGAATACTCCGTGGCCTTTTTCTGAGCCGTCTCAGTCATCTCCTCACCCGCGCTCACGGGATGCGCCGCGCCGATGCTGGTGGCCGGGGCCATGGCCGCGATATGCGCCGAAACCGTGATAAAGGTCCCGGCCGAGGCCGCCCATGCGCCCTGGGGGTAAACGTAGACTATCACCGGGACCCTGGCATTCATGATGCGCCGTACTATATTCTCGGTGGTATCCAGCAGCCCGCCCGGCGTATCCAATGTGATAATACAGGCCATGTCACCGTTATCCTCGGCCTCGCTTATTCCCCGGCTGATATAATCGGCAACCACCGGCACGATAGTGCCTTTCACCTCGAGCAAGCGTATCTGGCGGCCATCCGCGCCGGCTTTGCCGCCCCCCAGCGAAAGCGCGGCGGCGCAGCAGAAAATCGCTATGTAAATAAACCTTACAATTTTTCTTAACATCGTTACTCTATTGTATAACGGAAGATGTCACAGCGTTTAATCCGATCGGTATGCATTGCGTTTATGCCCCGATTGTAGCTGTGATACCATTAGTGTAGAATTATCCCGCTTTATGAAAAGGATAAATAATTATGGAAAGCCAAAGATGTAAAGGCGCCCGCGACCTGCTGCCGGACGATATGGAGCGTTTCCGCCAGGTTGAGGACGCCTTCCGCAGCTCTTGCCTCAACTGGGGCTACCGCGAGATAAGGACGCCTACCCTTGAATACATACACCTCTTCACCGCGGCGGGCACGCTAACACCCGCCATGCTCGGGCGGGTCTATTCCTTCCTGGACTGGGACGGGTGGGGCGGCGAGCGCGTGGTGCTGCGCCCCGACGGCACCATCCCGGCCGCCCGGCTCTACAGTGAGAACCTGTCCGGCCAGAAGGTCGCCAGGCTCTACTATATAACCAACGTCTTCGCCTTTGAGGAAACGGGCGCCGAGAACCGGGAGAAATGGCAATGCGGCGTCGAGCTTCTCGGCGATTGTGAACGCACCTCGGATACCGAGGTCATCATGCTGGCACTGGAAACCGCACGCGCGATGGGACTTCCCAGGGTTGAGCTCAAACTGTCGCACGCCGGCATATTGAAAGCACTCATCGGAGAACTCAAGTTGGACGCCGACGCCAGAGAGGCGCTGCTGGATGAGATACTCGAAGGCAACTGGCAGGCCTTCACGGGGGTCAAGAGCAGGAACCGTGCAGTACTGGAGGCTATCTCCACACTGATGAAGCTAAAGGGGAAATCGAGCGGCTTCCTGGCCAACCTCAAGGCCCTGCCCTCCATATCCAAGTCTGTGAAAAAGGAGATCGACGCTTTCGCGGAGGTCACCGCGCTGCTGGATACCATGGGTACCGGTTATGCCATCGACTTCACTTCCATCCGCGGCTTTGAGTATTACACAGGGTTGTGCTTCAAGATAACCTCGGGCGGCGCCAGGATATGCAGCGGCGGCAGATACGACAACCTGATCGGTTTGGTCGGGGGCAGGGATATACCTGCCTGCGGCTTCGCCTTCTACATAGATGCCATTACCGCCATGGTTAAACCGCTGTCGCTGCAGAAGGCCGAAAAGACCGTCTCGGTTAAATCCGGACAGAAGTCCGCCGCCAGCGTTAAAAGCGCCTTCCAGCTGGCCGCGGCCCTGCGCGCGGCCGGACTAATCGCAGAGTTCGATTTCAGCGGCGGCCAGTTGAAGGCCCGCTGGAGCGTGGATATCCAGGCCAAGCCGGCAGGCTTCATCATCAAAGATACTCACAAGAAAACGCAAAAGAAGGTCAACTCGGCCAGCGAGGTCATCGATATCATCGGGGGTTTCGGCAAACTTGGCAAATAACGCAGCGTCCCCGGCCAGGCTGGCTTTGCCCAAGGGCAAAATGCTGGCGCGCACCGCCGAATTCCTCAAAGCCGCCGGCCTGGGCTTCGACGCCTATAACTCCGGCACCCGCATCTACCGCATGCGCTCGCAGGCCGTGCCCGGGCTGCTGGCCAAGATGCTCAATGAACGCGACATACCGGTCCAGGTGGCCGTGGGCAACTACGATTTCGGCATCTGCAGCTCCGACTGGCTGCAGGAGCTGCAGGCCAGGTACCCGGCCAGCCGCGTCTTTAAGGTTGCCGACCTGGGCTATGACAACGCGGGCATTTACTTAGCCTGCTCGGCCTCCTCCACCATCTCTGCCTCAGACATGGCCGGCGGCAACGCCGCCTGGCGTATAGTCACCGAGTACCCCGCCCTGGCAGAGGCGGCCGCTTATAGAATGAGGCTGAAAAGGTTCCGCATCTTCCCCTGCTGGGGTTCAGCGGAAGCCTACCCGCCGGAGAACGCCGACTTCTCCGTCCTGCGCGCCAGGGACGAGGAGGCCCTATCCAGCTTGAATTTAAAACCGGTCAGCAGGCTCTGCCAAAGCAATGCCTGCATCATCGCCAGCAAGGACAGCCTGCAGGCAGGCGACTTCAGCGGCCTGCTCCGGCGTTTCGCCTCCGCCGCTAATATCAAGGATAAGCCCTGGCGGAAGCCCGAAAGGCCAACAGCGGCCATAAATAATGATCTTTCGCCAAGCGCCCCTCAAGGTAATATCTGGCTGGCGCTGGCCGACGGCCACCAGCAGGTCCACACAGCCGCTTTCCTTGAGAAGGCGGGCATCACTATGTTGGGATACTCGAAGGACGCCATGCGGCGGCGGCCCTCCTGCGGCATTGACTGGCTCAGCATCAAGGTCATCCGGCCGCAGGATATGCCCCAGCAGGTAGCCAACGGGAATTTCGACCTGGCTATCACCGGGCGAGACTGGCTGCTCGACCACCTCTGCCAGTTCCCCTCCAGTCCGGTGACCGAGCTGGCCGACCTCGGCTTCGGCCGGGTGCGCGTGGTGGCCGTGGTCAGCGAAGAGGTACCGGCGGACTCAATAGCTGCTATCCGGGAGCTTATCACCTCAAGTAGGATGGTGCCGCTGCGCATAGCCACGGAGTATATCAATATTGCCGATAAATACCTGCGTGATAAACACATTGCTCGTTACCGCGTCATACCAACCTGGGGCGCCACCGAGGTGTACCTGCCCGAGGATGCCGATATGCTGATCGAGAACACCGAGACCGGCCAGACCCTGGCGCGCCACAGGCTCAAGATCATAGACACGCTCTTCGAATCGACGGCCTGCCTGATCGGCAACAAAAGCAGCCTCGCAGTAAAAGGCAAAAGAGTTAAAATAGACAAATTAGTCAGGATATTCAGGGAGGCCGCAGCTAAGAAATGAAGGTGATAAAAGATTACCGGCAGGCTGTCAAAGCGCTGGAACGCGGCATTCCATATGATCCCGCCGGCGCAGACAGCAAAATCGAATCCGCCGTCCGCCAGATTATCGAAAGGGTCAGACGGGATGGCGATAAGGCCCTCCTCGTTTACACCGAGCGCTTCGACGGCGCCAGGCTCAAGTCGCTGGAGGTCTCCGCCCGCGAAATGGCCGCGGCGCGTAAATCTGTGGACCGCGAACTGCTCAAAGCGCTCAAATTCGCAGCAGGCCGCGTGGAGAAGTTCCACAAAACCTGCCTGAGTAGATACGGCAAAGGTTTCCTCGTAGCCGGACTGGGGCAGCAGGTGCTTCCCCTCCAGCGCGTCGGCATCTATGTGCCGGGCGGAACGGCCACCTATCCCTCCACCGTGCTGATGACCGCCATACCCGCTAAGGTCGCCGGGGTCAGGGAGGTAATCGTGGCCACGCCCTGCGGCAAAGACGGGAAGGTGCCGGCCAACACGCTGGTAGCCGCTGATATCGCCGGGGTTGACAGGATATTCAAGATCGGCGGCGCACAGGCCGTGGCCGCGCTGGCCTTCGGCACCGAATCGGTCCCCCGCGTAGACAAGGTCTGCGGCCCCGGCAACATCTATGTCATGACTGCCAAGAAGTTAGTCTACGGCGTGGTGGATATCGATGCGCTGCAGGGTCCCAGCGAAGTGGTGGTGATAGCCGACAGCTCGGCTGACCCATCCTTCTGCGCGGCTGATCTGATAGCGCAGTCCGAGCACGACGCGCTGGCCTCGTCCATATTAATAACCACATCACCGGAACTGGCCTTAAAAGTGCAGGCCGAGCTTAAAAGGCAGCTTGCCAGGCTGAAACGCGGCGCTATCGCCCGGCAGGCGCTGGATGAGAAAGGCATTATTGTCATAGTTAAGACCCTGGAGCAGGCCATTGAGCTGGCCAACCTGTACGCGCCGGAGCACCTCTCGCTGATGGTGCGCAAGGCGAGGGACTACATAGGCCGCATCAGGAACGCCGGCTGCATCTGCGCCGGTCAGTATTCGCCGGTGGTGCTGGGCGACTACGTGGCCGGCCCCAGCCACGCCCTGCCCACGGGTGGCAGCGCCCGCTTCAGTTCACCGCTGGCCGTGCAGGATTTCCTCAAGATAAATAGCATCATAGCGCTTGACGACAGCGCTATCGGTAAGCTCGGCCCGGTAGCTGCGTTGCTGGCCGATAACGAGGGGCTGACCGGGCACGCCAGCGCTATCAGGATCAGGCTGGATAAAAGGAAATTTAAATAGACTGATGATCAGGGTACACCGGGGCAATTTTCTGTACACGCTAAACAGCATCCGGCAGAGTCTCTTCGCCTATCTCGAATCTGAGCTTGCCCGCCAGGGTATCCATGACATCGCCCCTTCACATGGCGATATTCTCTATATCCTGGATAAAAAGGGCAGCCTCCACCTGCACGACATAACCGAATTATCGCTCAAGGACAAATCCACCATAACCGCCGTGATCAGCCGACTCGAAAAGAACGGCTACGTAACCAGGATACGGGACTCCGCTGATAAAAGGCTGGTGAACATCCAGGTGACCGAAAAAGCTAAAACAATCAAGCCCGCCCTGGCCAGGATATCCGAGAAGATGAATTCGCAGCTTTTCGAGGGGTTAAGCGCGGAGGAAAAAACCATGCTCTTCAACCTTATGGCCAGGGTCAAGCACAACGCCGGTAAAATTTAGCCCCCCACCCGGATCCCCCGGACCTTGACAGTTTACGTGACCATCAATCCGTGATAAAATAGTTTTATACAAAACTATTTTACCGGATTTAGGGAGGGTATTTTATGAGCGCCGACTTCAAGATCATCGATGTCTGGATGCAGCACCCTACCATGCTGTTCAGCAACCACCGCATGTTTGATTCCCTCAGGCGGTGGACCGGCCAAGCAAAGCTTACCGCGGAAATACCGCTTGATTTTACCATCGGCCTGATGGACCAGGCGCAGGTCGCCAGGGGGCTCATCTGCGCCTGGTGGAGCCCGGCCGGGCCCCTCATTACCAACGAGGAGGTTGCTTCTTATGTCAAACAATATCCCAACCGGCTGTCCGGCGTTGCTTCGGTCGACCTGTACCGGCCGATGGAGGCCATACGCGAGCTCAGGCGCCTGGTCAAAGGGCAGGGATTCAAAGCCCTGCGCATGGTACAGTGGCTGTGGAACCTGCCACCCACCGACCGCCGCTACTACCCGCTTTACGCCGAGTGCATAGAGCTGGGCATCCCGTTCTGCTGCCAGGTAGGCCATACCGGCCCACTATGTCCCTCTGAGCCGGGCCGGCCCATCCCGTACATCGACGAGGTTGCCATCGAGTTCCCCGAGCTCAAGATAGTCGGCGGGCATATCGGCTATCCCTGGACCACCGAGATGATAGCCGTGGCCACCAAGCACGAGAACGTCTACATCGACACCTCGGCCTACGTAGCAAAGCGTTTCCCGCCCGAATTAGTCAATTATATGAAAAAGAACGGCAGCAAAAAGGTCATGTTCGGCACTAACTACCCCATGGTCACCGCGGCCATGTGCCTGAAGGACCTGGATTCCCTGCAGTTGACAGATGAAGTCAGGAAGCTCTTCCTCTATGAGAACGCCCAAAGGGTATTCGGGCTGTAGATTGTCCGCCGCACAGAGGCGGGCTCTATTTTAATCTCGTCATTGCGAGCCCGAAGGGCGCGGCAATCCATCCCGCCTGCAGCGTTCTCCGCTGAAGTGGTAAAATAACAGCGCTGCATTTTATTTTATTAAACCCGCCGCAGCAGGATTCAATCTAAAATGCTTAATTCAAAAGACGTCGAAAACATGGTCCGCGCGGGGCTCAAACACCTGAAGGCCTATACGCCCGTAGACCCTGCCGAAGTGCTCAGCGGCAGGGCAGAAGTGCCGGCCGGGCAGACCGCCAAGTTAGACGGCAACGAGAATCCCTACGGCTGCTCGCCGCGGGTGCAAAAAGCGCTGGCTGAATTCCGGGACTACAACCGCTATCCCGACCCAGACCAGCGCAAGGTGCGCAGAGCCCTGGCCAAATATACCCTCATGCAAGCTGACTCCATCGTGGCCGGCGCCGGCAGCGACGACCTCATCGATATCATATTGAGGCTCTTCATCGAGCCGGGAGATAAGGTCATCAACTGCCCACCCACCTTCGGCATGTACCCCTTCTGCACGGCGATTGCCGGGGGTGAAACGGTGAAAGTGCCGCGCAAAGCTGATTTCTCCCTCGACCTGCCGGCCATTAAAAAGGCGGCTGACACTAAGACAAAGGTTATCTTTGTGGCATCGCCCAATAACCCCTCGGGCAACCAGGCTTCCGAGGCTGAGATCAGAGAGCTGCTGGCACTCGACTTGATCGTGATCGTGGACGAGGCCTACGTGGAATTCAGCGGCAACTCGCTCATACAACTGGTTCCGCAATTCGCCAACCTGATCGTGCTGCGCACGTTCAGCAAGTGGGCGGGCATCGCGGGACTGCGCGCCGGATATGGCGTTTGCCCCACCAATATAGTCCCCTACCTGATGAAGATAAAGCAGCCCTACAATATCAATATGGCCGCGTACGTGGCCATCCTCGAATCGCTGGCCGACCTCGACTACCTGCAGAAAACCGTTAACGCAATGGTCCGGGAGCGGGATGTCCTGTACACCGGACTGAGGGAGTTCACCTGGCTGAAACCCTACCCCTCGGTGGCCAACTTCATACTCTGCGCCGTGCAGGGTCGTGGCGCGAAGGAGGTTTACCTCAGCCTGCAGAAGAAGGGCATCTTCATACGCTATTTCGAGACTCCCGAGCTCAAGGATTACATCCGCATCAGCGTGGGGCGTCCGGAGGATACCGCCCGCGTGATTGCCGCGCTCAGGGATATGTGATACCCTTTGCCCTGAATTCAAAGAATAAAGAGGTAGCAAATGTCCGAACGCAAAGCGAGCGTAACCCGCCGTACCAAGGAAACTTCGATTAAGGTCGAGATCAATATCGACGGCAGCAGCAAATACGATATAACCACCGGCATCCTTTTCTTCGACCACATGCTCTGCCAGCTTGCGCAGCACGGCATCTTCGACCTCAAGATATCCGCCAACGGGCCCGACCAGCATCACGTGGTGGAAGACGTGGCCATCTCGCTGGGGCGGGCCTTCAACCAGGCGTTAGGCGACAAGCTGGGCATCGTCCGCATGGCGCATGCCATCGTGCCCATGGACGAAGCCGTGGCGCTGGTGGCGCTGGACATCTCCGGCCGCGGAAATGCCGTCATTGAGACTTCTATCAAGGAAGCCATGATATCCGAGATGCACTCCGACCTCGTGCACCACTTCTTCGTCTCCTTCGCCCAGGAGGCACGTATCAATATCCATGCCTGGGTATTGAGCGGCAAGAACGACCATCACAAGGCAGAAGCGCTCTTCAAAGCGCTGGCCCGTGCCCTGGATATGGCCACACGCCTCGACCCACGCATCTCCGGCAGCGTCCCCAGCACCAAGGACAGCATCGATTGATCACTTATCATGCTCCTGCTGCTATTACATAACATCAAGCAGTAAATTAGAGCAGGTGACTATTGACATCCCCTTCCTGTGCGCATAGAATACCAGTAAAACTTATTTAGGGAGGTATGGTATGGCATTATTCGGAACATTAGAGTGGGCCACCGCATTCATGGAAGCAGTCAACGCCAGCAAAGCTTACGAGGAAGCGGCCAAGACCTGGGAAGGCGATTTCTATTTCATTATCGAGCCGGGCGGAGCGGTCAAGGAACTCGGGTATACATATGTTGACCTCTGGCACGGCAAGTGCCGCAAGGTGGACGTCGTCACAGATGCAACTAAGGATAAATACAAGCCCGAATTCGTTTTACAGGCTAACGTTGGCACGTGGAGGAAGGTTGCAGAGAAGAAGATCGACTCCATCCAGGCCATTGTCACACGCCAGCTTAAACTAACTGGTAATATGGGCAAGGTCATGCGCGCCGTGAAAGCGGCGCAGGAACTGGTCAATTGTGTCACGCGGGTCAAGACTGAGTATCCCGAGTAGTTTACGCAGCGCATATAAATAAAATTATTTTCCCGGTACTTATACCGAGGAGGAGTTGCTATGTTTTTTGGTGTCCCATTTACCGTCTTCGGAGATGATTCACTTCAGTACCTGAACACCATCAAGGGCAAACGTGCCTTCATCGTAACCGATGCCACCATCGCTAAGCTCGGGCTGGCAGAACTGGTGGTAAATGAGCTGAAACCAGCTAACATCGAGTGCAAGATATTCGACGGGGTCGAGCCTGACCCGTCCATTAAGACAGTGGAAAAAGCTGCGGCCATAGCCAAAGACTTCAAACCGGACTGGTTCATTGGGCTGGGCGGCGGTTCATCGATGGATGCCTGCAAGTCAAGCCTGGTATGCTACGCGGCAGGGATCGGCCCTCTGGATATGTCGCCATCGGATTTCTTCGACATCAGGGCCAAGGCGCGCCTGCTTTGCATCCCCACCACCAGCGGCACCGGCTCCGAGGCTACCTGGGCCATTGTGCTCACCGATACCGAGCAAAACCGCAAAGTGGCTCTCGGCTCATACGAAACACTTCCTGATGTCGCCATCCTTGATCCGCGGATGGTCATGAGCATGCCACCACATGTAACAGGATCTACCGGCATGGATGCCCTCACCCATGCCATTGAAGGCTACACAACAACATGGCGTACGCCATTTACCGACGGCCCGGGACTGGCGGCTATCAAGCTTATCTTCGAAAACCTTAAGAAAGCCGTCGATAACGGCAAGGATGCGGAAGCCCGCAAGTCAATGATGTACGCGGCTTCACAGGCCGGCACCTGCTTTGGCAACGGTATGGCCGGGCTGGCACATAGCTGCGGGCACGCCCTGGGAGGCATCTTCCATACACCACACGGTGTGGCCATGGGCTTATACCTTCCTTATACCATGGAATTCGTAGCAAACGGTTCAGAGGAGACCCTGCAGAGGTTCGCCGAGATCGCCCGTTTTTGCGGTATTGCACAGGGCAGCGATAAAGAATGCAGCAAGGCGCTCATTGCAGCCGTACGTAAACTGATGAAAGATATCGGGCAAAGCCCTACGGTGAAAGACCTTAAGATCGACAAAGACAAGTACCTGAAGGCCATGCCCGGACTTGTCGACAGGGCGGTGAACGAAGCTATGAGTATCGCGGTAACCAGGGTGCCCGATAACGAGGACCTGCAGAAAATTTTCGTCTGCGCCTATGACGGCAAACCGGTTGACTTTTAATCAAGCCCGCAGGGACTGGGCACTAGACCCGTCCGCATAATAACATACAAGGAGGACCGGCCATGAACGGTTACATGGGGAAAATACTGGTAGTCGACCTTACCAAAAAGGAACTAAAAGATGAGCCGCTAAATGAGCAGTACGCCCGTGATTTCATCGGCGCCGGCGGTATCGCCTGCCGCTACCTGGTAGACATGACCGATGAGAAGACTGATCCTCTGGGGCCAGACAACCCCCTCATCTTCATGGCCGGCCTGCTCACCGGTACGGGAGGCCCCAGCTTCAGCCGCTGGGTGGTAGCATCCCGCTCCCCATATACAACTTTCTACGGTGATGCCAACGGCGCTGCACACTTCGGCTCGGAGTTGCGCTTCTCGGGCTACGACGGCGTCATCGTCAAGGGAAAATCCGACAAGCCGGTTTACCTCTACATCAAGGACGGCAAAGCGGAGCTTAAAGACGCAGCCAAGCTCTGGGGCAAAAACACCTACGAAACCATTGAGGCTATCCGTAAAGAGTACGATGACCAGCGCACCCGCGTGGCCTGCATCGGGCAGGCCGGTGAAAACGTGGGCCTGATGGCCAATATCATGACCGAGGACGGGCACTGCGCCGGACGTGCGGGCATGGGTTGCGTGATGGGCTCCAAGAAGCTCAAGGCTATCGCGGTCAGGGGCAAGGCCAAAATACCCATGGCCGATCCTGAGAAATTCCGCGAGACGGCGCGCGCCGCCATGGAAGAGGTCAAGACCGGCTTTGTCACAACCGTTATGCACGATACCGGCACCGCCGGCTGGGTGGATTCGGGCATCTCCTACGGTGATACGCCGTCCAAGTACTATACGATCGCTACCATGCCTGAAGCCTCCGATATCAGCGGCGTCACACAAGCTGAGAAATACCAGGTGGGCAATACAGCCTGCTTCGGCTGCCCGATCGGATGCCGTAAGGTATTGCACATAAAAGAAGGCCGTTTTAAGACGGAAAAACCCACCGAGGGTCCGGAATACGAGACGCTGATAGCTTGGGGTCCATTGCTGATGATTGCCGACATGGGCGCAGTCAACCATTTCAATGAGATGGTCAACGGTTACGGTTTCGACAGCATCAGCGGCGGCGCCGCCGTCGGCTTCGCTTATTACCTGTACGAAAAAGGCGTCATCACCAAAAAGGATACCGGCGGTCTGGATCTCAAGTGGGGCGATATCGACGTCACGCTCAAGCTCATCGACCTGATGGCCAAAAACGAGGGCTTCGGCAAGATACTCCAGGAGGGCACCAAGCGCATGGCTGCGCGCTACAACCGCCCGGGCGAGGCCATGCAGGTCAAGGGCCTGGAGTTCCCCATGCACGACCCGCGCGCGTTTTGCTGCATGGGCCTGGCCTACGCTACCAGCAACCGCGGCGCCGACCACAACAAGAGCGACGCCTACCTGGTGGAGAACGGCATGGGCAATCCCGACCTCGACCTGGTTCCCGGCGACCGCTGGGGGGATGACAAAGCGCCGATGGTAGTCCTTTCACAGAATTGGCGTTCCATCACCGATGCGCTGGGCATCTGCCACTTCGCCATGATGACCACCCAGTCTATTGTAGATATGGTCAATGCCTCTACGGGATGGAATATGGACGTGGACTCCCTGCTAAAGGCGGGCGAACGTATCTTCCAGCTCATGCGCGCCACCACCTGCAAATTCGGTGTAACGCCTAAAGACGACCAGCTGCCCGAGATCGCCCTGAGACCTATACCAGACGGCGGACAGGAAGGCAACGTGCCCAACATGGCCAAGATGCTCCCCGAATATTACCAGATACGCGATTGGAACAAGGCAACCGGCAAGCCCAGCAAAGCACGCATGGAAACCCTGGGCATGGGCGCGCTGGCAGGTTCCTTCGGAATAAAATAAATCTTGATACCAGCAGGGGCGTAAGCTGTAGGAGAGTTGCTTTAGCTGCGCCTGAGGATGCGGACGGGTCTGAAGACCCGTCCCTACGGTTTTTCAGTAGCAGATGTTGGGGCGTTGCTTTAGCTGCGCCCGCTGTAATCGATATACATGCTAACCAGGGTAACCAGGGACAGCCGCTCGATAATTGCCGAGCCATCAAAATGCGCGGGCTGCATTACCTGCATGCTACGCTGCTCGTTCCGCATTGACAGCAAATTCAACCTCTCCCGCTCGCGCATCCGCGTGGAAAGGCAGTCCGGACGCTCCGATGAATTTACGGTCAGCTTCACCGCGGATTGCGACGCCTGCCTCATCTGCGCCCGCTATTGCCCATACGGCGCACTGACCGCTACCAAAAATGAGAGCGGGGTAACGGAAGACTGATATGCAAATAGGCGGCTATGCCGGTAACATACTTTATGTAAATCTCACGGACGGGAGCATACGTAAACATCCATTGGACGAGGATGTAGTAAAGGAGTGGATAGGAGGCGCCGGCATCAACACCAAGCTGGCTATTGACCTCATACCGCCGGGGACAGATGCGCTGTCCGCACGCAACGCTGTTATACTGGGCACCGGTCCTTTCAACGGAACTTTCATTCCGGGAGCGTCGCAGACCATGTCCACCTATAAGTCTCCGCTCAACGGATCCTTCCCGCAGAGCAACGGCGGCGGCAATTTCAGCCACTTCCTCAAATCCTCGGGCTACGACCACCTGGTTATAACCGGACGCTCACCCTGGCCGGTGTATTTAACCATCGAGGACGACAATATCAGC
>CAIMUM010000146.1 GCA_903844685.1 uncultured Dehalococcoidia bacterium
GGTCTTGCGGCAATAGGGCAGGCGGCCATAGGCGTTTACTTTGGCCTGGGACAATTAGCAGTCGGCCAGGTCGCAATAGGGCAATTTGCGTATGGTAAATATGTCCTTGCGCAGTTCGGCTTCGGGGAAAATGTTTTGTCGATAATGCGCAGGGATGAGCCGGCGTTTGAGTTTTTCAAATCATTTCCAGTGATAAAGAATTTTTTCCATTAAATGGCCAAGCCTGCGAGTATCTTTTCAAACTCATCGGCGTCGAAAAAGGCGGCGGGGCACAGTTTTTGCCTGTTGGCAGTTTATTCGTGAAGCCAAATCGCCCTGCTCATCCAGTTTTCGGCTATTCGCACCCAGTCGCTGAAATTAACCCTATTATCCTGATTGAAATCCGCTTCACTTGCTCCTGAATTGAGCCACTGCCCTGCAAACTCCGCCACATCGACCATATCCACATTGCCGTCACCGTTCAAATCAGGCCCTTCCTTCTCTCCCCTAAACGGCATAATGATAGTGTTCACATCGACAGGCACTCCCTCGACAACTTCCGCCGTTGTTGATGCAGGAAGGTATTTGCTGTGTACAGCGGTTGCAGTATATGTCCCCGCAGGCACATTATAGATAACATACCCGCCATTGCAGTCGGTATTCGCAAAACCTCCAAAACCGGATGAACCCAAAAGTATCGCGGTTGCGCCCAAAACAGGCTTGCCGTCGGTATTATTTACAGTGCCCCTCACCGTGCTTCCCTGCGAATTGTATTCCAGCGTGATGCCGGTTGTCCCCACTGCGACGTTTAACACTGCGTCCCGCACTGCAATCGACTCTATACCATCCGGCGTCTCGCTATATACACAAAAATAGATGTCGTAATTAGCATCAGGCGGCAGTTTGTTGAGGGAAAATGGACCGGCATTTTCCATATCGGCCTGAGCTACCGGCCGAATGGTGTACCACGCGTTTGGGTCATTAAGCGAAGTCCCTGCTTTAAAGGCCATAATGAGAAAATAGCCTGCCTTTGCATATCCGCCCGGGTTATTGACCTCGCCTGAAATTTGTCCGCCGGTTTCTTCAGTGTAAACTATCATATCTGGAACATTAACTTCCTCGTTTACATCCGTTATTGTGACCATCGCGGGCAATGCGCTGAATTCATCTGTATTATCCGGCGTGATAGCATATATCCCCACAGGAAGCCGTATCTGATAAGATCCATCAACATCATTCGTATCGTCCCAGCCATCACAATCCCTGCCGCTGTAGTCGTATTCGCCACCGCTACCGCTAATTGCATTGCCGTCGGCATCTTTTATATGTCCTCTGACAAGCGCGCCTTTTTCTAATGTGATAATCCGCCCCGACCGATTTTCTCCCTCATTCAAACATACCAGGTCGCTTCCCCACGGCAGGTTCCATGCACAGCCGCGGTCAACGTCCGGCTTTGCCTTTACCTCTGCCGTTCCCGGCGGCAACTGCGTCAGGCAGAAAGAGCCGTCAGCATCAGTAAACTGGCTCTTATAAGCCGAGGTTTCTTCGCTTGAATATTCTATCTCGATACCTGCCAGCGGTTTAGCGGTCTTGGCACCCAGCACCCTGCCGGAGAGTATTGCGCCAGCCGGGAGCGCAAAATCGAGATTGCTGATATCTTCCTCCAATTCCAGTTCGTTAATCCCCATATAGGCATAATACGAGTCCGGCTCAACGCTCACGTCAACCACGCCGGGCGGAAGATTAGTAAGCTTATATATTCCGTTTGCATCCGTGTAGGCATCCGCCCCCACCTGAAGGTCATCGTTCCAACAAGTCACGTGAATGTTGGGCAAAGGCAGGCCAGTTGCCTTGTCTGTGACCCTGCCGGATATTTTAAGCCCATTACCAAGTACAATATCTTTGTCTGTGTATTCACCCGGCTGGTAAACACCTACACTAATCCCCGTAATCGCATAGTTACTATCTGATGGCGGATACGCAACAACGTTATAGTTGTAACCGACCGGCAGGCCATCGCACTTGTAAAAGCCATTTGCATCGGTTTGAGTTTCAGTTCCATATCCATTATCAGCCCCGCAGCTCACCTGTATATTCGTCTGTCCAACACCGGCGGAATTCTTCACCGTTCCTGATATTGATGCACCCAGTTCGAGTGAAAAATCAATGCCTGTTGTTTGCTGACCTGCTGAAACGCTCACAGGCGCAGCCTGGTCCCAGCTAACTTGATTATTATAAAACTCCGATAAATATTGAGTGCCTCCCCCCAAAACTTGAACTCGGTATGTACCGGCCGCTAAATTAGTTATCTCATAAACA
>CAIMUM010000147.1 GCA_903844685.1 uncultured Dehalococcoidia bacterium
CCACTGCGTAGGCAGCCGCGATGAAAAATACCACGCCTATTGCTCGCGTGTCTGCTGCATGTATGCCATGAAATTCGCCCACCTGCTCAAGGAACACGTGCAGGGCACCCAGGTGTACGAGTTCTATATCGATATCCGCAGTTTCGGCAAGGGTTATGAGGAATTCTACAACCGTGTGCAAAAGGAAGGGACGGTGTTTTTCCGCGGCAGGCCGGGTGAGGTTACCGATGTGGCCGAGACGCCGGCCGAAAAAGGCAAGCTGATCGTTCAATTTGAGGATACGCTGGTCGGCAAGCAGCGCAGGCTGCCGGTTGAGATGGTGGTACTCTGCAGCGGTCTGGAAGGCAACAAGGATGCGCAGGACATCGCCCACACCTTCAACATCTCGCTGGGCAAAGAGCGGTTCTTCACCGAGAAACACCCCAAGCTCGACCCGGTGGCTACCATGACAGACGGCATTTTTATCGCCGGCTGCTGCCAGGGTCCCAAGGACATCCCCGATACCGTAGCCCAGGCCTCCGCGGCGGCGGCGCGCGTGCTGGCGCTGATCATTAAGGGCAAGGTGGAGATCGAGGCCGACACCGCCTTTATAGACGAGGAGAAATGCTCCGGCTGCAGGGTCTGCAACCTGCTCTGCCCGTACAGCGCCATATCCTACATCGAGAAGGATAAGGTATCACGGATCAACGAAGCCCTCTGCAAGGGATGCGGCACCTGTGTGGCGGGCTGTCCCAGCGGCGCGATCATACACAGGCATTTTACCAATGAGCAGATCAATGCCGAACTCGAGGGCATTTTATTATAGCCTTTATGTAAAGGAGTGAAGGGGACATGGAAACTAAGCTGAAACCCTCTTTCTTGGACGAAGTTGCCTCTGTCCCGGCCTGCGGCAAAATCAATGAGTGCGTACAGTGCGGCGTCTGCAGCGGTTCCTGCACCACGGCCGCCCACTGGGAGCACCCGCCCCGCAAGATCATCGCGATGGTACGCGCCGGGATGAAAGACGAGGTGCTCAACAGCAGCTCGATATGGTATTGCGTCTCATGTTACCTTTGCACCGCGCGCTGCCCGCGTGATATCAAGCCGGCCAATATAATGCATGCCTTGGAGGCCATCGCGCTTAACGAAGGTTATAAACCACCCACCAAAACCACAACCATGTACCGCTCCTTCGCCCGTTCAATTGAGCAGAACGGCCGGATTTACGAATTCGGCTTTATGCTCGAGTATTTCCTCAAGACCAATCCCTTTGCCGCGCTGAGGATGTTGCCCATGGCTTTCAGCCTGCTGACGCACAAGCGTATGCCGCTGCTGCCCAAGGCGGTAAAAGGCCGGCATCAGCTCAACCAGATGTTCCATAACATAACCACGGGAGGTTCAAGGTGAGATATTACGCTTATTACCCCGGTTGTTCTATGGAAGCCACGGGCGCGCCGGTGGAGAAGGCCATTAAAGCAATTGCCAAACCCCTGGATATCGAACTCATGGAGCTTGAGGACTGGACCTGCTGCGGGTCCTCACCTTTCAGCGGTGTGGACAAGGTCAAGGCCATGGCCATTACGGCGCGCGTATTAGCGCAGGCTGAGAAAACAGGCCTCGACCTGGTGACGCCCTGCAGTTCCTGCTACACGATACTGCATGAAGCCAACGAGCTTATGAAGGATGATCACAAGCTGGCCTGGCAGGTGCACGAAGCGCTGACCTCGGTCGGCCTGAACTACAACGGCACCGTGAAGGTCCGGCATATCGTTGAGGTCATTTACAATGATGTCGGGGTCGAGGCGCTGGCCGCGAAAGTCAAACGCCCGATGACCGGGCTTAAGGTAGCCTGCTATCACGGCTGCCAGCAAGTGCGCCCCGAATACGGCTATGACGACCGTGAATACCCGGACTGGTTAGACCGGATCTCCAAGGCGCTGGGGGCGGAACCCGTCAATTATCCGCTCAAGGCCAGGTGTTGCGGAAGCTCGCTGGTCATCTCCGAAACCGATATGGCCCTGGACCTCATCCATAAGCTGCTTGAGAACGCCGCGGACAACGGCGCGCAGGCCATCGTCTCCACTACCTGCCCACTCTGCCATACGGCATTAGACGCCTATCAATCAGCGGTCAACGGTAAATATAAGTCACACTTCAACCTGCCGGTGCTGGCTGTGCCTCAAATCATCGCCGTAGCCCTGGGGCTTGATTTCAAGCAGGCTGCGCTGGACGGCAACATAGTTTCACCGCGCAAGCTGCTGAGCCCTTACTTCAATGGCAGGACTGCTGACAGCGATGCGCCGGCGCAAAAAGCTGCCGCGGGATGAAAAGGCTGGTCCTGGGCATCGGCAACCCCATCATCGGCGATGACGGCGTAGGTTTTCGCGTCATCGAAGCTCTCGAGGCCGATCCCCCTCCCGGGGATGTTGCATTGACTGCCAGTGATGTCTCCGGCTTTGCCATCCTCGATTTCATTATGGATTACGATGAAGTTGTAATAGTTGACGCCATACAGACGGTCAACGGCAGGGCCGGCGATATCTACCGGCTGGCCCTCGACGATTTCCGGGTTACCAAGCATACCCCCTCGGCGCACGACGTAGACCTGCCGACTGCGCTTGAGATAGGCAAAATATTGAATATGAGGCTGCCCGGCAAGATCAGCATCGTGGCTATCGAGATATCCGATGCCTATGAATTCAGCAACGATCTGACGCTTCCCGTGCGGGCCGCCGTCCCGCTTGCAGCAAGAATGGTGAAAGAGATATTAGCCGAAAGCCGGGATTAATTACCGTCAGGCTATTTACTGATAGTGCACCACAATACAAAATATTGTATGCGTCTTATGTAATTTGTATAATATTCCTCTAATTTCTTTGAAATGAGCTTACGATGACAGCCAGGATAATCAGCGGACTTGAGATAGCCGCAGAGATACGCAGCGAACTGAAGAAACGGGTAGCCCGTTTGCAGGCAGCGGGCAAGACCCCTTTCCTCGGTGTGGTGCTAGTAGGCGACGACCCGGGCTCACTTTCTTACGTTAAATCCAAGGAAAAAGGCGCAATTGAAATAGGAATAACCGAAAACACCATACGCCTGCCTGGGGATACACCCGAGTCAAAGGTGATCGAGATCGTTGAAGAGCTCAATCGCAACCCGCAGGTGGACGGCATACTCGTTCAAACCCCTCTTCCCGGCCATATAGATACCGAGAAGGTGCTTTATTACATATCCCCGGAAAAAGATGTTGACGGCTTTCACCCGGTGAATCTGGGCAAGCTTTTGCGCGGGCAACCCTGCTTCCTGCCCTGTACCCCTCACGGCATACAGCAGATGCTGGTGCGCTGCGGCTATGACCCTGCCGGGAAACACGTGGTAATCTGCGGCCGCAGCAACCTGGTGGGCAAGCCGCTGGCGGCCATACTTTTGCAGAAAGCGAAGGGCGCCAACGCGACTGTAACAGTAGTGCACACGGGAACCAGTCACATCGCCAATTTCACGCGACAGGCGGATATACTGGTGGCGGCGATGGGCAGCCCGCTCTGCATAACCGCCGATATGGTTAAAGAAGGAGCGGTGGTCATCGATGTGGGCGTGAACCGCGTTGAGGATAAAAGCAGGGAAAGGGGTTACCGGCTCGTTGGCGATGTCGATTTCGATGCAGTAAAGGAAAAGGCCGCGGCTATCACCCCTGTTCCCGGCGGCGTCGGCCCGATGACCGTCACCATGCTGCTGCAAAATACCATCGAGTCCGCCGAGCGCCGCACAGGTATACTATAAAGTTGAGATGATTAAACTGAGCGACGGAGACATTGCTGATGCCATATAACCCCCTGGTAATGAGCGACTGGCAAATAGCGGAAGAGGCGGAGAAAAATATGCCGCAGCCTTCCGACTGGCCGGCAAGATTACACCTGGAGAAGGATGAGGTGATACCCTATGGCAAGGTGGCCAGGCTGGATTACTTGAAGATTATGAAACGCCTGAGCGACAAGCCGGACGG
>CAIMUM010000148.1 GCA_903844685.1 uncultured Dehalococcoidia bacterium
AGAACATATATCTTTGTGCTGTTGTGTTTACTCTATTTCTTCGATGGCCTTGACAGGTACATAGTATCTTCGGTGTTCCCCTTCATCAAGCAGGAATTTGCCCTGACTGACATGCAGAGCGGGATGCTGGTTGCGACTGTTTACTGGTCGATCCTGATACTCGTGTTTCCCGCCTCGATAATTATCGACCGCTGGAGCCGCAGAAAAACCATAAGCATTATGGCTGTTTGTTGGAGCATAGCTTCGATGGCATGTACCTTCGTAGGTAACTTCACCCAGCTTTTCACGGCCAGGACATTTTTAGGCGTCGGTGAAGCGGGTTTCGGAGCCGGTGGCGCTCCCATAATTACCGGGCTTTATCCTGTAGACAAGCGAGCTCGTATGATAGGTATCTGGGGCGCATCTGCCTATATTGCCAACGCAGTGGCCCTGGCTCTTGGTGGTGTAATTGCGACGAACTTCGGCTGGCGTGCCGCGTTCGGCCTGACAGCTGTCCCTGGCTTAATTGTTGCGATACTGTTCTTTTTCATCAAGGATTATAAGACAGTTGACCTTATAAAGACGGTTAAGGCGGGGGCCGGCGAGGCATTAAAGATCAAGATGAAGGCGGGCGATGCCGCCAGGGAATTTCTCCGGACACCATCGCTTATTTTTACCTATCTCGGCATGGGCTTTGTGCAATTTGTGGCGGTGGGCCTCATCACCTGGTTGCCTACCTATTTTAACCGGATGTATGGCATTCCCATGGGCCAGGCCGGGCTGAGAGCAGCTTCGGTCCTGTTGCTTGTCGTTATCGGTGCGCCCCTGGGAGGTTACCTGTGTGACCTGTGGGTGAAGAAAAGATTAAACACACGGCTTGTTTTTTCCGCTACGACCACCCTCATATCGGCAGTGCTCTGCTTCGCAGCCTTCTACCTGTTCGACGGCAACATCCAGTACGCAGTTCTTTTGGCAATGGGTTTAACCACCAGTGCTTTTATTGGGGCAGCAACCATGACTACTCAGGAAGTGATACATCCCGGTTTGAGGGCTATTTCAGCCGGGCTATCTGTGGTTGCTACGACTTTAATCGGCGGGTCTCTGGCTCCCGTGGTAATAGGAGCCATCTCCGATGCCGCGGGTCTTCAGACAGCTATGAAGGTTATGCCGGCCTTTCTGGTTTTGGCTGCCGCGCTCTTTTTGGCAGGCTCATTTTTCTTCATGAAAGATTATAACAAGGTAGAGAAAATACAACTTCAACCGGAATCGTAAACAGATCAGGATAATATCCAGAAACGCGCACTGAAGAGATAGCCGCTGATCTATAATCTTCTACACGTCCGCATCTTTCCTCAGGATGTACCCCCGTACGATCTTGAGGGAGGCTTCCACCACCTGAGGCTCGATGTACTTACTGATATCGTTGCGGGTGTGATAAACCCAGCCGGCGAGATCACTTTCCTTGGAACTCATGGCGTGGAGATTGGTGGCCTCGATGCCGGCTGCGCCATAGGATGCGGTATCCGTAGCCGAGCCCCTGCGAGGCGGTGCGATATATGCCTTGTAGCCTAGGGCAGCCGCGATATCCACGCATTCCTGTGCCATCTCCTTGGAAAGCTTCACTTTTCCACTAAGGTCGGCATCGTAAAATTCGATGTACTTAAACTTGTATATGGGATCCATGTTAAATGCGAAGGTCTTGGTTGCCCTGAGCTCCGCGAGATGCCGCTTAACCCAGGCATGGGACCCGCGCAGGCCGCACTCCTCGGCGTCAAAGGATAGGAGGATGAGCCGGGTGTGCTTGAGGGGATTGCTCCCTGCCCTCTTGACATCGCCGAAAAGCTTGCCGATGCCGGCGGCGATAGCCACTGCCATCATATCGTCGCCTGCAGCCGGTGACGCCGCGTTGGTTGTGAGGAACAGGAAAGGCAGCACAAAAATGCCCAGTATGAGAAGCACCAGTGCCACCCACTGAGAAAGGGTGATGCCGAAGCAGAGAAGTATTGCGGCTACCAGGGATACCAGTACGGCGATGACCAGCACCAGCGCGCCGATTGTCCTCAGCGGCGCATATAATTTGGGAAGATATGCACGTATTTGAAATACATAGGCTGCATCGTGGTGGCCCGATAAGATGACCTGCTGCTTTACCTCGCCCGATGGCTCAATGGAGCCATAGACGTTGTAGCCCTTCTTTTTGGGGAAGAGCGGGTCAAGCAGGAGCCATTGCCTTACAGCCTGCCCATAGTACGCGAACAGACCCAGTGCCAGGCCGGCGAAGGAAACCCAGGCCAGCGCGGGCATAAAATACAGCAGCAATATGCAAGCGTAATATAGCACCACCAGTGCAGGTACGAACTTAACTAAACTCTGCGGGTGGATATCGCATTGCTCAGCTTTTACTGTCCCCGCATCGCAGAAACGTTCGAACTCAGCTTTAATGCGTTCGGCGGCCTTACGGCATGCTTCTGACCCGGCCAGTCGGCCGGGGTATCCCTCAACCACCTCATCGGTAAAAGTAAAGGCATCCTTTACTTGCTGCGGACCAATCTCCGGTATCATGGTTCTGTCGCTCATAATGCGATTCTCCTGTTTATGGGCACATTTTTCCTCACGGCTCGGTTCTTCATCGATCGGTCTAATTTGCCTGTCTTCTTGTTGACGTTGTAAGAAACTCAGATCAATCCCCAGAAGCGCGCGGCATTTTCTGAGAAAATCATCTTCCTGACAGTTTTGTCCTTTTCCGTGGCCAGCAGCAGTCTTGCCAGCAATGAGGCCTCGGCGAAGAAGGGCCAGTCCGAGCCGAACATGAGCCTTTCCGTTCCCAATTCCCTGATCATGGTTTTAATATTGTCTACGCTCTGTCCTTGTATATCCATCCATACGTTCTTGTTATGACGGGCGATGTCTATGGCTAGTTCATTCTGAAGGGCGCCGGAATGGCAAAGTACGAAACGAAGCCGCGGAAAAGCAGCAACCGGCTCAACAAAATTGGCCACATCGGCGTGGCGGCCGGTATACCCGTAAGCAGTTGCAGCTTCAGGGCTTTCCTTTCCTACCATCCCGCAGTGCAGCAGCAGCGGTAGGCCCAGCAATGAGCACTCCTCATAAAAAGCCCACGCCAGCCTGTCGTTGGGCGTAAAAAGGGCCATGTTAGGATGCACCTTGATCCCCTTTACTCCCTTCAGTTTTAACTGTTTAACCTTTTCTACCGCATCCGGCAGGGTTGGCTTCACACTGCCGCAAATGATAAAGCGGTCTTTATGTGCCGATTTCTCTATCGAATCCATATACCACTCGGTCATGTCGTCGCCATAGGGGAGCCCGTATGCAATCGGTAAGATCACTGCCTTATCTATATGTAAGAGGTCCATTTCCGCAATTAAATTTGGAATGGTATGTGTTTTTGTCCATGCGCTGCCCTCAGGTGTGAGCTGCCCCAAAAGGCTCTCTATCATATCCTTCAGGTCCTGTTCGGTGTTGTTCTGTCCCATATAATTGTCCATCCGGATGGGGTTGTTGACATTAAGGTAATACCGCGTCTCAGGGTGTCTTAACAGCAGGTCCGGCTTGGGACCCGATAACGCGTTAGTTGCAAAATGCGTATGGCCGTCTATACCTCCATCAAGGCCGTCTACAGTGAGTTTGAGTAAACCGCCATCAGTACACTCGAAATACGGCAGTTCCGCCAGGCTACGGAGTCCAGCGTATGTCCGATTGGCAAAACCGATTTGGTTAGTTGTTCCATTTTTCATTGTTTTCTCCCCATGATCAATAATGATTTTTCATCATCGACGGTTGTGACACAGACGGCGTCACCTGGTCCCGGCAAGATATTATAGGGTCATGGGTTGTGGAGTGCAATTAGGGAAGTTAGCCTGGCGGACGGTCAGGTAAGATGAGTCGCCTATTCAAGGCCGAATATACGCGCCGCGTTCCTATACAGGAACTTCTCTTTCACGCTGTCCTTGAGCGGCCATTGGTCAACCTCATGTAGCACGTCCCTGATATGCATGCCGATGGAGAGCCAGTCGGAGCCGAAGCAAATCTTGTCCTGGATGGTGGAGTTGGCGTAGCGCATGAACATGTCCCAGCCCGTATCGGGCGTGGCAAGGTACTTGGGCCGGTGCGCGGATGTGTCGATATACAGGTTGTCATACTTCCAGGCCATGAGCACGATATCCGGTATCCACGGCCAGCCGCCATGCCCGGCGATGATATTCAGCCTGGGGAAATCTATGAGCACCTGCTCGAGGTAGCGGGGATGGCCGTAATATATAGACACGTTGTTCATCCAGTTCACCGATGTGTGTATCCAGATGGGTGCCCCCATTTTTTCGCACAGGCTGTAGAGCGGGTAGTAACGCCGGTCGTCGGCGTAACAGCCGTGCACGAAGGGACGGAAGACCGCAGCTTTGAATCCCTGAACAGTGAGGGCGTGCTCCACATTGGCCAAGCTCTCCGCCTGCTTATGCGGGTTGTAGCCGGCAAAGGCGATAAACTGCCCCGGGTACTTTTTCAGCACGTCTGCCACGTAGTCGTTAGGCAGGGCCGAGCCGGTGGCATTGGACTCGTCCATGTTGTGCACGGCCGACCAGGTGATGCCGTTTTCCCTGAGCAACCTGACGAAGTTCTCCATGCCGATGGGGCCTGTCTCGGCTAAATCTATGAGCGCCTCGCGTAGCTTGTCGCCCGACAGGGTGCTGGCCATCTCCTCGAACTCCTGCTGGGTGAGGCCCAGCCAGCCGCTCCATCTGGCGCCGAAGAGCTTGATATAGCCCTCCATGCCGGGCTGTGGCGTAAAGAGGTCGGCGAAAAGCATCTCGCGCGTGGGCAGTGTGTTGGATGTATCAATTATCATCTTGCGGACCTCGCAGCATTAAATTTCAGTCTCATCTCTACATGTATGGTCTAAACCCAGATGACCTTTTCTTTGCGCAAATCTGCGATCTCGGCATCGGTCTTGCCGAGGTAGCCTTTCAGTATCTCGCTGCTGTGCTGTCCGACCTCCGGATCGAGGGGCACTTCCCCGGGTTTAACGCCGACGGTGGTGTTGAAAAATTTAATCGGCAGGTTAAAAGTTTTCACTTTGCCCAGCCTGGGGTGGTCGACGTCAACCACCATGCCGCGCGCCTTGAGGTGCGGGTCATCGAGCAGCTCTTTGACATCTTTGATAATGCCCATGGGCGCATCCATGGCGATGAAAAGGCTCTCCAGGTCATCGGCGGTCATGTTTTCCTTTACCCAGGCTGCGAAGACCGCGTTGAGCATATCCTGGTCGGCGGAACGTTTCAAGAAGGCGTCGATATTATCCCCCTTGTATTTTTCTACCAGGTCATCGCGGCCCATCATACCGTAAAGCTCTTCGAAGACGGGACTGCTGTAGGCGCAGACCATCACCCACCGGTTGTCCTTGGTCAGGAAGGTGTCCCAGGGCACGCCGAAGGGGTCGAGATTGCCGCGGCGCTGCGGGGCCACACCCTCCATGCTGGTCTTTATTACGTTCTCTTCCAGCACGGAGAAGATGCTATCCATCATGGCCACTTCTATGCGCTGTCCCTGCCCGGTAAGCTCCCGCAGCCGCAGGGCTGATATGATGCCAACAACGGCATACAGCCCCGTGATGGCGTCGGCGATGCCCGGCCCGGTTTTAAGAGGTGACCTGTCGGGGAAACCGGTTAGGCTCATCAGTCCGCCCATGGCCTGTCCCACCGGGTCGATGCACGGCCTGTTAGAGTAAGGGCCATAGCTTCCGAAGCCGGAGGCCGAAGCGTAAATGATGCGGGGGTTGGCTTGCTTAACATCTTCGTAGCCCAAACCGAGCTGTTCCAGCGCGCGCGGCGCGAAGTTCTCGGTCAGCACGTCGACCTTGCGGGCCAGTTCGAGGAAGAGTTCCCGGCCCTTAGCGCTTTTCAGGTTG
>CAIMUM010000149.1 GCA_903844685.1 uncultured Dehalococcoidia bacterium
ACCAGCCCAAATTGACCGGCATGGGCTTTGGCGACTACGATTACTGGCACATGTACGTCGTGCATACCTGGTACTACCAGCTCTGCATAGGCTATGAAAACTCCCTGGACGTACAGTCATGGGTGTCGCAAAACGGCAACGTGGTGGACACCCGCTATCTTACCTACAACTGGCTGATGCGCGCGGGCGGTTACCAACTGCTGAAATAATACCCCGGAATTCAATGGGCCGCCGGAAATTTGACGGCGCCTTTTATTGAAGGAAGTAGTCTTCCCTTGAGTTCACTTGTAATCTCTATAATCCGGTATGCGGTAATCACTGTCGGTATCGCAGTTGCTTATTATCTGTATTTCCACTGGTCCGACGCCCGTCCTGCGATCGAGATAATTTTACTCACCTGCGTGGCGTTTAACGGTATTATCAGCTTTGTAAGCCACGTCATTTACCACAAATCTGATGCCAGGCGGCTGGGACTGGAATCGGCCAATCCCGGGTTTCAGTTCGAAGTGGGTTTCGCCAACCTCGCCATGGGTCTCGGCGCCCTGCTCTCGCTCGTTTTCCACTGGGGAGCCACAGCCAACATAGCGATAATCCTTTGCTATGCGCTTTACCTGCTGCAGGCCATAATCCTGCATTTGTACAGGTTCATCAAACGCGAGAAAAGCGACGCCGGGTATCTCTGGGGCAGCGTGGTATTTGCCTTCCTGTATGTTGCCAATATGCTGTTTTTCGCGGTAGCCGGCCTGGCCCAGGAGCGCCTGGGGCCCTTCTGAATACGGCATTTTTACTTTGCCCGGGTTTTATGGTATAACTCACCTTCAGAAAGTGAAGTTAGAATTTGGCCCATACACTCTGGAAACTCTTACCCGAATCTGATAAACCGCTGGAATTCAAAGGCGCCGGCGCGCTTGTTACAAGGTTGCTGCATAACAGGGGCATCACCACGGCCCACGCGGCTGAAGTATTCCTGAAGGCCGACAGCCGTTTATCCATCGACCCTTTTAGCATCCCCGATATGCATCCGGCGGTTAACCGCGTCTATAAAGCCCTGCTGTCGGGTGAAAAAATGGTGGTTTACGGCGACTTCGATGCTGACGGCATAACCGCGACAGCCCTGCTTGTGCAGGGCCTGGCTGCGCTGGGGGGCGACGTAATTCCCTATATACCGCACCGTCAGAACGAAGGCTACGGCCTGAAAATACCCGCCCTGGAGAAACTGCGCAAGCAGGGTATCACGCTGGTCATAACCGTGGATACCGGCATCACGGCTTTCGCCGAGATAGAGAAGTCCCATAAAATGGGATTAGATATCCTGGTCACCGACCACCACGTTCCCCTCGATGAATTGCCTTCCGCGAAAATTATCGTTGATCCCAAGCGCACCGATTCAACCTGCCCCTTCACTGAATTCGCAGGTGTAGGCGTAGCTTTCAAGCTGCTGGAAGCGCTGCTGGCCAGCAACAGGAGGGACGACCTTATCTCCAACGCCATAGAATTAGTTACGCTGGGCACCATCGCCGATATGTCGCCTCTGCTCAGCGAAAACCGCCACCTGGTCAAGACCGGGCTGAACCTGCTGTCCCGCACGAAGCGCATAGGCCTGAATGAGCTAATGAACGTCGCAGGGGTCGATAAAGGCCACCTGACCGCTGAAACCGTTTCCTTCCAGATAGGGCCGAGGTTGAATTCAGCCGGCAGGCTGGATGATGCCGGCGCCAGCTACCAGTTGCTGGTAACTCAAGACCAGGCGCAGGCGCATGCGCTGGCCAGGGAGCTTGAAGAGAAAAACCGGGAACGCCAGCGCCTGGTGGCGGATACTTACGAAAAGGCGCGCCGGCAGATTTTAGAGGACGGCGCCGGCAAACCGATACTGATGGCCAGCGACGCTGATTATCCCCCGGGTGTAATCGGGCTGGTGGCCGGCAGGCTGGCGGACGAGTTTTACCGCCCCGTGGTGCTGGTCCAGATCGGCTCCGATATATGCCGGGGCAGCGCCAGGAGCATCCCGGAGTTCGACCTGATGTCTGCTCTCAAAACCTGCCACCACCTGCTCACCCGGTACGGGGGTCATGCCCGGGCTGCCGGCTTTAACGTTCCCACCCGCGACCTTCAGCAGGTGCAGAAAAAGTTGCGTTCCCTGGCCGAAGAGCAGTTGACAGGCCTCGACCTCAGACCGCATATCAATATCGATGCCGAGCTATCGTTGTCGGCATTTGCTAAAGGGGTCTTCGAGGATATGCGCCAGCTTGAACCCTACGGCATGGGCAACCCGGCGCCGGTATTTCTCAGCCGCAAGGTCGAGGTGGTGGAGCAGAGGCTGGTCGGCAACCAGAATGACCATATCAAGCTGAAGCTCAAACAGGACGGCGTCGTCTGGGATACTATGGGCTTCCGGCTGGGCAACTACATGGGCGAACTGTCGCGCCACATTGACGTGGTTTACTCGGTGGAGGTGGATAATTATAATGGCAAAGGTCAGCTCAGGCTCAACCTTCTGGATTTTGCCCGCTCGTATTAGGTTGTTCGACGACCGCTGACTGACCGGTCGATTTGTATCTAACTGCCCTCACAATGAAGATAATCAGCGCTGTCGGAACCATTAAAATATCCACAATCTGCGCCTGTGGCAGGCCGAAAAGGAAAGGCTCTCCCTCCCGGAAAAAGTGTATTACAAAATCACCGACGCCGAAGACGATGAAATAGAGCATGAAAAGCTGGCCCTGCTGCTTAATTCTCTTACGCAATAACCATAGAATACCGAAGCCGATCAAATTCCAGATCAAGTGAAAAAGCTGGGTGGGGTAGATGGGAACGCCCTGAGGCGCATAGCTATTGGGATTATTATAAGTAACCGCAATAGGCAGCTCACAGGTCAACCCGTAGCAGCAGCCGTTAATCAGGCAGCCGACACGCCCGATAGCCTGGCCCAGGATAGCCCCGGGTGCGGCGATATCGCCAAGCTGCCAAAATGATAGCCGCTTGACCATGCAATAGATCAGGATGGCCAGCAACCCGCCGAGCACCGCACCCCAGATCGCCAGTCCCGCAAAATTGAGTATCTGCCCCGGGTTGTTAATGTAGTATCCCCATTTGTCGATGATGTGCAGCAGCCTGGCGCCGATGATTGCGCCGATCACAGCCCAGAGCCCCACATCCCAGACCATGTCCTGGGAGAATCCCTTGCGCTTGGCCTCGAGGAGTGAGAACCCTATCACGGTTATCACCGCCAGCACCACCATGACGCCGTACCAGCGTACCTCCAGCGTGCCGATGCTGAAAATAATTGGGTTCCAGTCTATATCAAACATAATTTAAACCGCCTCGCCGAATATGGCATCTACAAATGATCTGGCATCGAAGGGAGCGATATCATCCATACCCTCACCTGTGCCAATGTATTTTATAGGAATTTGCAATTCATCGCTGATGGCCAGCACTATGCCTCCCTTTGCGGTCCCGTCCAGTTTTGTAAGCACGATACCGGTGACGTCGGTAGCCTCGGCAAAGCTGCGGGCCTGCGACAGGCCATTCTGGCCGGTCGTGGCATCGATCACCAGCAGTACTTCCTGGGCCGCCTCGTATTTGCCGGCCACTTTCCTGATCTTTTTAAGCTCATCCATCAGGTTGTGCCTGGTCTGCAGCCGCCCCGCGGTATCTATCATGACCGTATCCATCCCGCGGCTGCGCGCGGCCTCCAGCGTATCAAATACCACCGCCCCCGGGTCGGCGCCCGGCTGATGCGCCACTACATCCACCCCTGCCCTGCCGGCCCAGAGCTTAAGCTGGTCGATGGCGGCAGCCCTGAACGTATCCGCCGCGCCCAGCAGCACTTTTTTGCCACCGCTCTTGTATTCCCGGGCAAGCTTGGCAATGCTGGTGGTCTTGCCGGTACCGTTGACACCCACAAACAGAATCACTTTCATGCCGTTAGCGGGAATTGCGCCTGCCGGCTTCGCGGGTACATCCAGCAAACGGGCCATCTCGTCCTTTAAGGCATTGCGCACCTGGCCACCCTCTTCCAGCCTCTCTTCCCTGACACGCTTTCGCACCCGGCCCAGCAGCTTCTCCGTGGTCGGCATGCCGACATCAGCCGATATCAGCAGCTCCTCAAGCTCATCCCAGGCCGAATCTTCCATCCTCGGGCGGTTGAAGAGCGCGCCGATCTTGCCGAACAGCCCTTCCCGGCTGCG
>CAIMUM010000150.1 GCA_903844685.1 uncultured Dehalococcoidia bacterium
CGTGCGAGGATAGCGGATTCGGTGGAAACTGCTCTGAAATTAGGTGCGGGGATAGTCCTGATAGCTGTGGATGGCGGGGAAGAAATGCTCTTCTCCGAGCACTTTGCCTGCGTGCACTGCGGTGTCAGCCTGGGGGAGATAGCGCCCAGGTCATTCAGCTTTAACAGTCCGCACGGCGCCTGTCCGGCCTGTACCGGCCTCGGCGTCAAACTCGAGATCGACCCCGACCTGGTGATTCCCAATAAAGATCTGGCTATTGCGGAAGGCGCTATCCGGCCCTGGGCTACCTATACCTGGTATATCAGCCAGTTAGAGGAAGTGGCTCGCCGTTACGATTTCTCACTGCGTGTGCCGGTCAGGAGGTTGAGCGATGAGAAATTGAACCTTGTTTTATACGGCGAGAATCCGGACCGTCGCGGGCACCGCTACCGCTTCGGTAAGGTACGTGAATATGCCATCGGCTTTGAAGGTGTCATCCCTAACCTGCAGAGGCTGTACCGGGAAACGGAGTCCGAAAGCAGGCGTATGGAGATCGAAAGGTATATGTCAGCTTCGCCCTGTCCTGTCTGCAAAGGCAAGAGGCTGAAACCTGAGTCACTGTCGGTTAAAATCGACGGTAAAAATATCATGGACATAACCGCATTTCCTGCAACCGCGGCGATAACCTGGATTCAGGCTATCGCCGGAGCAAGGGACGGACAGGATATTTTAACTGCCAACGAGAAGACCATTGCGCGGCTGATAATTAAGGAGATATATGCCAGGTTGGGGTTTTTACGTGATATAGGTCTGGGCTATCTGACCCTCGACCGTGGCTCAGCTACGCTGAGCGGTGGCGAGGCGCAAAGAATCAGGCTGGCTACTATGATAGGCAGCGGACTGATGGGCGTAATTTATATCTGCGATGAACCCACCATTGGCCTGCACCCGGCTGATATACATAAGCTGATCAGCACGCTTAAGAAGCTCAGGGACCTGGGTAATACCGTGATAAGCGTTGAGCACGATGAGGGCATGATGCGTGCGGCTGATTTTATCGTCGACCTGGGGCCGGGCGCCGGCGAGCATGGCGGGAAGATAGTGGCCACCGGTAGCATCGATGATGTTATGAAAACCGGTGATTCCGTCACCGGCCAATACTTGAGCGGGGTGAAAAAGATACCTTTTCCCGCCTCGAGGAGGAACGGTTCGGGAAAATATTTGATTATCAAGGGTGCGCGGGAGAACAATCTCAAAAACGTAGACGTGAAGATACCGCTGGGCAAACTGGTCTGCATCAGCGGCGTATCCGGCAGCGGTAAAAGCACTCTCATGAACGATGTACTTTATAAGAAGCTCGCGCAGATTTTCTATCAGGCCAAGGACAAACCCGGCAAATGCGCCAGCGTCAGCGGCACAGAGCATATCGACAAGGTTATTAATATCGACCAGTCGCCCATCGGGCGGACACCGCGCAGCAACCCTGCCACCTATACGGGCGCCTTTACACCCATCAGGGAACTTTTCGCCTCCGTCCCTGAGGCGAAGGTACGCGGCTACGGGCCGGGCAGGTTTTCCTTCAATGTACGTGGCGGGCGCTGCGAGTCCTGCCAGGGCGAAGGCTATATACAGATTGAGATGCAGTTCCTGCCGGATGTCACGGTGCCCTGTGAAATCTGCAAGGGCAAACGCTATAACCGGGAGGCGCTGGAGATACGTTTCAAGGGCAAGAATATAGCGAACGTGCTGGACATGACCATTGAGGAAGCCACCGCTTTTTTCGAGCATCTCCCCAGGGTGAAAAACAAGCTGGCCACCCTGAGGGATGTCGGTCTGGGATATATGCGGCTGGGACAGCCCGCGCCGACGCTTTCTGGAGGAG
>CAIMUM010000151.1 GCA_903844685.1 uncultured Dehalococcoidia bacterium
CGGGCGTATTTATCGTCAAGACCACCACGGTGATACAACTGGCGGCCAATTCCGAGATACGCGGCAGGGTGTTCGGCCTGCTGACCACACTGACCAGCGGCCTGGCGCCCATCGGTATGGGCATCGCCGGCGTAATCGCTGATATGGCCAATAAAAATATACCTGTGATCTACGCTGTCTGCGGACTGCTGGTGCTGGTCATGTCCATCGGTTTGGCGCTGTCGCGCGAGGCCCGCGAATTCCTGGCGTTGGACGTCACGCACCCGGCTGTACCTCAATAAGCAGGGAAGTTTTGTGATATACTGCTTTAAAGTTTACAGGGGTTAGCTATATTCTATGGATATCTCCAGCTTTAGCTGCATACCCATTGCTTTTTTATTGGGCTCTGTCCCGTCCGCATATATCGTGGCAAAACTCAGCGCCAAGGTGGATATACGCGATGAGCCGGACGGGAAGATCAGCGCCGCCGCCGTTTACCGCCGCGTAGGGCTGCTGGCCTTCATCACAGTGGTGGTCATGGATATCGGCAAGGCCGCCCTGGCCGTTTTAATCGCCCAATGGCTGAAAGCCCCGCCGCAGTGGGTCATGCTGGCCGGCGCGGTAGCTGTGGCCGGGCACCAGTGGTCAATGTTCCTGCGCTTCCAGGGCGGGCGTGGCGCCACCGTGATAGCTGGTGTGCTGGTGGCGGCGTGCACTGTTCCGACGTTGATAGGCGCTGCAATCGCGGGGGTGCTGGCCTGGAGAACTAAAAACTCGACCTACAGCTTTGGTGTGGGTATGATAGTGATAGCCATGATACTTTTCACTATGCAATGGTCCGGTGTTACGCCGCCGCAAATACTTATTGCCCTGCCTTCACTGCCGCCGCCGTTGACTGCCTACCAGCTGTTAATAGCCTACCCGGTGATATTGGGATTGATGATGATGCTCAAGGCGTTACAGGTAAAGTACAGGCCGGGCGCAAACATATTGACCAGACAGGATGAGGTGAATAATTGAACTTTGTGACCGTCAAAGCCGTCGAAGGAATTGAAGCCTATCAGGCCATCTGGGTGCCGCTGGTGGCCTGGTTCATAGCGCAGTTCCTCAAGGTCATCATCCATTTTGCCCTAAAGAAGAGCTTCGACCTTTCCTTAATGTGGAGCCCGGGCGGCATGCCCAGCGCGCATTCGGCGCTGATGACAGCGCTGGCCACGACCATCGGGCTGAAGTACGGTTTCACTTCACCTCTCTTCGCCATCTCGCTGGCGGTGGCCTTCATTGTTATGTATGACGCCGCGGGCGTGCGCCGCACCGTGGGCTACCAGTCTACCATGCTAAACAAGATGCTGGACGAGCTTTTCAAGGGTGATAAAGAATTCAGCCAGCGCCTGGCGGAGATTATCGGACATACCAAGTGGGAGGTCTTCGCCGGTGCCATGCTGGGAATCGCGCTGGGTATCGTTTTCAACTGGCCATGGTAACTGTGCAGAAAATTAGCTACTGTGAAGCAAAGGACTATTGACACTCATCTCCGGCTGTTTTAAAATTTGCCAGTCAATCAAGCGCTTGATAGAGCGGGTAAAATGCCGACAAACCTGATGATGACTCAGATCCCCGACGAGCCGGTACTTTATATAGTACTGGGCCTCTGCCTCATCACCTTGCTGGTGCTCATCCTGCCTTTTATTGTGAAGAAGGTGGAGGAGAACCTCGAACTATTCTTCCTTATCATGGGTATCTGCGCGGTCACTGTGTCGGGTCTGTGGAGCTGGGAGCTGGTCATAGACGCTTTGAAGGCGCCAGTAGTCATCGGGTCCGTACCCGTTGGCATATTTCAAGTGGTGCTGGTATTCGGCCTGTTGATCCACTTCTATAACAGGCAGTTCTGCCGGGGCATACTGACCATAGCTTCAAAGCTGGGCTGGCGCTGGTTCACCTTCCTCCTGATCCTTGTCCTGGGGCTGCTCTGCAGTCTGGTTTCGATAATTGTGGGCGCCGTGCTGCTCTCGGAGATAATCGCCGCGCTTCCCCTGCACAAGAAGGAAAAAATCAAGTTTGCCGTGGTGGCCTGCTTCGCCCTGGGGCTGGGTGCGGTGCTCACGCCGGTCGGCGAACCTCTATCGACCATCCTGGTGGGCAAGCTGGCGGGCCCGCCTTTCCATGCTGATTTCTTCTGGCCTCTAAAGGAGTTTGGCCTGTATATCATTCCCGGCGTTTTCTTTATCTCTCTTTTCGGCGCCTTCTATATAGGCAGGGGTATAGATCTGAAGCACTTCAGCCACGAGGTTGAGTACTCGGAAAAAGTCAGTACTGTGGTATTACGGGCTATCAGGGTGTTTTTCTTCGTGGCGGCGCTGGTGCTGCTGGGTGAGGGGATGAGGCCGCTCATCGTCTGGTACATAGTGCATGTGCCGGCCTGGATACTGTACTGGATTAACATGGTATCAGCTATCCTGGACAATGCCACGCTCACCGCGATGGAGATTGGACCAACCATGCAACTGCCGCAGATATTAGGCATCATAATGGGACTGTTAATAGCGGGCGGTATGCTGATACCGGGCAATATCCCCAACATCGTGGCCGCCGGCCGGTTAAAGATCAGCATGAAGGAGTGGGCGGTGATCGGCGTGCCCATCGGGCTGGTCGTCATGGCAGCCTATTTCCTGATACTGCTTCCCTCGTTCCTTAACTTGGCTGGGTGATTTACCCGGTAAAAAAATCTTTATAAGTAAAAACACCTATTGACAAATGAACGGCGCTATTTTAAAATTTCTTGGTCAATCAAGCGCTTGATTGGGAGATGGTTGAGGTTATGAAAAAGAATGAACTTGACCGGCTGACGGCGTTCCAGGATGGGAGCATGCCCGAGGGTTATTTTGGCAACGAGAAGAAGTGGGAGATAGTCAAGGCGGCCGCGGCGCTTTTTATCAAGCAGGGGACGGTAAATACCGGTGTCAGGGAGATAGCCGAGGCCGGTGGCATCACGGTAGGCACGCTCTATCACTATTTCAAGTCCAAGGAGGAGATAATAGCGTCTTTCATGGACTTCGCGGTGTTGGGCACCGAAGATTTTCGGAAGGCGGCGGAGACCCGGCTGGCAAACATTGAGCCGCGGGAAGCCTTAAAACAGGCTATTAGGCTTTATATGGATTTCACCAATGAGGCGCAAAACATAGTGCTGTTCTGGCACCAGGAGACCAGGAATCTTAGCCACGAGCTGCGCAAGCGGCTGCTTGATAACGAGTACGTACTGGCCGACGCGTTTGAGAAGATTATCAAACGGGGCCAGCAGGCCGGTATATTCAAGGTGAAGGACAGCTGGTTGGCCGCCCATAACGTCATCATTATGTGCGATATGTGGGCTTTCCGGCGTTGGGCACTGGGGCGGCGTATGACGGCCGAGCAGTTCAAGAATGAGCAGGTAGATTTCATCTTCGAGGGGCTGTGCGGTGATTATGATGGGGTCACCGGCTCCGGACGCAAGGAGGTGAAATCCAAAAATAAGTCTAAACACGGCGAAAATACATTACAACAGCTTTATTAAATATTAGGAGGTTGAACTTGACAGAACAGAAAGCTGAAGTCATGCAAAGGAAAGTAGGGCTTTTCGAGGCAGTGGCGATGATCACCGGCCTTGTGGTGGGCGCCTCGATCTTCGTGCTGGTGCCCACGCTGGTCGGTATGACCGGCCCCAGCCTTTTCCTGGCCTATGCGGTCGCCGCCATACCGGCGCTCTTCGTCGTATTATTTGAGATACAGATCACCAGTGTCCTGCCGGTGACGGGGGCCAACTTCGTGACTGCCACCAGAGTGGCCGGACCGGCCTGGGGGGCGATTATCTCCTTCTCGGCGGTGCTTGCGCTGATAGCCTCCAATATACTGGTTTCGGTGGGATTCGGGCAGTACGTGACCGCCTTCA
Source organism: uncultured Dehalococcoidia bacterium (assembly GCA_903844685.1). Lineage (GTDB taxonomy): Bacteria > Chloroflexota > Dehalococcoidia > GIF9 > UBA5629 > CAIMUM01. The sequence continues at coordinate 3,905 of CAIMUM010000151.1, forward strand.
TCCAGTCGTTTAACCCGGCCTTTACCATCAATCCCCTTATCCTTCCCATATTGTGCGTGGCCTTCTTCGCGCTGCTTAACTTCCTGGGCGTGGAGTTAGCCGCGGTCGTGCAGAGCATCATGTTCGTGGCCTTCGTCATCGGTATGATAATCTACGGCATAGTCGGATCGGCCAACTACAACCCGGTAAACATGACGCCCATGTTCACGGGCGGCGCCATGATGTTCATCGTAGCCGTGGTGCTGGCCAGCATGTCCTGGGCGGGACTGGTGGCGCTGGCTGACATCGGCGGCGATGTCAAGAATCCCCGGCGCAACCTGCCGCTGGCCCTGGTCCTGGCCTTCATCATCATACTTATCCTCTATGTTCTGCAGCCGTTTGCGCTGGTTGCATCCATGGGCGCTGCGGCCGTCGCCAAGGCGGGCGCACCGGCAGTTATGCTCGATGCCGCCAGGTTGATGCCCGGCTGGGGCATCTGGGTCATCTTCATCGCTGCCATGGGCGCCATACTCACCACGGTCAACGCCCTCACCTGGTCGGCGGGACGCGACTTGCTGGCCTGGGCGCGCGACGGCCTTTTCCCCAAAGCGGTGGGCCACCTTCATCCCAAGTTCAAGAGCCCGGATGTGGCCATACTGATAGTGCTTATCATGGAGGTCGTGGGCATATGCCTGGCGCAAACAATCGACAAGTATGCGCTGGCGGCCGTGCTATCCCTGGCGATAATACAGATCGTGCTGGCCTGGTGTGTGCTGCGCATACCCAAAAAACTACCCGACCTGTACAAAAAGGCCATCATCAAATTCAACGGTTTCTGGCGCTGGTTCACTTTCATCGGGACCGTGATTACCTCGGGCTTCATATTCCTGATGGGCGTCGTGCTTGATATGATGGATAAACAGGGCAACCCCACGCAGGTTCCCTGGGTCGTCATGGTCTTCTTAGGTGTACTGTTAATCGGCCTCATCTGGTACATAGTCCGCAAAGCCTACCTCAAGAGCAAGGGCATAGACCTCAATGCTAACCTGAACAAGATTGCCGATGCCACCCTGGCTGAGGCGGAAGAGAAACTCTCAGCATCATAAACGGGGAGAGCCTGTTTATGGAAATACAGTAATTGAATATTTGCTGACCGGGGCCGTATCTCCTCTCGGGAGGGATGGCCCCGGCAGCGGTATCTATTTTGATTAGAAAACCTGGCCCGGCTGGGCTATGTTATCAATCAGCCGGGCATTAAATATTGTTAATAAATAATCAAACTCAGAGGAGGATTATTATGGCATCAGCATTGGACGGTATCAAGGTTGTCGAGCTTTCCACCTGGTTCGCGGGACCCACCTGTGGCATGTGGATGGGAGAACATGGGGCGGATGTAATCAGGGTGGAGCCTGTCGAAGGCGACCCGCTGCGCGCCATTTATTCATCCGGCATTCTCCCTGCCGAGCTCAACATTGGCTATAACTGGATGTGGGAGATGGCCAACCGCAGCAAGAGATGCATCACGCTCGACCTCAAGCAGGAGGAGAGCCGCACGATCATGCATAAAATGGTGGGCCAGGCCGACGTGTTCCTGGCCAACCTGCGGCCTTCAACGCTCAAGAGGGCCAGGATGGATTATGACACGCTCAGCAAGATCAACCCGCGGTTGGTTTACTGCAACATCACGGGCTATGGCTCGAAAGGGCCCGGCGCCGACTGGCAGGCCTTTGACGAGACTGCCTTCTGGACACGATCCGGCATCATGTCCACCATGGGAGAGCCGGGCACGCCTGCCGTGCCGCTGCGCGGCGCCATGGGAGACAATACGACGGGCATATTTGCGCTGGGCGCTATAACGCTGGCCCTGTATGCCAGGGAGAAGACAGGCAAGGGGCAGTTGGTGGAATGCTCGCTTTATGGCAACGGCATGTGGGTGGCTGGCATAGATGTACAGGGCGCACTGGTGTATAACATGGAGCTGGGCAGACAATCGCGCCTCACCCAGGGCAACCCGCTTTACACCACCTACGCAGCCAGGGACGACAAGTGGTTCATGTTCCAGATGCTGCAGACCGACCGCTTCTGGCCGGGAGTTTGCCAGGCTGTCGGCAAGCCTGACTGGGAATCCAGGTATCCGACGCATGCCGACAGGTGCAAGAACAGCGCAGCTTTAATCAAGCTGCTGGACGCTGAGTTCGCCAAACAGCCGAGGGACTACTGGGCGCCGAAATTCGACGAGAATGGGCTAATCTGGGCCCCGGCGCAAACGCCGACCGAGGTCATCAAAGACCCGGTGGCGCTGGAGAACGGTTACATCATCGAGTACGAGCACTTCAACTACGGCAAGCTTAAGGGCATACGTTGCCCCATCCAGCTCAAGGGCACGCCTGAGAGGACACCCTTCGGCGCACCGGAATTCGGACAGCATACCGAGGAAGTGCTACTCGAGCTGGGCTATAGCTGGGAGGATATCGGCAGCTTCAAGGAAAAGAAGGTCATCCTTTAAGCGTGGTGACCAACGCATACCTGAACGTAGGGGCGGGTTTTCAAACCCGCCCGATAGCGGGCGCTTAAACGTAGGGACGGGTCTTTAGACCCGTCCGTCACCGCGGGCGCAGCTAAAGCTACGCCCCTACGTATCCGGAGAAGATAAAGTAAACACCGCGCCTATAGCGCGAAGGGGAGTTTTAAATGTCGATACTGATATACGAGAAAAAAGACCATATCGCGCGTATTACACTCAATCGGCCCCCGCTCAACAC
>CAIMUM010000152.1 GCA_903844685.1 uncultured Dehalococcoidia bacterium
CGGCATGCGGGTCGCTCTCCAGCAGCACGCGGTCCATAAAGGCCCCCGGGTCCCCCTCGTCGGCGTTGCAGATAACATACTTAGTTTTGCTTTTAGCTTGCGAGCACGCTGCCCACTTGGCTGCCGTGGGAAATCCCGCCCCGCCACGGCCGCGTAGTCCCGACTTTTCAAGCTTCTGTATAATCTGCGCCGGCTTCATCTCCAGCGTACTGGACAACCCCCGGTACCCGCCGCAGGCGGTATATTGATCTATCTCCAGAGGAGAATTGTAGCCGCAGTTGCGCAGCAGCACCCTCACCTGGTGTTTGAACAAGTCGAGCTCGGGGATGTAAACCGCTTCATCACCACCCCCCGCCACCGTACCCAGCGCCAGGTCCAGGCAGGGGTCATCGCCCCTGACGTAGCCTTCCACCAATTGCGGCACTATCCGCGGCGTGACATGATGGTAACAGACTGAAAAGCCGCCGGGCTTGACGATGACCACCAAAGGCTCGTACGAGCACAACCCCATACAGCCGACCTCCGAGACCCGGGCCTTGCCCTCCAGCCCTGCGATTTCACGCCGGAAAGCCTCAAGGACAGCCATCGAGCCGGCAGCGCGCCCGCAGGTAGCAGTGCCCACTAAAATATGAATGATTTCGCCGTTATATAGGGATTGCCAGTTCTGCCTGGACACATGGTAAATTTTCCTAAAGGTCATTAGTGTTAACCTATGCTTAGTCCTTGTGAGCCGACGGGGGATTCAATTCTACCATTACTTCTTCCACCTTTGGAGGCGTCATCTTCGGAAAAACATCCTGCCCGATAGTGACCACAGGGGCAAGGGCGCAGCAGCCTATGCAGGCGACGCGGTCAAGGTCGAATTCGTGGTCTTCCGTTATCCCGCCTACCTCGATTTTTAGTTCACGCGCCACCGCTTCCAGTACCAGTTGGCCGCCGGCCAGGTGGCAGGCTGTGCCCAGGCAAACTCGCACGGGCCTTTTTCCCGGCGGGGTGAAGCGGAACTGGTTATAAAAGGTTGCCACGCCCCAGACCGTTGCTGAAGACATATCGAGGAATTTTGCCACCTCAAGCATGGCTTCATTGGAAAGATATCCCTCCCGGGATTGTATTTCCTGTAATATCGCTATCAGGTAGCGCGGATGGCGGTGGTTATGGTTCAGAATTGACGAAAGATCCGATTCCTTTGTATTCATCTTTGTCTTTGCCTTGATCAGATTGCTTCGTCACTCCGTTCCTCGCAATGACGTTTTCATACGGTTATCCTTTCCAGCTTTTGACCAGCGCCGGCAAATAGGCGGGAATCTCGTTGGCATCGCCCGGGCCGACTATTATCTGCCAGTCGGGCAGGGCCTCGCTGAGCTCGTTGCGTATGCGGGCGACCTTACCGGGTATGACCAGCCGCCTGTGATTGACCATTCCCTCGACGCCGCATTTCCTGATGAAGGGGGCGATGTTGTCCCCGCTGAACTTGCCGGCCGCCCAGGCGGTAAGCACGCCCAGTCCACCGGACTCCTTGACGCACAGCCAGGCAGGCACTTTACTGGCCTCGACCTCGGAGGCAACGATGAAATAGGTCAGCGCCCAGTTGGTGGTTATCAGCACCGGCGAGCCGGCATTCGGGTTGTTGATGGGATAGACCTTTTCCTCCATGGCCATAGGGATGCGCGGGTCGGTGTATATATTCAGCCTCTGCACCAGCAGAGGCAGGAGTGTGTGCTCATCGATATCTGAGAGGACGATAACGGCGGCATATTTGGGTATAAACATCGCGGCCAGCAGCATCTCGCGCCGCTTATCGGCAGTCATGAAGCAGGGGAAGGCGACGGTGGGATAGCCCAGCGCCCTGAAACCCTGCTTCAGTGCCGCCCTGCGTATCAGTGTCTGGTCGCGCACGGCCGACTGCAGGTCCTTCGAGCCCGGGTCCAGCAGGACGTCCTCGATGCCCGCCTCCTTGAGCCGGCTGGTCAGGTGCACCAGCGATTCAACACCGGCCCCTTTAACGGCTACCACGGCCGGGTTTTGCTTCACTGCGCTGATGACTTTCTCCAGGTTTTGCGCGGTGACGGGGTAAAGAACAGGCTTCCTCCCCTCGCATAAGGCGTGCGCGTTGAGAAGGGTATCCGTGTCTTCGCAAATAAGCATCAGCGGGCAGTCCGCCGCGGTAAGCGCTTTCTTAACCATCGCCCCGTATTTCGCAGGGTCGCCCGATTTATACTGCAGGGCCAGCAGGTCAGCCCTCAGCGTCTTGCCAACCCAGCTGAAATGCAGTTCCCTTAACTTCCTGATCTTGTCCTCGACTACCTCGCCAAGTTCATCGTCCGCAATAAGCACACCTATGCCGGGCTGATGCACGAAGGTCTTCTCGTGACGGTAGAGCACGGTTTCATCGCCCACTACCAGCGCACAGGCACCCCTGCCGATAGTGACGGGCCTGATGGGCGGGGCCAGCGCGTCCTCCAGTTCCCTGCTGACCTCAGGCGAGATATAGGGACACTTCTCAACAGCAATGCCGCCCGATGCCAGCTTCATGGCAAAGGCGAAGCAGGTGGGCAGGCCACATTCCTTGCAGTTCTTCTTGCCGCCCTCCGGCAGCCGCTTGACTATTTCCGTGCCTTTGATCGCCAAATCAATCTCCTTTTATCACACGCCATTGCGAGCCCGTTATCTCCTGTTGCGGGCCCTCTTTAACCTCGTCATTGCGAGCCCGAAGGGCGCGGCAATCCTTTTGCCTGACACGACGCTACAAGATTGCTTCGTCGCTACGCTCCTCGCAATGACGTTCTGCAGTGGTTCCTTGCAGTGACGGGCTAAACAAGCGCCGCTCAATGACAAAATAATATTACACTGGGAGTTTTACCTCACCTTTGACCCAGGGATGGCCGGCGCGGTCGAGGAAAGCAACCAGCTCATCAACATTAGTTACATCGTTCTCCGTGGCTATTTTTCCATGCAAATCCATGGGGCAGGCGTCCCTGTACATCTCCTGTATTACCCGCGGCATCCAGACGATGCGGTACCAGCCGCCGTCCGCCTTGAGGAAGCTGGGGGAGCGCAGGTACTCCAGCGCAATGCCCAGGAAACCCTCAACCTGCCGTCCCCCGCTGGTATCCCCGGCCATCTCGGTGAAGGGCGACCCGATCACTGTGTCTCCCTCGAAATCGCGGTTAACGATGCCGAAGGCGTCCGCCTCGGGTATGTAAAAACAGATAGCCTGGAAGCAGCCGCAGGAGGTATGCGGGTAGCCGAAGGCGCTGTGCAAGAAGACCCTGTCGTAAGTGCCCATGGACTTCTCCAGAGCCAGCCTATCGGCGCCCCGGTACTCTCCCCTCACCGGGTCAATGATATCGCCCTTGGGCACGGCCTGGATGGGCCCCTCGGGGTCCATCTGGTAGGCGGCCTTTCCGTCGAACCAGTTGATGGCGCCGCAGTTGGCGATGCGCTCAGGTGTAATACAGCAGATATGGGTGGGAGCGAAGCTCTGGCAGAGGGCGCAACTGTAAAACTCCTCCACGTCGGCCTCGCGCAGGCCGCGTATCTTCTCGTCGCGCGAACGGTAAACCTCCACGGCTTTAGGCAACAACTCCTCAATTTTAACCGGGTCGGTTATAAAGGTGACCTGTATCTTCTCAATGATATCTATCTCGGAAGTGTAAAGGAATATCAATATCTCGCCCAGCGACCTCAGGGATTTCAGCCCCTTGCCGAAGGATGCCTTGTTCAGCCGCATCCAGACGTCCTGGCGCTGGTTCATATGGTAAAAGCCCTCTATATAGTTCAGGTAAAGGTGCAGCCGGCGCTCCAGGACGGGCTCGATATCCCGTTCCAGCCTTGCCCCGGCTACGTCCACAATCAAGGCGATGGGCTGGCTACTGCCCTCCGGGAGAACGTCAATGTCCGGCCCGATGACCTCCACCTTCTCGTGTGTGACACCGTCAGGGGGTTTAATGGAGACCAGCTCAAATTTGGTGCGCACGTTGGGGCCACCGAACTCCACGCGCATGTCGGCCTTGCGGATGACCTCGCCTTCGTACTGTGGACCGATGTCTACCGGGAATATTCCGTCAGCCATAAATCTCCCGCCTTATCTCAATAATCAACTGCGCCATATGACCTAATATTATATCCGTATAAACGGATCATACCCTAATGCGTTCCCGCGTCAATGCACCACATCGTCGAGCGTAACCTGCGAGCGGTAGGTGCCGACCAGGGTGGGAAGGGACAGCACCGGCTTCTCCTGCCAGCCGCTCTCACCAAGCTGCGCCTGCAATTCCTTCTTGAAGAAGATGGGTATATCCGAAGCCCTTCTGATAAACAGATGGGCGTCAGCGGGCAACTTGCCGAAATACTGCCTGTGCAGGCCAATGTAATGGGTAAGCTTGGTGGCCCTGCCCTGCGGTGTATCGTTCTTGCGCATGCATAATTTGGCCAGCGCCACGATAACTGCGCCCTTATCGGCCAGCAGGTTGACCAGGTGCTCGGGGGATGGTTCGCCCGTATCCACAACTTGCTTAGAGCGGCCGTCCATAACGCTCCAATCGGTTTCGCCCGGCTTGCTGAGGTAGAGCCTTCCGTATTTAATGCAGCGCGGGCCGACGATGACCGGTATGCCCAGCCGGTTGCAGCCGGTGGCCAGGGCTAATTCCTCCTCGCCGCAGGCGCCCCAGGCCAGCCCGCAGGCGCCCACCCGGTTGAGTATATAGTCCGCCACAACCTCGTAATTAGCCCTCAGCGGCAGAGCAGCGAAGATGCTGGCGATCTTTATAGCGGCGCCGCTGATATGCGCGGAGGAGACGCCCGGACCCATATTTATCACGCCGCCGGCATCGAAGTCAGGTGGGTACCTCTCATAGATCGACTTCCCCTCATTATCCGTCTTGAGCGCAGCGGCGATAGCCGAGTCCCCGGCCAGCACTACGATGTATTTGCGTTTAGCGAACTCCTCGGCTATATCGGCGATATCGCCGGGTGAACCCGGGTAATTAGAACCTCCCACGATGGCAATAACCCCCGGGATGGTGCCCAGCACCAGCGGCGCTCCTACTTTCCTTATCTCGGTATCCATGACCGGTCCGCGGCCTACCCGCATCTTGCCCGCTTCATGCTGGCCAGAACTTTCCGGCGGCGGCGCCTTGCTGCGGGAGGCCGAGAGCTTAAGCGCAGCCTCCACAGCTACGGCGGCGGCTTTGCTGGGGTCGGGCAGCAGTATACTTTTCTCCCTGAGCAGTTCAATTAAAATCTCCTCGGTATTATCAGATGATATGTCCTCCAGGCCACATGCCGTACCGGCATCGGTGGCTATGAAAGCCGCCCCGGCCGCCCGGGTTTCGGACAATAAATCTGTCAACAGGTTACCCCCTCCGCACATCACGACGTCCGCGATGCCACTGCGCAGGACAAAGGGTAACGCTGAAAGCGGTCCGGCTATTTTGGCCGTGGGGCAATAGCGCACCAGGTCATGGGCAACCGGACCCATACCAACTACTTCAATCTTGCCCTCCAATCCACTGTGCCTGAGGTAATCCACCAGGCAGACGGCAGAGACCGTGTCATCGCCTACCAGCAGGATAACCGGCTTCTTCGTATCCACCGCTGCCAATCCTACATCAATCAGCGCGGTATCTGCCTTAGAAGAGGGGAAAGCGAAGCCGGTGATGGCCGCCAGGTCTGCGGCTTCCATCACAGTGTGGGTCAGCATCGAGGCATGCATGGCCTTGGATTCCAAATCTGAAACCGCCGCTTCAAAACCTGTATTAGCGGAGGCCAGCAGCAAGGCAAGCTGATCCTCGATGTAACATAATATCCTTTCCAGGTCGCCCAGGGACGCAGGCTTTATCCCCAGCACCGTCCTGATATGCGGCGCCTCTATACCGATCTTATCACCCAAATCTACAGGCAACTCCCGGCCTTTAACCTCCACCAGGTAATCGATGAGCCTGCGCGCCTGTGCCAGTATTTTCGCCAGGCCTTCGCAGCAAGTCCGCAGCGTAAGCCGCGCTTGCATAGCCGATGAATCCACTCCACAGGAACCCCTGCGGCCTTCTGAGAGATCGCATTCCCCATACGTGCAGAGGCTACATTTGTCCGTGACCGGGACGTAAAACGGTTTCCAGGTCTGCAGGAGCCGACGGTCCCAGTTCCTCAGTTCCAGGATGCCGGGCAGGGGCGTATGCCCGACCGGTTCCCAGCTATCGCCGGCGCGGATAAAGTCATTTGCCTCCCTCGTCTGCCTCTCGTTCCTTGCCACAGCAGCCTCCTATAATTTGCCTTCGATGGCTTCCTTGAGTAGCCTGCAATTATCCGGATGGCGCAGCACCAGTATATCGGCGCCGGCCAGCAGCAGGCTTATGGCCGTGATGCTTTCCCAGAGCATGCCCTGTTCAGCATCGGCCCTGGCCTGGTTGATCTTCCAGCACTCACGGCCAAGGTCGGCGATGATGGGCATCTGCATGGCCATGTCGCCGTAGACCACCCCGACCTGGCGGCTGCGCTCCATGATAGTGAAGCTGTATTCCATACCGTAACCCAGCGCCGAGCTGAGCGGGTCGATGACTATCTTCTCGGGAGGTAGCTGTTTGAGCAGCTTAACGTTGAGCTCTTTCTCAAGATTTATATCTATGGGCGTTTGGGCAATGATGCAATGCCCGTTCTCCGCTACCGCGCGGGCTATAGCTTCGTAATTCTCCTTGACCACCGGGCCTATCAGCAGGTTGTCTCCTTTGCATGCTTCAGCCACTGCGGTCAGAACCTCGATATCTTTCTTATCGTCACCACAACCATAAACCACCAGGGGCGCATCCAATCCCCCTGTAATCTCCTTCACCAGCGCAGCAGCTTCTGCTGCAGGCTTGTTGGACCCCTGGGGATCGGTGCCTTCCAGGTGCAGGCAGACCAGGTCGGCTCCCATCTCCATGCACCTTTTCGCCCATTTTAGCGGGTCGTTCACAACATCCCTGAACGGTCCTGCCACATGCCCGGCCCAGCCGGCAGCGCCGTTGTCGTCCACCTCGAGCGCAACCACGCAGCGGTTGGCGGCAGCACCCTCAAAATAGTGCAGCGGCAGGATATTCTGTCCCCCGATCCTGACCGCTTTCCGCCCGCTGCCGATGGTGACCTCTTTCAACCTGCCTGTATATGTTTCCAGGGGCGCCTTGTATTGCATAAACCTACCTCAATTAAGATTCCAACCAGGCGTGGGAATAGAGCGCATCACCCATCAGTACCCTTGCCGTCTTAACATAATCTCTGGCTTTTTCCGGCAACCCGGATGTTTCAACCTGCTCGCCTTCCATCACCCCGTGTATAAGTTCCCTGATATCCTTAATTCCACCTCTGTTGAGCCCTACCAGTTCGGGATCGAGGACATCCGCGATAGCCGAATACAGGCCATACTTTTCCAGCATCACCATATAGGTGCGGTTAAGTATGCCTCGCAGGTGGGCCGGCGTACCGTTTGAAACGTTGGAGAGGCCGACCACCGACCTGACTCCCGGCAGCAGGTCCGCCAATATCCTGACAAATTCCAGCGCCTCGCGCACCTGCTTCTGGTCGGCGCTGACCGGCAGAATAATCGGGTCAACAAATATGTCCTCATTACTGATACCAAGGCCGTTGGCATAGGCAACGGTTTCCATAATACTTTCTACACGGGCATCGACGTCGGGCGGGCAACCCAGGTCGGTGATAACCGAGATAATGACCTGCGTATTGTACTTGACCGCCAGCGGCATCATGAGCTCTTTGCTCTCGGCCTTGCCGGACGCAGAATTCAATATCGGCCGTGTTTTACACAGCGCGAGCCCTGCCTCCATGGCAGCCGGGTTCATCGTATCCAGTGAAATGGGCAAATCGGTCACTTCCTGCACCGTATTGACCAGCCAGGAGCCGACCTCTTCGGGGTCCCTGCGGGCAGGGCCCAGGTTCAGGTCGAGGTAATCAGCACCGGCTTGAGCCTGTGCCGTGGCCAGCGCCTGGATGGCGGCGGCGTCCCTGTTCCTGACAGCCTCACTGACCACCTTGGAGATAATGTGGATGTTCTCGCCAATTAAAATCATGTCGTGCGGAAAGACGGTTAAATCAGGGGAATTCTATCATCGATTGCCGCGCAGGGGCAAGGAAAAAAATCCCGGCCGGCAAGCCCTGAAATAGCGTATAATTGGCCATGGTTGCCAGGGACAACATAATCATCTATTGCGATGGAGCCTGCTCGGGCAACCAATACCTCTCCAACGCCGGCGGATGGGGCGCTATCCTCAAACACGGAGACCTGTTGAAGGAGATCCACGGAGGGGAGCTTAACACTACCAACCAGCGCATGGAGCTTACCGCCTGCATTAAGGCCCTGGAACAACTCAAGTCAGGCAAATATGACGTCGCAGTCTATACCGACAGCGCCTACCTGGTAAATTGTATACATAATAAATGGTATACCGCCTGGCGGAAGAACGGCTGGAAGAACGCCGCGAAAAAGCCTGTTGAGAACCGCGGCCTGTGGGAGAGGCTGCTCAAGCTCTTATCGTTGTACACGGTGGTTTTTATCAAGGTGGCGGGACATTCCGGGAATAAGTTGAACGAGCGGGCCGACGAACTGGCCCGGCAGGGCATCGCGAAGGTAAAAAAAGCCGTCTGAACTGATGCATTTCCCTCCCAAATATGCTATAATGTTTCTTGAAATTGCAAGTACTTGTATGCGCTGATTAAGCAAACACAATATATTGTGATGCTTGTCTTTGATTACTCGCTTAAGGGCGGGCATAGGACGGGCGTAATCCAGCGGAAGTAATATAGCATGACCCCTGAACAAATCAACCATCCCAACAATGGCGATTACAACGCAGAAAATATCCGCGTGCTCGACGGGTTGGAAGCGGTGCGCATGCGCCCCGGCATGTACATCGGCGATACCGGCAAGGACGGCCTGCACCACCTGGTGTACGAGATCGTTTACAACAGCATTGACGAGGCTATGGCCGGCTGCTGCGACCTGATACAGGTCATAGTACATGCCGACAATTCCCTCACCGTTATCGACAACGGCCGCGGCATACCGGTAGATATACACCCCGAAAAGGGCGTCTCCGCCCTTGAGGTTGTGATGACCACCCTGCACGCCGGCGGCAAGTTCGGCGACGGCGCCTACAGTGTTTCCTCAGGTTTGCACGGCGTGGGCGCTTCGGTCGTCAGCGCGCTGTCAGCCTGGATGCGCGCCGAAGTCAGGCGCAATGGCAAAATCTGGCGGCAGGATTACAAGGTTGGCATACGTCAGGACGATGTGAAAGCGGTGGGTAAGACCGACCATACAGGCACCACGATCACTTTTATGGCCGACCCAGATATCTTCGGAGAGATCAGCTACGATTTTAACCTGCTAACAGAGCGCCTGCGGGAGTTGGCCTTCCTCAACAAGGGCGTGGAGATAAGCCTCAGGGACGAGCGGAATGACCGCGAGGCCACCTATTTCTTCGAGGGCGGGATAGCCAGCCTGGTGCGGCGCATCAACAAGAATCGCCAGGTGCTGGACAAATCCATCTATATCAGCGGCAGGGTAAACAGCACCGCCGTCGAGATCGCCATACAGTACAATGATGGCTACTCGGAGAACGTTACGGCCTTTGCCAACTGCGTCAACACCAAGGAAGGCGGCACACACATGACCGGGTTCCGCGCTGCGCTGACCCGCGTGCTGAACGACTACGCCCGCAAGAACAAGTACCTCAAGGATAATGACCCTAACCTATCAGGTGAAGATATCCGCGACGGCTTGACCGCCGTAATCAGCGTCAAGGTGGGGTCTCCCCAATTCGAAGGCCAGACCAAGGCCAAGCTGGGGAACCCGGAAGTGAAAGGACAGGTAGAGTCGGTGGCTAGCGACGGGCTGAACGAGTACCTGGAAAAGCACCCCGACGAGGGCAAATCGATAATCGACAAGTGCCTGCTGGCAGCCAAGGCCCGTGAAGCAGCGCGCAAGGCGCGCGACCTCATCCTCAAAAAGACAGGGCTTGAGTTCGGCACGCTGCCAGGCAAGCTTGCCGACTGCGCCAGCAACAACCCGAAGGACTGCGAACTTTACATAGTGGAAGGCGATTCCGCGGGCGGTTCAGCCAAGCAGGGGCGCGACCGCAATTTCCAGGCCATCCTGCCCCTCAAAGGTAAAATACTCAATGTGGAGAAAGCGGCCAAGGACAAGATATTTGACCACGAAGAGATCAGGGCGCTGATCACAGCACTGGGCACCGGCATCAGCGAGGCCTACGACTATTCCAAGCTGCGCTACCACCAGATAATCATCATGACTGATGCTGACGTGGACGGCGCGCATATCCGCACCCTTCTGCTGACATTCTTTTACCGGAATATGGCCGACCTGATACAAAACGGCCATCTCTTCATCGCCCAACCTCCTCTCTACAGGTTATCAGCCGGCAAACAACAGCACTGGGTCTATTCCGACGCTGAGAAGGATGCCAAGATGGCCGGTCTGAAGAACAGCAAGGTGGAAATCCAGCGCTATAAAGGTCTCGGCGAGATGAGCCCCGGACAACTCTGGGATACTACCATGAATCCCGCTACCCGTACACTTTTAAAAGTGCAGGTCGACGACGCCATGAAAGCCGACGAGATATTCCATATATTGATGGGCAGCGATGTCCCGCCGCGCAAATCCTTTATCCAGGCACATGCCCGCAGCGTCAAAAACCTGGATATTTAGCGGCGCTCCGCATCAGAAAACTTTCCCGATATCAGGCTATATACAATTTGTTCTGGTTAATATATTCGCCGACAGCGTCGGGCACCAGGTAGCGCACCGATTGCCCGCCCGCAACTCTCTGTCTGATACCGGTTGAACTAACCCCCAGATAAGGTTCATCAAGGACCATTATTCTTTCAGCAATGCCAGGCATAGACTTTTCCAACTTCGTTATATCGGGAGCCTGGAAGCCCGGACGGGGAAAGGCTACAACCGTGGCCATCCTGGAGATACGGTAAGGGGCCTTCCAGGCCGTCAGTTCGGCCACGCTATCCCAGCCTAAAAGCAGGAACAGTTGCGTATCGTAGCCAAGCTCCCCCCACAGTTGTTCAAGCGTATCGACCGTATAGGTCGGGCCGGGACGTTCTACCTCAATAAGCGAAAGGCTGAAAGCCGGGTTTGACGATATGGCCAGCTTGACCATCCCCACCCTGTGCTCCGCCCCGCTAACCATATGTTCCGATTTCATCCAGGGGTTACCCGCCGGTATGAAGATCACCCGGTCGAGCGCAAGGCGGGTCCTGGCTTCCTCGGCAATGATCAGGTGCGCGACATGGATGGGGTCGAAGGTGCCGCCCATAATCCCGACTTTCATATCAATCGCGCAGGTCCACCGGCCTCGGCCTAAAAACCATCTCCGGACCCATCTCCACAATCGATCGTTTTTTTTGTTCACTGACAAGTTTATGTACAGCCGAGATCAGTTCCGGAATGCCCGTATTCAGCGCCGCGGAAATCGCATAAACCGGTAAACCCGTATCTTCCAGCTTCTCTTTAATAGCAGCAAGCTCTACGGCGTCTTCAATCAGGTCTGTCTTATTAATTGCGATTATGCTGCTTTTCTCCGCCAGTTGCAGGTCGAATGCCTTTATTTCTTCCTTCAACCGGACAAATTCCTCTGCTATGCCGGACGAGCCTGCATCCAGCAGGTAAACCAGCACTGCCGCTCTTTCTGCGTGGACCAGGAAGCTGTTGCCAAAACCTTTTCCCTGTCCCGACCCTTTAACTATGGCTGGCAGCTCTGCCCAGATATATTTTTGTGTGCCATCATCCACAACACCAAGAACAGGATACTTTGTTGTAAAGGGATAGTCCGCAATCTGTGGACGAGCTGCGGACACGGCTGATAACAGTGTAGACTTGCCGCTGTTGGGATATCCAATAATGCAAACATCTGTTATCAATTTCATCCTTAATGTTATGTCAAACTGCTCGCCTTCCTCACCCGGTTGGAATATCTCCGGAGCTTTACGGGTTGCAGTGGCATAATGCACATTGCCCTTACCGCCCCTTCCACCTTTCGCCACCTGCAATTTTTTCCCCTTGCCCTGCAGGTCTGCCACCAGTTGTTCCTCCCCGTCCTTCTTTACATAAGCGGCGGTCCCTACCGGCACTTTTATCAACAGGTCTACCCCGTTAATGCCATGTTTCTTGTTAGTCCCACCCCTTTCCCCATTGCCGGCTTTAAAGATAAGCCTGTGTTTATACGCTGCGAGGTCCTGCATATCTGCGTCGGCAACCAGATATATATCACCTCCCCTGCCTCCATCGCCACCATCAGGTCCTCCAAAGGGCAAAAACTTCTCACGCCTGAAACTGGCAAGCCCGTTGCCTCCGTTGCCAGCCCTGACCTTTATTTCTACATTATCAACAAACATATTCTATTTAATAATCCATAGTCTATATATTTTGAATGGTGATATCATCATACTAATTATAAGCTGGTTGACGTTGTGGATGATAGTTGCGGCGAGTACGATACCTGATTTTATACGTATTGAAGGATGTTTAAAGAGGGGAAGGAGTTATCAACAATGAGATGGGATTTTTGCACAAATTATCAGCAGCGCTTAATTTGATCCGCGAGATTTTAACAGCGACCGGATATCTTCGATGGATTTGCTGAGCTGAGAGTCCGTGGAAATAGACGCCGTAATTTTTTCGCAACCGTGGATGACCGTTGAATGGTCCCTGTTACCGAGTATTTTGCCTATCTCTGACAGGTTTGTATGATTTTGCTGGCGTAGGATGTACATAACAACATGGCGCGCCCGCGAAGTCTCCCGGTCCCTCTTCTTACCCGTTATGTCATCAGGTGACAGGGAATAGTAGTCCGCCACCGCGTTGATGATTTGATTGGCCGGGAAATAACCGCTGTTCTGGTTGGACACGGAAATCATATCGTTAAGCAACTTACGGGCAGTGCTGAGGTCTATGGGTGAACTGTCCAACCGCGCATAGGAAGCCAGCCGTATGAGCGCGCCCTCAAGTTCCCTTACATTGCTGTGGAAACTGGTTGCCAGGAAGTTGAGGATGGATGAGTCGAAGCTGGCTTTCGACAGCCGCGATTTCGACTCGAGAATAGACAGCCTTGTTTTATGGTCAGGAGCGTGCATATCGGCTACCAGTCCGCCTTCCAGACGGGAACGCAGGTGGATCTTGAGTGATTCGATCTCTTTGGGAGGGCGGTCGCACGATATGACAACCTGACGGTTATCTTCCAGGAAGTCGGTGAGTATGTGTAAAAAACTTTCCTGGGTCTGGGTCTTGCCGCTGAAAAACTGGATATCATCCAGCAATAAGACACTGGCCTCGTTGAATTTATCGCGGAATTCCTCATTTTTATTATTGCGGATAGACATAATGAACTCGTTGGTGAACTGCTCGGCACTCATGTAAATGGCGCATATTTCACGTGCCGCCAGTTCCTGGCCGATAGCGTGCAGCAGATGGGTCTTGCCGATGCCGGTGCCACCGTAAATGAAAAGAGGGTTAAATAACTCGCCGGGATTTCCCGAGATCTCCACCGCGGCCGTATAGGCGAGGCGGCTGCATTCACCTGAGACGAAAGTATTGAAAGTATACCGGGAGTTCAAGGAGCTGCTTTTACCCGACGGTTTTCGCATTTTCAGGCTGACACCGCCGTCGGCGACCGGCAGAGGTTTTGTCGCTGATACAGAGGGAGCGGACGCAAGTACCTGGAACGCGACATCGACGTTCTGCCCGGTGATGGAGCAAAGTATTCTGCAGACCGTGGAAAGCAGCCGGCTCTTCAGCCATTCCGCGATGAAAGCGGTAGGAACGGCAACGGTGAAAATACCTTTAACATAGGCTATTCCCCGCGAATCCTTCAGCCAGGTGTCATAATTAGCTTTACTAACCTGGAGTTGCAGCTCACCCAGAGCCGCCTCCCATATCTTATCAGCTTGCATTTGCCTCTTATCCGTATTATATTTTGTCGGCGGGTACCGTAAAAAGGGCAAAAACTTCCCCCATAGGAACGAAAAATGCCGACTTTCAGTTTAGGTTGCTTAAAAAAATCGGTTGCTGGGAATGTCTGCCCGGTTTACCGTGGTACCCCTCCCGAAACATAGATAGATTACCACGGGGGTCTTCAGACCTGTCAATGGTTATTTTGACATAACGGCGAAAAACTTTAGTACCGAGAGTATACGATGATAACCGTATTTATGGGCTCCCCCGATTTTGCACTGCCGGCCTTGCAGTCACTTATGTCAAACCAGTATGACATAAGGGCTGTTTATACGCAGCCCGACAAGCGCACGGGACGGGGCCAGCAGGTTATGGCCTGCCCGGTCAAGCGGTTTGCCTTATCGCAGGGTATGCGAGTCATCCAGCCGGTGTCGTTTGAAGACCCCGGGGAGATCGAGGTGCTGGCCTCGTTGAAGCCGGACATAATCATTGTGGCAGCTTACGGCCGGATATTGCCCGCTGATGTGCTGGAGATCCCGCGATATAAATGTATCAATATCCATCCTTCATTGCTGCCGCGTTACCGCGGACCCTCGCCGCTGGCGGCCCCCATACTCAACGGTGACCCGGTCACCGGCGTTACTATTATGCTAATCGAACGCAAGGTCGACAGCGGTCCCATCCTTAGCCAGGTGGAGCTGAGCATTTCAGATGAAGATACAGCTGAATCGCTATCCGAACGGCTGGCTGAAATGGGGGCCCGGGAGCTGTCCAGTATATTGCCCGCCTGGGTTGAAGGGAAAATCGAACCGAGGCCGCAGGATGACAGCCGTGCCAGCTATACGAGGATGGAGGTAAAAGAGGACGGTCTGCTTGATTGGAAGCTGCCGGCTGTTGCTCTCTGGCGGCGGGTAAGGGCTTATCAGCCCTGGCCCGGCTGCTATTTTGACTGGAAAGGCATCAGGATAAAGGTGATGAAGGCGATTGCTCTGCACGACCCGCAAGGTGGAGAGATGGGCAGAGTAGTCGCGTTACCCCGCACGGCGCCTGCCCGCGTGGCGGTGAGGACGGTGGACGGCCTGCTCGGTCTGATAAGAGTCCAGCCGGAGGGCAAGCGCGAGATGCCGGCGGCCGATTTCAGCGCCGGGCACAGGGACTTTGACGGCAGCGTGCTTTGACTTGCGACCCTCCTCGAAATAAACTAATAAAGTGCTAACAAGTACTTTGCGGAGCGCTTGAAATGATTCTTTACCTTATATTAATGGCCCCGGCCCTGATATTCATGATCTATGCCCAGGTCAAGGTAAAATCTACCTACAGCAAGTACGCCAAGGTCTATAATCATCGGGGCATCACCGGTGCGCAGGCCGCCTCACAGGTTTTGAAGGCCAATGGTTTGAGCGACGTCCCGGTGGAGATAGTAGAGGGAAAATTAACCGACCATTATGATCCCGGTAAGCGGGTGCTAAGATTATCCCCGGAGGTTGCCGGGACCCCATCCGTGGCAGCGGTCGGCATAGCCCTGCACGAGGTTGGCCACGCGATGCAGCATAAAACCAAGTACGGCATGATGGGCCTTCGCTCCTCACTGGTACCGGCGGCCAATATCGGCAGCACATTCGGCTGGATACTGATAATGGGAGGAGTGCTGCTCATGGGGTTGTCGCAGGCTCTGGGAGAGATGGTAGCTGTTGCCGGTATTTTCCTATTCTCAGCAGCTGTTTTATTTACGCTGGTGACATTGCCCGTGGAGTTCAACGCCAGCAGCCGTGCCAGGCAGATGATCAAGGATACCAGCCTGCTGGTGGGCCAGGAATACGATGGCGCCAGCGCGGTATTGTCCGCCGCCGCCCTGACCTATGTGGCAGCCATGCTCCAGGCCGTGGCGCAACTCCTGTACTTCGTTTTCTTAGTATTTGGCTTAAGAAGGGATTAGGCCTGCGGAGGTCGAATTTCAGGCCAGCCGCAGACATGCCGGCTGGCTTTCTTTCATTTATAATGGTGGCAAATCTTAACTTTGATAAGTACCGGGATTGACAGCGATGAAAAAAGAGACACCTGAATTCAGTAACGAAGAGCTGGGCGAGTTCGAGACTTTCCGCAAGATAATACAGCGCCTGCGGGGTCCGGGCGGCTGCCCCTGGGACCGCCAGCAGACCCACGATTCGCTCAAGCCGTACCTGGTGGAGGAATGCTACGAGGTGCTGGAAACTATAGAAGATAACGACATGCCTGCTCTAAGTGAAGAGCTGGGAGATCTCTGGCTGCAGATAATGCTGCATGCTCGCATAGCTGAAGAATCCGGCGAATTTAAACTCGGGGATGTACTGCGTAATATCAGCAGCAAAATGATAAAACGCCATCCCCACGTGTTTGGGGATACTAAAGTAAAGAACGCGGAGGAAGTCTCACTTAACTGGGAGGAGATCAAGGGACAGGAAAAGAACGGCTGCCGTTCATTATTAGACGGCATACCCAAAGGGCTGCCGTCGCTGGCGTGCAGCCAGGATATCGGGAGGCGCGTCGCCTCGGCAGGGTTCGACTGGGAGAAAGCGGATGATATCATTGACAAGCTGGTCGAGGAAGTGGGGGAATTGAAGAAGGCCTCTACGCATGAAGAGAAGGTGCATGAATTCGGCGATATACTGTTGGTGCTGGCCAACGCCGCCCGCCACATGGATATCGAGCTTGAGTCGGCTTTACGCCAGGCCAACGCGAGGTTCATCCGCCGCTTCCGTTACATTGAGGATGCCAGCCGGCAGAAAGGCATGGAAATCAAGTCGATGACGCTGGCCGAGATGGACCAACTCTGGGACGAGGCCAAAAAGGAATTAGGTTAGGAAGTGGATTGGTCGGGGAGAGAGGACTCGAACCTCCGGCCTCAGCGTCCCGAACGCTGCGCGCTAACCAACTGCGCTACTCCCCGCACGGGATAGTTATTATAGTCGGCTTTAACTTTTAGGGCAACAATTGTAAACTTACTGGCTATGAAATTTTGCGTTGTGATAGCGGACGGCGCCTCCGGCTGGCCGCTTCCCGACCGGGATAACAAGACCTGCCTGGAACTGGCCGTCACCCCCAACCTGGACAGGATGGCAGGACAGGGCTACGAGGGTATGTCTGTTACCGTTCCTCCCGGTATGGAGCCCGGCAGCGCCCCGGCCTGCATGTCGGTGCTCGGCTATGACCCGGTTGTATATTATAAAGGTAGAAGCGCCATTGAAGCGCGCAGCGTGGGAGTCCCCATAAATAAAGGTGAAGTGACCTTCCGCTGCAACCTGGTGACCGTGCTGGAGGGCAAAATGGTCAGCCACAGCGCCGGCCATATATCGACCCAGGAAGCGGACGCCATCATCGGGACTTTGAATGAAGAACTCGGCTCGCAGGAGGTCAGGTTTTATACCGGCATCAGCTACCGCCATATCTGCAAAATGGAGGGACATGAGGAAACACTAAAGGCCATTTGCACGCCGCCACATGATATTACCGACCAGCCTGTAGCGGGATACCTGCCGCACGGCGAAGGCAGCGGTTTTCTCAGGGAGCTGATGAAAAAGTCCGTGCCGTTGCTGGCCAACCACCCTGTCAATATAGAAAGGAAAAAGGCCGGAAGGCTGCCTGTCACAACCATCTGGCTATTCTGGGCCAGCGGCCAGGTGCCGGAGATGCCCGCCTTTCAGCAGGCCTTCGGATTGAAAGCGGCGCTTACCTCGGGGGTAGATTTATTGCGTGGCCTGGGCATGATGGCGGGTATGGAGATACTCCACATAGAGGGTGTGACCGACAACCTGGATAACGATTTCGCCGCGCAGGTGAGCGGGGCGCTGGAGTCGCTGGATCGAAATGACGTCGCGGTCATCCATATCGAGGCGCCTGACGAGATGGGGCACCGCGGCGCCGCTGACGATAAGATTAAGGCCATCGAGATGATCGATAAAGAGGTCATGGGCAGGCTGATGGCCTGGAAAGGTGGGGATCTCAGGGTGCTGGTGATGCCCGACCATCCCACACCGGTCAAGCTCAAGACGCACTGTGCCGAACCCGTTCCCTTCCTCATCTGGGGCAGAGGGGTAAAAGCCAACGGGGCAGCCCGCTTTACCGAGCTGGAGGCGGGCAGGACCGGGGTCATGATCGAACCCGGATACAGGCTGATGAAAATTTTTCTTGAAGGTTAAATATGATGAGCAGGCGGCGACAGATATGGCGATAGTAGTGCAGAAATACGGCGGCAGTTCAGTAGCCAACGCCGATAAGATCCGTAATGTGGCAATAAGGGTTTCAGAAAGCTTTAAAAAGGGCAATAAAGTGGTTGTGGTCGTTTCAGCTATGGGTGATACCACCGACGACCTGATAGAGTTAGCGGGAAAGGTAAACCCCAACCCCGAGCCGCGCGAGATGGACCTCCTGCTATCAACGGGAGAGATAGTGTCCAGCACCCTCCTGTCCATGGCGCTACATGCCATGGGCTTCCGGGCTATAGCTTTAAGCGGCCCCCAGGCCGGTATTTCAACCGATTCGGCCTTCAGCCGCGCCAGGATTACCGGCATCGAGCCCAGGAGGATAGTTAACGAGCTGAAAAAGGGTAACATTGTTATCGTGGCTGGCTTCCAGGGGCTGACCTCCGATAACGATATTGCCACCCTTGGCAGGGGCGGGTCCGATACCACGGCCGTAGCCCTGGCGGCCAGCCTTAAGGCTAAAATCTGCGAGATTTATACCGATGTAGATGGTGTTTACACTGCCGACCCGCGCATTGTGCCGGATGCGCAAAAGCTCAATGAGATAGGCTACGAAGAGATGCTGGAGATGGCCACCTCCGGCGCGCGGGTTATGCACCACCGCTCGGTAGAGTTGGGGCAGGTCTTCAATATGCCCATATTGGTTGCGTCCAGCCTGGCTGACAGGCCCGGCACTATGATTCACGGAGGGAAGAATATGGAACAGAGAAATAAAGTCAGGGGCATCGCCCATGATATGGATGTAGCCAAGATTACCGTCACCGGCGTACCGGACCGTCCCGGTATCGCGGCCGCGATTTTCATGCCGCTGGCTAAAGCCGGTATCAGCGTTGATACCATCGTGCAGAACGCCGGCGCTAACAATATCACCGACCTCACCTTCACCGTTACCAAGAATGACCTTAACAGGGCCATGGATATTATCAGGCCGGTAGCCACTGAGATAGGCGCCAAAGAATGCCTGAGCGATTCCAGGCTGGGCAAGGTATCCATCATCGGGACCGGGATGCAGAATACCCCGGGTTACGCGGCCAAGATGTTCCAGACCCTGTTTACGCAGAACATCAACATCCTGCTGATTACTACGTCAGAGATACGCATCACCTGCATAATCGCGGAGGACAAGGTCAAAGAAGCGGTCAGGACCCTGCATAAGGCCTTTGACCTGGACAAAGATTAAAGCCCCTTACCTATACGCCGACTACTTCTTTGACGGCCGGTAGCTTTTCCTTAATGAAGCGCTCGATACCTTTTTTCAGTGTCATAGTCGAATGTGGGCATCCAGCGCAGTGGCCCGTCAGTTTTACACTGACCACCCCGTCTTTAACGTCCACAAGCTCCACGTCGCCGCCGTCGGCCTGCAGGCTGGGGCGGATGATATTTAAGACTTCCTGAACCTGTTCTTTCATAAAAACACCTTCTTGTTGACTTAATTTAAGTTACGTGGTAATTTAGCACCGCTTAAAAAGCCCTGTCAAATCACCGTCACCTGTGTGTGAGTTTATCAGTTTCAGGGAGGTAAATAAACGACTAAAATCACACAGGCTCTGCTGATAAGGGAAATGCGGGCGACAGATTTGTCTTTGCGGACGATTTGGTATTAAATAAAATACTTGCACAAATGATATTAATTGTTATGATAGTAACAGAGGTTAAGCAGGATGGCTGAGCGCGAAGAAGAAAAAGCGCGTATTTGGCGCGGCAAGATACAGGAGGCCATCAGGATGGCCACGGAGAACCGCTGGGAAGAGGCAGTGGCGGCCAACAAGAGTATAATAGAAGTGTTCCCCGCAGATGTGGACGCGTACAACAGGTTGGGCCGTGCCCACATGGAACTGGGAGAACATCAAAAAGCTAAAGAAGCGTATAGCAAAGCCCTTGAGCTGTCGCCCATCAACAGCATAGCCAGGAAAAACCTGGACCGGCTGGCCCTGCTCAAAGGCGTCAAAGTCACCAATGCGAAGCGGGAAAAGGCCAAGCCCAGTGATTTCATTGCCGACGTGGGCAAATACGGCATTGTAAACCTGATGGAGCTGGCGCCCCAGGCTGTACTGGTCAAGATGTACCCCGGTGAGAAAGTGTTCCTCGATATCCGGAACCAGGATACGGTGGTGAAGAACGACCGCGGCGAATTCCTGGGGATAATCGAGCCTGAGCATGGCCTTCGGCTGGCCAAGCTGATCAATGGAGGCAACAGGTATATTGCGGCAATCGTCAGCCTGGACCATGAAAAAGTTAAGGTAATCATACGTGAGACCTTCCAGCACCCCAGCCAGGCCGGCAAGCTCTCGTTCCCCATCAGGGTGACAGAAACCTACCCCGCGCATGTCAAGGACAACCTGCTCAGGCACAGCGCCGGCGAAGAGGAAGGCCTGGATGAGGCCGACTATGGTGAGTCGGAGGACACCGAGGCGGTGCCCGAAGGATTTTCGATATACGAAGGATACACATCTCAGGATGACCTGCAGCGCCTTGACCGCAGCTTCGGAGATGAGGAGTAGATATGGAATTAGGACTTTCGATAAGGCCCGTTGGCATAGAAGAGGAGATGAAGCGTTCCTACCTCGATTATGCCATGAGCGTCATAGTTTCCCGGGCCCTGCCTGACGTGCGCGACGGGCTCAAGCCTGTGCACCGGCGCATCCTTTTTGCCATGCAGGACATGGGCATGCGCTACAACTCGCCCTATAAAAAGAGCGCCCGCATAGTCGGCGAAGTGCTTGGCAAGTACCACCCTCACGGCGACTCCTCCGTTTACGATGCCATGGTCAGGATGGCTCAGGATTTCTCCATGCGCTACCGGCTGGTGGATGGCCAGGGCAACTTCGGCAGCGTCGATGATGACCCACCGGCGGCCATGCGTTATACCGAGGCGCGCTTAACCAGGATAGCCGATGAACTGCTGCTGGACATCGATAAGGATACAGTTGACTTCGTACCTAACTTCGACGAGAGCCTCAAGGAGCCCTCCGTATTGCCTGCCAGGCTGCCCAACCTGCTCATCAACGGCTCGTCCGGTATCGCGGTCGGTATGGCCACCAACATACCGCCACACAACCTCACCGAGGTTTGCGATGCCCTGCATTTCCTGATTGAGAATCCCGCGGCCTCGGTTGATGAGCTGATGGGCTTTGTCAAAGGCCCCGATTTCCCCACCGCCGGCATCATCTGCGGCGTGGAAGGCATCAAGAACGCCTATGCTGCCGGCCAGGGCAAAGTAGTGCTGCGCGCCCGCGTGGTTGAAGAATCCACCAAAGCCGGCAAGATGCAGCTCGTGGTTACCGAGCTTCCCTACCAGACCAACAAAGCCGACCTGGTCAAAAAGATAGCTGAACTGGCCAGGGACAAAAAGATAGAGGGCATCAGCGATGTCCGCGACGAATCCGACCGGCAGGGCATGCGGCTGGTCATCGGGCTGCGCAAGGATGCCCACCCCGCCAAGGTGCAGAACAACCTCTTCAAATTCACCTCCATGCAGACCGCCTTTTTCATCAACATGATCGCCCTGGTGGATGGCCAGCCGCGCGTGATCAACCTCAAGGACGCATTGCAGTGCCACATTACTTTCCGCACCGAGGTTATCACCCGCCGCACCAAGTTCGACCTTCAGAAAGCCAAGGAGCGGGCCCATATATTAGAGGGATTCAAGATAGCGCTCGACCACCTGGATGCCGTCATCAAGACTATCCGCGGATCGGAGACCGCCGAATCCGCGCGCGGCAACCTGATGACCGAATTCTCACTCAGCCAGATGCAGGCCCAGGCTATCCTCGATATGCAACTGCGCAGGCTGGCAAATCTCGAGCGCAAGAAGATTTTAGACGAGTACCATGACATTTTGAAGACTATCAGCCATCTCGAGGACTTGCTGGCCAACCCCGGGAAGATACTCAAGCTCATCCAGCAGGACGTGGCGGACCTCAAGGCCAAACACGGCGACAACCGCCGCACCGTAATCACCCACGATGAGGCTGGCCAGTTCCAGGTGGAGGACCTTATACCCCATATGGACGTCATTGTAACGCTCAGTGAGCAGGGCTATATCAAGCGCATCCCCGCCGACGTCTTCCGCAAGCAGTTACGCGGGGGCCGGGGTGTAAAGGGCATGGTCACCCGCGACAGCGACGATGTGATGAGCTCCATGACCGCCGACACGCATGACAACCTGCTGTTCTTCACCAACCGCGGCCGCGTCTTCAAGATGAAATGCCATGAGATACCGCAGGATATAGCCCGCACGACCAAGGGCATCAATATCATAAACTTGATCCCCATCGAGGCCAGGGAGAAGGTCACAGCCATGTTCGTGCCGGAGAAGACCGAACCAGGCTTTTTCATGCTGCTGGCCACTTCCAAGGGCATTGTTAAAAAGACCAGCCTGGACAACTTCTTCGATGTCCGCCGAAGCGGTCTCATCGCTATGAAGCTCAGGCCCGAGGAGGAGCTTATCGGTGTGGATGTGGTCAGTGAGGCGGATCAACTCATGCTGGTCAGCCGCAACGGCCAGGCCGTCAAATTCGCCATCGCCCCGTTGCGCAACGCCTCCCGTACCAGCGGCGGTGTGCGGGGTATCAACCTCAATAAAGGCGACATCGTCGTCAGCATGGGCACGGTGCAGCCCGCCGCCGACCTCATCACCGTAACTGAGAATGGTTACGGCAAAAAGACCAAGGTAGAAAAATTCCCGCTGCACGGCCGTGGAGGCAAGGGCGTGCTGGCCCATAAGGTCAACAACAAGACCGGCAAAGTCATCGCCGCCAAGTTCGTCCCGCCCGGCTACGAGCTTTTCATCACCACCGCCAACGGGGTGCAACTGAGGATAAACGTTGACGTGGCTAGGGAGACCACGGTGGCCATTGAAGGCGGGAGGAAGAAGAGGCGCGAAGGCGTGCCCGTCAAGGGCAGGATAACCCAGGGCGTGATGCTATCCAGGCTTGATGAAGGCGACCGCGTCGTCTCCATTGCACTGGTGGAGAAAGAGAACCTCGAGGAGCAAGCCGCCCGGGAGACCCGTTCCGTCGCAGTTTCCCCGCCCAAGCCTATGGTGCCCGGACAGCATGAATTGCCCTTCGCCTCATAAGTGCCCGATCGTCGTTGCGAGGCCTGAAAGGCCGCGGCAATCTTATCACCGTAGGGAGCTTATAATATGAAACTCATCTTCATTCACGGTTCAGGCGCCAACGGTAATGTCTGGCTGCTGCAAAAAAAACGCTTTCCTGATGCCGACGCCCCCGACCTGCCCGGCCATCCCGCGGGAAAAATCTGCACCAGCATTGAAGAATACTCCGGCTGGCTGCACGGCTATATCGTGGAGAAAGACTATAAGGATGTTGTGCTGGCCGGGCATTCACTTGGGGGGGGCATCGCGCTCATGCATGCTGTCAAATACCCGGGGGACCTTAAGGGTATAATCCTGGTGGGCTCAGGGGCCCGGCTGAAAGTGCTGCCGCTCATTGTAGAGGCCATCTCCGGCAAGCTGGACGACCCCCAGGGCTGGCTCAAAGACCTGGTGATGCCCCTTTATGGCACGGTGGATGAGGCGACGCGCCGGGAGATAATGCCCGGCCTGGCCGCGGTCGGACCGGCCGCGCAGCTCAACGACTTCCGCTGTTGCGATAATTTCGACATCATGGACAAAGTCCCTCAGATTGCACTCCCGGCTCATTGCATCGTGGGTGAACTGGACAATATGACCCCGCCCAAGTATTCCCAATATTTGGTCAAGAACATGCCGGCCTGCGGCATCAGCGTTATCGGGGGAGGCAGTCACCTGTGTTTCCTTGAGAAGCCCGGAGCGGTCAACGACGCTATTGCAGCCTTCCTTAAACAAGTGGGGGCCTGACCGGTGATAAAGGGTTCGCTGCGCGTCGCACGTATTGCCGGCATCGATATCGGCATTCACTACACCTGGTTCATCATCTTTGTGCTGATAACCTGGTCACTGGCCGTGGGTTACTTCCCGGTCGAGTACCCGGGCTGGGGTGAATTGCTATACTGGCTGACCTCAGCCACCGCTGCCGTTCTGCTCTTCATCTCCGTGCTGATACATGAGCTGGCGCATTCCCTGGTGGCCAAATCGCGCGGCCTGCCGGTCAAGAGCATTACCTTATTCCTGCTGGGTGGGGTGAGCAACCTTGAGAACGAGCCCGAAAAGCCGGGTGTGGAGTTTGCCATCGCCATCGTGGGTCCCCTCACCAGCGTGGCGCTGGCCGGCCTTTTCTGGGCGGCCGCTATGCTCGGTTTTGCGCCTGACGGGCCGGTGAAGGCCATTGCCCTTTACATGTCCGAGGTAAACGTACTGCTGGCAGCCTTCAACATACTGCCGGGATTTCCGCTGGATGGCGGGCGCGTGCTGAGAGCGCTTATCTGGGGCATGACCAACGATCTCAAGAAGGCTACTGATATCGCCGCAGTGGTCGGGCAGGTATTCGGCTGGCTTATGATAGGGCTGGGCGTCTTCTGGGCGCTGGCCGGCAACCTCATGAACGGCATGTGGCTGGTCTTCATCGGCTGGTTCCTCAACGGCGCCGCAGAGTCCTCGCGGCGCGAGTTGGAGTTGCGGTCCCTCTGGCTGAATGTGCGCGTTGCCAATGTCATGGACAATAGCCCGGAGACAGTCGGGCCCGCTTCCGCGGTGGAGGCGCTGGTCAACGAAGTTTATGTGAAAAAAGGCATACGTGTGGCGCCTGTGGTGGATGATGGACGGCTGCTGGGTATAGTTTCGCTGGCTGATGTGAAGAAGCTGACACCCGGCGAATGGCGTAATACGCCGGTATCCAGGGTAATGACCCCCCTGCCGCTTAAGACCGTCGGTCCCGGGGATGACGTTAAGACCGCCGTGCAGTTGATGGCCGAGCACGGGCTGAACCAGCTGCCCGTGGTGGTGGAGGACAGGCTGGTGGGGTTGCTCAAACGTGCCGACATCATCCGCTACGTGCAGGTGCACCACGAGTTAGGCCGGCGTTAAAAGAACAGGCAACGTTATTGCGGGCATAGATTACCTCGTCATTGCGAGCGTAGCGAAGCAATCTGATGGATAGCCGCGTCTCGACTATTTCACACCCGGTTTGCGGATGGTGAGCACCGGGCATGATGCCTGGCGGACTATATGCTCGGTGGTCGACCCCGAGATAAACCGCCTCCATCCCGAAAGGCCGTGCGTGGCTATCACGATCATATCGCAACCCTTCTCCGAGGCGTAGCGCATTACCTCGCCCGCGGCATTGCCGATGAGCACTTCGGTGAAAACTTTCAGCCCTTTGCTCACCTTTTGCTCCGAGAGGTTTTTAAGCGATTTCTCGGCCTGCCCCTCCAGTTCCTGCTGGTAAGAGGCCACGTTGAAGGAGGCCGATTCGACGCCGATGGGCGCTTCCACGATAGGCACCAGCGGCACCACGTTGACGATATGCAGCGCCGCGCCGAAATGCGAGGCTAATTCATCGGCAGCTTTGAGCGCCTCGTAAGACGGCTCGCTGAAATCTGTTGGGCAGAGTATATTCTTGATCGGCAGCATCTCTTTAATCCCCCTCAGAAACATCCGCTTGGGCCTGACATCCGCCCGTGCAGCAGTTTATTTATGGTGCTATATTTACATCTATCGGGGCGTGTTTGTCAAGGAATCCTGTCGGCTTTTTCCCCGTCATGAATCACTTTGAGCATGCTGTAGACAATGGTCAGAGCTGCCAGCCCGTAGTTCCCTTTCCGAAGTGCTTTTTCGAGTGCTGATCACAGATTGCCATTGGATAGCTCATCTGGTCGCTGCCACGCTAACGCGGTCTTTTTCCCGGTTATGATTATATCCTTTGCATATACTTTTCCCCCATCGCTATTGTATAATCGAGTAAACGGAAGATTATTTCGTATTTATGCAGCAGAGCTTTCTCTGTCCGCGGTGCAATAACGTAGCCTTCCTGGGGCAGCGTTACTGCGGCTTCTGTGACCTGACCTTTCTGTATTCATGCAATTCCTGCGGCTCTGCGCTCATACCGGAAGCGGTCTTCTGCGGCAATTGCGGAACACAAATCGACTGGGAAGAGCCTGCGCTGCAACAAATTCAACCGGTATTGCCACAGGTCCCTGAGCCTGCAACCGCACCCGTGCAAGTGGAGCAGCCCGTGGATATAGGTCAGCCGGGCGCTCATCATCCTGCCCCATATGGAAATACAGGGCAGCTGGTTCTTCTCCAACCCGGGGGCCTATCCCAGGAAACCCCGGAAGCAAGCCCGCCGGCGGAATCTCCCCCGGCCGCGGTGGTGGCACCGGTATATCCCGTACCCGCAGAGCATAAGGCGAAGGCGGCGGAGCATCACGAAAGGAGCCTGGCGCTGCTGAAGGATGGACACTATTCCCTGGCTATAGACGAATTAAGCAAAGCCCTGCAATACGATCCAAGTACAGCCATTATCTACATGCTGAGGGGAGGCGCCCTGTATAAGAGCGGCGATCTCGATATGGCGCTGGCCGACCTTGATCGCGCCATTGAGCTGGACCCCAATTTGGCCGTGGCCTTCTACAACCGCGGCAACGTTTACTACTACAAGCAGGATTTCGACCGCGCCATTGCCGATTTCTCTCGAGCCATAGCTGTCGAAAATACGGATGCGGCGGCCTTCCATAACCGCGGCTGCGCGTTAATGATGA
Source organism: uncultured Dehalococcoidia bacterium (assembly GCA_903844685.1). Lineage (GTDB taxonomy): Bacteria > Chloroflexota > Dehalococcoidia > GIF9 > UBA5629 > CAIMUM01. The sequence continues at coordinate 26,842 of CAIMUM010000152.1, forward strand.
AAGGGAAATTCTATGAAGCAATCGATGATATCAACCGGTCCATACAGCTCGACCCCAAGGACCCGAGGGTCTATTGCAGCCGGGGCAGCGCCTATACGCAGACGGGCCAAACCCAGAAGGCGGTTGAGGATTACCGGCAGGTAAAGGGCATGACCGCCGAACCGGCCATTATTCACAAGGCGGAGCAGGCGTTGAGGGATCTGGGGGAAGGGTAAGCGGCGGTTCGGCGGGTTCCAGCTCTTCAATTTTGCTCTCGTGCCGTATCTCTTCAATCAGGTGCAGCGGCTTTTCCAGCGCGTTCTTGCGCGTGGTGTTGAGGTTTCCAAACTCAGTCTGGGCGTCCTGCAGCTTCTTGCCCATCCTGTCCATACTATCGGTGAACTTCTGCCACTGCAGGTCGAATTGCTTTATCTGGGCGATGATCTCAGCCAGGCCTTTCTCCATCTTGAAATTCTTGACGGCCTGGTTGATGAGCGCCAGCACGGCGTAAAGGGTGACCGGTGAGCAGAGCACGACCCTGGATTGGAGGGCGTAATCAAGGAGGCCGGGGTCGTTTTCGTTGATGAAGCGGTAAACCTGCTCGTTGGGTATCAGCACCAGGACGTAATCGAGAGTGCTTTCGGGGCTGATGTATTCGCGCCCGGTGACCTCTTTAACCCGCTGGCGGGAGTCTTTGAGGAAGGCCGCTTTGAAGGCTTCGCGGTCGGCCTCGGACTCGGTGTCTGTGTATTTCATGTAGTTGCCGAGGGGGAATTTTACGTCCATATTGAGTACCAAACCATTGGGGAGAGGGAAGGTATAATCGGGGCGGGACCCGCCGGCGGGGTCAACCTGCTGCTTGCGGTAATTGACTCCTTCGATGAAGCCGATGTTACGCAGTATATCATCGGCCATGCGCTCGCCCCATTGGCCCCTCACCTGTGTGTTGCCGAGGGCGGCCTGCAGCTTGCCGGTGGTTTCCGATAGCCTGAGGGTCTGCTCGGAGGCGGCCTTGAGCTGCGCGGCAAGATCACCGTAAGCCTGCGCGCGGTCCTTCTCAAGCCCGGCAATAAGGTCATTCACACCCTTGAGGTTGTCCCTCACTTCTTTGATGGACTGGTCGATGAGCGCCTTCTTGCCCTCAAGGCTCTGTTCGCTGAGCTGGGACTGGCCGCTGATGACCTGGCCGGACATCTTGACCAGGTGGTCCACGGCGCTCTGGGTGGCGGCGTCAGTAAAGGCCGTCAGGTTTTTCTGTATCTCGCCGCCGATGGACAGCACGTCCTGCCTGTAAAAGGGCTTATAAACTCGCGTAATGACGATGGTCACAATTACGCCGATGGCTATGCCGCCGAGCAGGACAATGCCGTAAAGAAGCAGGTCATTCATGCTGCGCCTCCTTTTATGAAAGCGGGGTGCTCAATTCAATACCGGGGAAGCAGTTGACGCCAGTCGAAGTTGCTCTTCGCCCCGCCGCTGGTTGCAATCATGATAAGCGAGATTACCAGTACTGCGATGCTTATCATGAGCAAAAGCTGCAGTACCAGCATGCCGACGCCCCACTTTATCCAGGTACGCTGGGTTTTCCTGAAGTGCTCGATGCTGTCCCATCTCTTTTTCTGCCAGGCCCATTCATTGCCGTGCACTCCGAGGACGATGGCCATCCCGATGCTGATTACCCAGCCTACGTAAGGGATAATGCCCGCCAGCGCAACCAGCGCTATCCAGACGTTGTTGCCGATGCCCCAGATCCAAGTGAGCAGGAAGGCGCCCCAGTTCCAGCCCCTCAGTTCGGGCGGCAGCTGGGATGTGGCGCCCAGTCCCGATACAGTGCCTGCTGCCAGGGGAGAGGATTGGCCGGGCCAGGCGCCTGTTTTCAGGTTGGCCTCCATGCAGGCGTTACAGTAAATCCGGTTATCAATACTGACCTTGCACTCCGGGCAGACAAACCGGCCGCAATTGCAGCAGCCGCCCACTGCCTCCCTGTCTGTATGTATCGCGCATTTCATCTCTAATCCTCCTGCCGTTGGCTTTCTGTTATGCTCAGTACCTTATCGTTCCGGACTGCCCGACACCCCAGACGATGAGGCCTAAGACGAGCAGTAAAATGACGGCGATAATGATGGTCAGTGCAATGGATATCCACAGCCCCCAGAGCATCCAGGTACGTTGTACGCGTTTGAAATGCTCGAGACTCTCCCAGCGCCTGCTCTGCCAGGCCCACTCGTCGCCCTTGAAGGCCAGCACCCAGGGCATGACCATGAAGCCGAGGTAGGGAACGAATACCAGGAATGACCACCAGACGCTGTTACCGATGCCCCAGATCCAGGTCAGCAGGAAGCCGCCCCAGTTCCATTCGCCCAGCCCCGGCGGAAGGGGCGCTTTGCTGCCCATACCCGAGGTGTTGCCGGCGGTGATTGCTGTTGCCGGCACAACACCGCCGGAAGCCATTTTCTCGATGCAGGAATTGCAGTAAACCTTTCCCCCGTATTCAACCTTGCATTCGGGACAGACGGCCTTGTTGCAGGCCACGCAGGCGCCTACCGCATCGCGGTCGGGGTGATGATAACAGTACATTGCGGCCTCCTTCTCAACCGGCTGCGGCGTCAGTTCCGTCAGTTGAGTTTATCTTAATTAAAGTATATTTCATGTGAGCTTAACAAGCTACCCGTTGCCCGGATGGGCAGGGCGGGAATATACTGGATCAGGGATTTTATCATGAAGATAGGCGTAATCTCGGATACCCATGCCAGGCACTACTCCCAGCTTCCCCAGAACCTGTTAAAGGCACTGGAAAAGGTTGACCTGATCGTGCATGCCGGCGATATCGTCACGATGGATGTCATCCGTGGACTGGAGACGGTGGCTCCGGTAAAAGGTGTCTGCGGCAATATGGATTTGCCTGAAGTGAGGCTGGCCTTCCCGGAAAAACTGCTAATTGAGATTGGGGGCAGGAAAATCGGTGTAATGCATGGCAGCGGCGGCCCGGCAGGTCTGGAAAACCTGGTGACGCAGGCATTCGATGGCGTGGACATCATCATCTTCGGCCATAGCCATATCGCGGTGAATAAGGTCCTGGATGGAATTAACCTGTTTAACCCGGGCAGCGCAGGTAACTCCTACGGTATACTGGAACTCGGAGAGAGAGTCAGCGGAAAGATAATCCGTGATTATTTTTAGAGGTGGATTATGAGCGAAAGCTGGCACGATTATAAAATACTCGACCACCCCGCGATATTGAATTTGATCTTCTATCCGCGCGCCGACGACTATGAACCGGCTGACACGGAGCGGTCCACGGGCTTTATGGTGCCCGTGGGAGGTGGCATACATATCTCCTGCCGCTTCTTCTTCGGAAAAAAAGATAATGTTAATATGCTGTTCTTTCATGGCAACGGGGAGTTGGCCGGGGAATATGAGGACATCGGGCTGGCCTACAATAACATAGGCATCAATCTGTTTGTGGCTGATTACCGCGGTTACGGCGGCAGCAGCGGGCGGCCGAAGGTGAGCAATATGATTAAGGATGCACACCCTGTTGCGAGCTGGTTCAACCGGTTCCTGGAAGATAAAGGCTATACGGGAAGCTGTTTTATCATGGGGCGCTCGCTGGGCAGCGCTTCGGCCATCTATCTGGCAGCCGGCCACTCCGCCTGGTACAGGGGAGTGGTAATTGAGAGCGGATTCTGCGATATATCAGACCTGCTGGGCAGGCTGGGGCCGGCCCTGAACCCGCCCGGGCAGTTAGCCACGGCCTCGCCGGGATTCAGCAGGGTTATGAAAATAACCATGCCGGCGCTGATCATTCATGGCGAATACGACTCAATTGTGCCGCAGACCGAGGGTGAAAAAATCTACCGCAACATCGGGTCGGAGGAAAAAAGGCTGGTTATTGTGCCGGATGCCGACCACAATACTATCTTTGCCGAGGGCGCAGATCTGTATTTGCGTGAGCTGGCCAGTTTCGTAGATAAATACAGGTAATAAAAAAGCCCCCTCGCTACCGAGGGGGCTTTTGATATCAGGACTACTTCTTTTCGGGTCTCTCAGGTCTCTCAGGTCTCTCGGCTTTCTCAGGTTTTTCAGCGTTCTCCGCGGCTTCCCCTTCCGGCTTCTCTCCTTCCACGGCTTCCTCGCCTTCGGCAGCAACTTCAGCCGGAACCTCTTCGACCACTTTGCGGACTTCAGCGACCTTGATAAGCATCTGGTCAGGGTCGGCAAGGATGGTGATTTTATCGCTGACCTTGAGGTCTTTTACATGAAGTGATTGCTCGGGCAGCGCCAGGCTGGAGATGTCTACCTCGATGTTGTGGGGCAGGTCGTCGGGTAACGCTTCAATCTGCAATGCATTCATAGCATGCAGCAGGGATACGTTTTTAAGCTTCAGTGCCGGCGCGTCGCCAATGAAAACCAGCGGCACCTCTGCCTTGAGCTTCTCGGCCATGTTCACCTGGTAAAAATCCACGTGGGTAGGCTCGCCCGTCATGATGTTGCGCTGCACGCCGCGTATGATCACCATGCTGGGTGAGGCTGAATCGGTGGTTTTGATCGAGATAAGGTCGGTGCCGCCCGCCTTTGTCAGTATGTGGGTGAGTTTGCGCACATCCACCTGTACAGGCTTCGATTCGATGCCTTGACCATAGATGTTACAGGGTATCAGTCCGCCCCTGCGCAGGAACCTCACTTTCTTTCCGGTTATTTCCCTTTTTAATACTTCAAGTTCAAGTCTTTTCATCGTCTTTCTCCAGAATTAGTAACAAAACATAAAGATTATCGGGTTTGAACCTGAAAGTCAAATTTAGGGTTCAATATTTCGTTTTTGCGCCCTGGCGCGGCATGAGGCCTGGCTGCCCTGCAGGCCGCAGAGGTTGCAATCCTCCAACCGGCAGTCGTGGGTCAGGCGGCCGGAAAGCATATTCTGCTTCTCCGCTTTAAGGAAGGCACTGCTCACGCCCGAACTGATGTGGCTCCAGGGCAATACCTCCCCTGTGTCGCGCTCACGGTGCGCGTAGAAGGCGGGGTCGATGCCGCATTCAGCGAAAGCCTGCTGCCACCTGGTGAAATCGAAGAACTCGCTCCAGGTATCCAACCGGCAGCCTTTCTTCCACGCGGTGTAGATAACCGCGCCCAGGCGCCTGTCGCCGCGCGCCAGCACGGCTTCCAGAAAGCTGATTTTGGGATCGTGCCAGGATAGCAGAACACCGCTGCGGCGCAACTGGTTATGCAGCAGGGCGTGCTTTTCGTTGAGTGTATCCTCTTTATCCTGCGCCGACCATTGACAGGGTGTATGGGGCTTGGGCACGAAGGATGAGACTGATATGCGCACACGGGGCGGCCTGCTGCGGATGGATTTGCCCAGCCGGCTGACTGAGTCTATAAGGCTGGCGATATCCCGCACATCATCCATGGTCTCAGTGGGCAGGCCTACCATAAAATAAAGCTTGAGGTTCATCCAGTCTTTTTCAAAAGCGGCGGCGAAGGTTTCCATCATGTCCTGCTGGGGTATCCATTTATTGACGGCTGCCCGCAATCGTTCACTGCCGGCCTCAGGAGCAAAGGTCAGCGTGGCCTTGCGGCCGGATGGAAGGGAGCCCATCAGCTCGATGGATGATTTATCCAGGCGCAGGCTGGGAAGTGAGAGGGAAAGGCCGCGGCGGGCGTATTTGCCGGCCAGACTGGCGACCAGGTGGCTTATGCTGCTGTAATCTCCTGAACTGAGGGAGACGAGAGCCAGGGTATTATAGCCGCAGTTATCTACCAGGCAGCCGGCAGCTTTAATCACCTGCTCCTCGGGCAGTTCACGGACAGGACGATACAGGGTCCCGGCCTGGCAGAAGCGGCAGCCTCGGGTGCAGCCGCGCTGTATCTCAACGGCGGCGCGGTCATGGATAACCTCGATATAGGGTACGACCGGCCTGACAACAGGCTTGAGCCGCTCCGCTATGACCCGCTCAATTGTGTCCGGCGCATTGCCATCGGTAGGAGGTGGGGCTGCCAGCGTGTTGTCCGCCAGGTAAGCAGGAGAGTAGAAACGCGGAATATAAAAGCCGGGCAGGCGAGCAAGCCTGCGCAGCAATTCCCCGCGCTCCTTTTTGCAGGACTGCATGGTTTGAGCGAGCCCGGCTATCGCTTCTTCCGCTTCGCCGGCGAAGAAAACGTCGATGAAGTCTGATAGAGGTTCGGGGTTCATAGCGCAGCTTCCGCCCGCCATAACCAGAGGGTAAGAGCCGTCGCGGTCCCGGCTGAAAACGGGTATGCCCGCGAGGTCGAGCATGTTAAGTACCGTGGTGCAGCTTAATTCATAGCCAAGCGAGAAGCCGATGATATCGAAATGGTGCAGCGGGCGGCGGGTTTCGAGTGTGAATAAAGGAAGGTTGTTGCGGCGCAACTGCTCTTCCATGTCAGGCCAGGGCGCGTAGGTACGCTCGGCCAGCACGCCCGGCAGGGAATTTAGCTGCTCGTAGAGTATAGGTATGGCCATATTGGACATGCCCACCTCGTAGATATCTGGGAAGGCCAGCGCCACGCGTAGCGAGGCCGACTCCCAGTCTTTCGGCAACGAATTCCATTCACCCCCGGTGTACCTGGCCGGCTTCACCACGTTATGAAATAAGGTATCGTCAATCTTTAGCATACCGGTTTAACCTTGACTTTAATTATCGCATGATTTGCCGGAAAGCGTTGACACTCCATAGCTGAAAAGAGTATAAATAGCTGTTCATGCATAGCGGATGAACCGTGCAGGGTAAGCTGAATTACATAAACATGGTGAGGGAAAAAAACGAGAAATAACGGTCAGCAGGCCAGCCTTGCAGGTATCGGTGCAAAGCCTGTATTAAGGAAAAGCAGGGCAATGCAGGGATATGGGGCCGGGCGGAAACCGCAGGTGGAAGCGCAACATGCCAGTGAACTGCTCGGCAGCTTGAGCTCAGGCGTCTGCATATTCGACCGATACGGCGCCATTACCTACTGTAACACGCGTTTCGCAGAACTGGCGGGGCGGACTGTAAGAAAGCTGGTGGGAAGGAAGTTGCGGAAAAACACATTATGGGGATCGTGGGGGCAGAAGGATGAATTCAGGGAGCTGTTTGCCCGCGCTAAAGAATCGCGGCAGGCGGTGACCATGCGGGCGATGCCAGTAAACAAAGGGGGGACACGCTACTGGAACCTTGAGCTCAGGCCATATATTTCACGCAGGAAAAAATATGAGGGCATGAGCCTGCTGGTTGAGGATGTAACGCAGTTATTCGAGAAGGAAAATGCAGTTGAATTGCTGCGCCGCTATTATGCGGCCGCGCTTCTGCAGACTTCTCCGCAGGCGCTTCTGGATGAATCGGTCGGGTTGATCCGCGAATTCAGTGGTTGCCCATCGGTACAAATCCTCGTACTTGACCGCTATAAGGGCAGCGTGATGAAAGCTGTCAGCGAACATAGCCCGGGGCTTTGGGACAGCGGGCATACCGTGACACAGGCTTTCATAGAGAGCCTTTTCGTCCTTCCGGAAAAGGGGCCGGACGTGTATAGCAAAGACGGTGGCTCTGTATACCTGGCGGACGTCAGCGCTCTGGAAAGCGGACTTAGCGGCAATTTGAAGGAACTGGTTGCCGACGCCTGTAACTCTTACGGGTTTAATTCAATTGCTCTTATACCGGTCCGACTGGAGGGGCGGGAAGCCGGATACATCCAGCTTGCCAGTCCCCGCGTAAACGGAGTCACGAAAGAAACCGTGGAGGCGGTAGAAAGAATCGCCGGGCACTTGCAGGTGATATTGGAGCATGCCGGGCTTAAGGATGAATTGAGCAGGCAACGGCAGAATCTGCTCAAGCAGGTCTACGAAAGGTCAGCCCACCTCGAATCGCTGGGTGAGAGGCTCAAGCAGGAGGTGGCCGAACGTAAAAAGGCACAGGAAGAAATGCGGGTGCAGAGGGACCTGGCCATTTCGCTCAACGGCATCGAATCTATGGATGAAGCCTTGAACCTGTGCCTCGAAACGGCCATCACGGTATCGGGCATGGACAGCGGCGGCATCTACATAGCGGACCCGGTTGCGGGAGGATTTAAACTGGTCTGCGCAAGGGGGTTAAGCGAAGATTTCGTAAAGTTGGTTTCCTATCACAGCGCTGCTGAAAACAGCGGTAAATCGGTGATGGCGGGCAAAAGCATTTTCGGCAGGTACGGCGAACTGGATAAGGCATTAGACGAAGTGCGCGGGAAAGAAGGCCTTAAAGGCATTGGCATCGTACCGATAATTCACGGCGGTAAGACCGTGGCCTGCCTCAACATCGCCTCCCATGTTTTTGAGGAGATACCGGTTAATGCGCGTAATGCCATTGAGGCTATCTGCGCGGTGCTGGGCACTTTTATAGCGCATGTCAGCGGCAGGGAGGAATTGATTGAGAGCGAGGAACGCTACCGTACGCTGTTTGCCAGGACCTCCAATCCAATTATGGTCATCGACAGCGAAGGCAATTATATAGACGGCAATGACGCCGCCCTGGCCTTCCTTGAATGTACGCGGGAAGAGTTACTGGCCATGAACGTGCGGGACACGCTGCCTCCTTACCTGGATGGCGGGTGGTTTGAGCGCCTTCGCAAAATATGGGAGTCGGGAGGTACGGTCGAGCGGGATTACTACGTCTGGGGCAAGATAAAGGTGCTGGAACTGACCGTTATCCCTTTGCAGGTAGCAGGCCGCAAGATAATCTCCGGCATTGGCAGGGATATCACCGAACGGAAAATAGTGGAGGCCGCCCTCCGGGAATCGGAGGAGAAATACCGGTCCCTTATTGAAGATGCGGGAGAAGCTATTTTCATCGTACAGGACGCGAAGATAAAGTTTGCCAATAAACGGAGCTTTGAACTGGTCCAATATACACCGGATGAGCTTGCCGACAGGGCTTTCAGCGAATTCGTCTACCCGCCGGACCTGGAAATGGTTATGGAACGTTATGCAGCAAGGCTCAGCGGTCAAAGCGTAGAACCCGTATACTCTTTCAGGTTTGTAGACAGGGACGGATCGGTAAAACGGGTAGAGATACGGGCAATACCTGTTCTGTGGGACAACAGGCCGGCCACACTCGCCTTGATGACGGATATCAGCGGCGGGGAAAGTCATGTTGTTGACAGAGATTGAATAGATGTGATAATATTTCCATTTGTTGCAAACTTGCGCTAATATTAGTACGTTTAGCGCAGGCTATGCATTACCTGGATAGTTAATGAGCCGGCTGGTTGACCCGGGATGTGTGCCAGATCGGGAAGTAGTCCGGGGACAACTTAGCGGCTTTTTAATTTGCCGAAAATTTGATAATAAAAATATGAGGAAGAGATTAGTATGCCGACAGTAAACCAGCTGGTCAGAAAAGGCCGCCGCAAGGTGGGCAGGAAGACCAAGTCTCCCGCGTTGCAGGTAATATACAATACGCTGAAAAACAAGTCGCGCAAAGGTGTATGTTCACCCCAGAAGCGCGGGGTCTGTGTGCAGGTTAAAACCATGACCCCCAAAAAGCCGAACTCGGCGCTGCGTAAAATAGCCCGCGTAAGGCTGACCAACCACATCGAGGTCACGGCATATATCCCGGGCGAAGGGCATAATCTCCAGGAACACTCGGTCGTACTCATCCGCGGCGGCAGGGTAAAAGACCTGCCGGGCGTTCGCTACCATATTATCCGCGGCACGCTTGATGCTGCGGGTGTCGACAAGCGCAGGCAGGGACGCAGCAAATACGGCGCCAAGGCGCCCAAGAAAACTGCTGTGGCCAGCCCAGTTTAACGGGGAGATAATATGTCAAGGCGAGCCAAATTTGTTAACAAGGAAGTCAGCCCGGACCCGAAATACGGGAGCGCGGTGGTTGCCAGGTTTATTAATAAGATAATGTATAAGGGCAAGAAATCGACGGCCCAGGGCATTGTTTACGATGCCTTTGAGCGCATAACCAAACAGATGAAAACGGAGCCCCTCCAAATTTTTGAGCAGGCTATGAAAAATGCCACCCCCATGCTGCAGGTCAAATCAAGGCGCGTGGGCGGTGCCACTTACCAGGTGCCCATTGAGGTCAGCCCTGAACGCGGCGAGTTCCTGGCGACCAAGTGGATCATTACTTATGCAAGGGACCGCAGCGGCAGGTCGATGGCTGAAAGGCTGGCCGCAGAATTGATGGATGCTGCCCAGGGGCAGGGCAATACCATTAAAAAGAGACAGGATACCCATAAGATGGCTGAGGCCAACAAGGCGTTTGCACACTACAGATGGTAACAACTGGAATAAAGGAATCCCGGCCAAAATCAGGCCAGGCTGTTAATAAAGTGGCAAGATCATTTCAGCTGGATCATGTCCGGAATATCGGCATCATCGCTCATATCGATGCCGGTAAAACCACGACCACTGAGCGGATACTTTTCTATACGGGCAGGACATATAAAGTCGGAGAGGTGCATGACGGCACTACTGTCATGGATTGGATGGTGCAGGAAAGGGAACGCGGCATCACCATAACCTCCGCGGCTACCACCTGTCACTGGAACGAAAGACGGATTAATATTATTGATACCCCGGGCCATGTTGATTTCACTGCTGAAGTGGAACGCAGCCTTCGTGTGCTGGACGGTGGAGTGGTGGTGCTGGATGCGGTAGCCGGCGTCGAAGCGCAGTCTGAAACCGTTTGGCGACAGGCCGATAAGTACGGCGTGCCGCGGATATGCTTCATCAACAAGATGGACAGGGTGGGCGCAGATTATGAGCGTACCATCGGCATGATAGAAGAGCGCCTTAAGGCCAAAACCGTTATGATACAGTTGCCGATCGGCAAGGAGAGCCTTTTCAGCGGTGTGGTTGACCTTGTGAGAAAAAAGGCCTGGTCTTTTCCCGATGAGGTAACCGAAGACCCGGCGGAAATCGAAATCCCGCTGGATTTGAGAGAAATGGTAGAACAGGCCAGGCACGATATGATCGAGAGGCTGGGGGAGCAAGACGACCAGCTTATGCTCAAATATGTTGATAACAGTGAGATAAGTGAAGAGGACATCAAGGCAGCGCTCAGACGGCTTACGATCGCAAACCGGATCGTGCCTATTGTGTGCGGCAGCGCGCTGCGCAATAAAGGTATCCAGCTGGTGCTGGATGCCGTCGTAGATTACCTGCCTTCACCGCTGGATAAGCCGCCGCTGAAGGTTATGAATACCGAAACCGGCGAGGAAGTGACGCGCCCGGCCAGTGATGATGCTCCTTTTACGGCACTGGCATTTAAAGTAGTGTCAGATCCTTTTGTCGGCAGGCTGGTCTATTTCAGGGTATACTCGGGCAGCATCAAGGTAGGCGCCCAGATTTACAATGCCAGCAGGCAAAACAGGGAAAGGCTGGGACGGCTGCTCCTCATGCATGCTAATAAGCGGGAGGAGATAGACGAGGTGGATACCGGGTGCATCGCCGCGACCCTCGGCCTGAAGAACACCTTCACAGGAGACACGCTCTGCGGGGCAGGGCAGTCTGTCTTGCTGGAGGATATAAAGTTTCCCGAGCCGGTTATCTCCATGGCGGTTGAGCCCAAGAGCAAGGCTGACCAGGATAAATTAGGCGATGCCATGGGAAAGCTGGCCGAAGAGGACCCCACTTTCAAGATCCGAACCAACGAGGAGACTGGCCAGACAATTATATCGGGCATGGGTGAATTGCACCTCGAGGTCCTTATCGACCGTATGATGAGGGAGTTCGGAGTGCAGGTCAGCGTAGGGAATCCGCAGGTAGCATATAAGGAAACTATTACCATCCCGGTCGAGGCTGAAGGCCGCTTCATCCGGCAGACGGGCGGTCATGGGCAGTACGGACACTGCTGGCTTAAGCTCGAGCCGGGAGAGCGCAACAGCGGATTTATATTTGTTAACGCCGTCCGTGGCGGCGATATCTCAAGGCAGTACATACCGGCTATCGAAGCAGGTGTGCGTGAAGCGCTTGACACAGGCGGTGTGAGCGGATACCCGCTCGTGGATATTAAGGTATCGGTATTCGACGGCAGTGAACACGACGTCGATTCCTCGGAGATGGCATTCAAGATGGCCGGTTCGATAGCCCTCAAAGAGGGTGTCGCCAAAGCCAAGCCTGTTATCCTGGAACCCATTATGCGCCTTGAATGCGTTACGCCGTCCTCTTTTATGGGTGAAGTCATCGGAGACTTGAATTCGAGGCGTGGGCAGATACAGGGAATTGAAACGCACGGCGAGACCTGCGTTATCCACTGCTTTATACCGCTGGCGGAATCTTTCGGCTATGCAACTACATTAAGGTCGCTGACACAGGGCAGGGCTACTTCTTCGATGGACTTCCAGCAGTACAGTGAAGTGCCCGCCAATATACGTGAAGAAATGTTAGCTAAATCAAAGGGTAGGTAAATGACCAAGCAGAAGATAAGAATTAAATTGCGGGGATACGATCACAGGCTGGTCGACCAGTCGGTCGGGCAGATTATCGACACTGCCATTAAATCAGGCGCCGAAGTGATAGGCCCGGTGCCGCTGCCGACCAGGATTGAGAAATTTTGTGTAATCAGGTCAAGTTTTATTGATAAGGATTCCCGTGAGCAGTTTGAAATACGCACTCACAAAAGGCTGATCGATATAGTCGGGCCGACCACAAAGACGATTGACGCTTTGACGCAATTGCAATTGCCGTCAGGCGTGGAAATTGATATTAGATTGTAGGAATTTAAGATATGGCTGGCATACTTGGCAGAAAAATAGGAATGACACAGTTATACAGGGAAAACGTGGAGATAGCCGTGACGGCCATCGAAGCGGGTCCCTGCTGCGTTACACAGGTCAAGACTATCGAAAAGGACAAGTATAATGCTGTCCAGATAGGATTTGGTGAATCCAAGAAGCTCAACAAGGCTGAGAAGGGACATCTCAAGGAGAACGGTAATTACAGATACCTCCGCGAATTCCGTCTTGACGATGTAAAAGATTACCAGGTCGGGCAAAAAATCGATGCCGGGATGTTCAAAGCCGGAGATATAGTCCAAATCGAAGGTGTCTCAAAGGGCAAGGGATTTGCCGGGGGCGTAAAGAGGCATCATTTCAAGGGTGGACCGAAGACGCATGGCCAGTCCGACAGGCACCGCGCGCCCGGTTCCATAGGTTCCACCACCACCCCGGGCCGGGTTTTCAAGGGATTACGCATGGCCGGCCATATGGGCGCCCGCAAGGTGACCGCACTTAACCTCGAAGTGGTCGAGGTCGATACCGCTAAAAATGTTGTGCTGCTGAAAGGTGCAGTTCCCGGCGCTAAAGGCGGGATACTGTTGATCGAGAAAGCATCGTAAAAGGTTATTACAGTGGAATTAGAAGTATTTGATTTAAAAGGCGAAAAAGCAGGCAAGATCAAGGTCAGCGATTACGTGTTTGGTGAGGCCGTCAATGAGGCGGTCGTACACCAGGCATTGCTGATGCAGTTAGCTAACCGCCGTCAGGGAACCGCCGATACGCAAACGCGCTCGGATGTCAGCAGGAGCACCAAGAAGCAGTACGCGCAGAAACATACCGGCCGGGCCAGGCGCGGCGGGGCGAGTTCGCCCCTGATGAAAGGAGGCGGCGTCGTATTCGGCCCGCATCCCAGGAGCTACCGGCAGGATATGCCTAAAAAAATGCGCCGGTTGGCCCTGCGCAGTGTGCTTTCCGGCAAAATGCGCGATGGTGAGATCAAGATTTTAAAGAAGTTGGAGCTTAGCGAGCCTAAAACTAAATTCATGTCGGAGATACTGGATGCCCTGGGCGTTGACAATACAGCCATCATCGGCGTTGCGCTGGGCAACGATTACGTAACGATGGCGAGCTCAAACCTGACGGGCGTCAAAACCACCGCGGTTGCGATGCTCAATGTGGCAGACCTGCTTTCCTATAAAGTGCTGGTTCTCGACGTTGACGCCGTTCGACGTATTGAAGATCTTTGGGACAAGAAAGAGGCGAAAAGCAAGGGGAAGGCAGCCTAAGGCTCCGAGAGGATTATTAGCAAGATGAATTTATATGAAGTTTTACGCAGGCCCCTGGTAACAGAAAAGAGCACCAGGCTCTCTGAAGGCAACAAATATGTTTTTGAAGTTGATAAAAGAGCTAACAAGGACCAGGTAAGGGAGGCCGTTGAGAAGGCCTTTAACGTGGGGGTGGTGGGCGTTAATATGATCAAGGTGCCCGGCGAAGTCAAACGCATGGGCAGGAGGGCGGTAGCCCACCCTTCATGGAAAAAAGCGATTGTTACACTCAAAGAAGGCGACAAAATACAGTTCTTTGAGGGAGTGTAAGATAACAGGAGTGTAAATTGGGTTCTGTTATAAAGAAACGCAAAAAAAAGATGGCGAAACACAAGCATCGCAAGCTTCTGAGGAAGAGCCGATGGCAAAGACGCCACGCTTAATAATGTAGGAGTAATTAGATTTGGCTTTAAAGACATTTCGCCCTACATCCCCCGGGCGCCGTGGAATGGTAAAGATATCGTTTGACGATATCACCAAAACGGTGCCGGAAAAAGCTCTGCTGGTACCCAAGAAAAGGAAAGCGGGTAGAAACAACAGGGGCGTGATAACAACGCGCCACAGGGGTGGCGGCGCTAAACAGAAGACACGCATTATTGACTTCAAGCGGGATAAGCTCGGAGTACCCGGGAAAGTGGCCGCTGTCGAATATGATCCCGGCCGCACGGCACGCATCGCCTTGATCTTTTATGCTGACGGCGAGAAGCGCTATATGCTTTGCCCGCTCGGTCTGGGGGTTGGCGACACTGTTCAGGCCGGGGAAACCGCTGAGGTCAGGCCGGGCAATAACCTGCCCCTGGGTCTCATCCCCGCAGGTACCGCAGTGCATAACCTGGAATTTGAACCCAACAAGGGTGGCCAGATCGTCAGGAGCGCGGGCACCTCGGCCCAGATACTGGGCAGGGAAGATAAATATACGATGGTCCGCCTGCCTTCCGGTGAAGTACGCCGCTTTATGAATGAATGCAGGGCTACCATCGGCCAGGTAGGAAACCTGGACCACCAGAATATTAAACACGGTAAAGCAGGACGGGTACGCTTGCTGGGACGACGGCCCAAGGTAAGGGGTTCCGCTATGAGCCCACGTGATCATCCGCATGGCGGCGGCGAAGGCCGGTCACCGCGCGGTATGCATCCCAAGACACCACAGGGCAAGCCGGCATTGGGACACAGGACACGCTTGGGCAAAGTATCCGATAAATTGATCGTAAGGCGCCGCTACGCCGCGAAATAAAGAGGTAAATTAAGTATGTCACGTTCAGCGAGAAAGGGCCCGTACTGTCATCCCAAGCTGCTGAAAAAAATTGAAGCGCTTAATAGGACAGGCGAGAAACAGGTAATCAAGACCTGGGCGAGGTCTTCTACCATAATGCCCGAAATGCTCGGCCACACAATCGGCGTGCATGACGGCAGGCGGCATGTGCCGATTTTTATAACTGAAAATATGGTCGGGCATAAACTGGGTGAGTTTGCCATGACACGGACGTTCCGCGGCCATGTCGGCAAAGCCACAGCGGCAGCGCCCATCAAGAAGAAATAAGCAGGTAAGAAATGAGAGTTGGAGCAGTAGCTAAAGATATCGGAATACCGCCCCGCAAGATGCGGCTTGTGGTGGATATGGTGCGTGGCAAAAAAGTTGCAGATGCGCTTAATATACTTAAGTTCACGCCCACCCCTGCAGCCAAAGTTATTGCAAAGGTTATTAGATCCGCCTCTGCCAACGCGGAAAATAACTACCAACTGGATCCCGCTGAACTGAAGGTTGTTTATATAGTGGCCGATGAAGCACGCACGCTGAAGAGATACAGGCCACAATCCCGGGGCCGTTTCAGCCCTATATTGAAACGCGCTTCGCATATCAAGGTTTTCGTTTCCGAGGAGGGAAAATAATTGGGACATAAAGTTCACCCCTACGGTTTCAGAATCGGCATAATACGCGGCTGGAAGGCCAAGTGGTTTAATGAGAAGCATTATCTGGAAACACTGCATGATGATCTCAAGCTGCGCAACGAGATAAAGCGAAGGTTGCGCGAGGGCGCAGTGGCCAGAGTTGAGCTCGACCGGCAGGGGAATGATATAGTTGTGACGATTTTCACCGCCCGTCCGGGCATCGTTATTGGCCGGGGAGGCCAGCGAGCCGAAGAATTGCGTTCGCAACTGGAGAAAATCTGCGGCAAGAAAGTCAAATTGTCCATTAAAGAAGTTGAGCAGCCTGAAACCGAGGCGGCGCTGGTGGCACGCAATATCGCTGATTCGCTGGAAAGGCGCGTGGCTTTCAGGCGCGCGATGAAACAGGCGGCTTTCAAGACCAGGCAGGCCGGCGCCAAGGGTGTCAGGATATGCTGCGCCGGCAGATTGGGAGGCGCCGAAATTGCCAGGCGTGAAACTGTCCGTGAAGGGCAGTTGCCGCTGCACACGCTTTGTGCGGATATCGATTATGGTGTGGCTGACGCCCATACAACCATGGGCAACATTGGTGTCAAGGTATGGATTTACAAAGGCAACATTATTCCTGAAGTAAGGAGAGAAAGTGTTACAACCGAAACGAGTGAAGTA
>CAIMUM010000153.1 GCA_903844685.1 uncultured Dehalococcoidia bacterium
GGCGGTTAAGCTACCACGCCCAGCCTGCGGGGTTCACCGTCGTCCTCGAAGATGACCCCGTCCTCCTTGTATTTCTTGAGGATGAAATGCGTTACGGTGCCCTGGACGGCGTCCATGGGCGCCAGCTTCTCTGAGACGAAGACTGCTATCTCCTGCATGGTCTTGCCGGCTATCAGGATAGCCAGGTCGTACGTTCCCGAGGCCAGGAAGACCGACTTGGCCTGGGGGAAGCGGTAGATGCGCTCCGCTATGACGTCGAAGCCGGTATCCTTCTGTGGCACGACCTTTACTTCGACCAGCGCCCAGACCTTCTCCTCCCCGGCCTTGGCCCAGTTGATGACGGTCTTGTATTTGACTATGGTGCCGTCCTTCTCAGCTTTCTTGATGATCTTTTTTACCTCGCTCAGGGGTACGCCGGTCATATCGGCGACATGTTCAGGTGTGAGCCTGGCGTCCGTTTCCAGCGCCTCGAAGACCTTTTTCTCGTTTTCCATAACATCTCCTCGCACGGCCAAGATTTCAGGTAATCAGTATTATAACAAAATTGAAAGATTGCTTCGCTACCACCCGCAATCTCGTGACCCTGCCGTAGGGGCGGACATTCATGTCCGCCCGTTATGCGGGCGGGTTTAAAAACCCGCCCCTACAGCCGGACTTCATCGTAGGGGCGTACCTTCAGGTGCGCCCGGTTAGGCGATGGCGGGCTTCATGGTATGCCAGGGTGTGGCTTGCTCGTAGGCATGGGCCGCCCTCAGCAGGGTCTCCTCGCCGAAGTGCTTGCCGATAAACTGCAGGCCGACCGGGAGGCCGTCGGCAAAGCCGGCCGGTATCGAGACGCCGGGGACGCCGGCGATATTGATGGGCAGAGTGCATATATCGCTGAGGTACATTTGAACCGGGTCGTCGGCCTTCTCGCCGATTTTGAATGCAACCGTGGGAGAAGTGGGGGTAACCAGTACATCACAAGAATCGAATGCCTTATCGAAATCCTGCCGGATGAGCGTCCTGACCTTCTGTGCCTTTAAATAATAGGCGTCGTAGTAGCCGGCGGAGAGGGCATAGGTGCCCAGCATGATGCGCCTCTTGACCTCGGCGCCGAAGCCAAACTGGCGGGTCTTCTCCATGGCTTCCCACATGCTGGTGGTATCCCGGTAAGAGTAACCGTACTTCACGCCGTCGTAGCGCGCCAGGTTGGCCGAGGCCTCCGAAGGGGCGAGTATGTAGTAGGCCGCTAACCCGTACCTGGTATTGGGAAGTGATACGTTGCGGTCCACCTTTGCGCCCAACTTCTCTAATTGAATGATCGCCGCTTCTATAGCCTTGCGTACCCCGGGCTGCATGCCCTCGACGAGGTACTCGCGCGGTACGCCGATACGCAGTCCCCTGATATCTTTGGTCAGTGCCCTGGTATAATCCGGCACCCCGAGCGGTACGGTGGTTGAATCCCTCTTGTCCTGTCCGGCTATGGCGTTGAGCACGATTGCGCAGTCCGTGACGTCCTTGGTAATCGGGCCTATCTGGTCAAGCGAACTGGCGAAAGCCACCAGGCCAAAACGGCTGACCCTGCCGTAGGTCGGCTTGAGCCCGACCACACCGCAGAAACCGGCCGGCTGGCGGATGCTGCCACCCGTATCCGAGCCAAGGGCATAGATGGTCTCGTCCGCGGCGACCGAGGCCGCCGAGCCGCCGCTGCTGCCGCCCGGCACGCAATCAAGCTTCCAGGGGTTGTGGGTGGTAAAGAAAGCCGAATTCTCCGTGGAAGAGCCCATTGCGAACTCATCCATGTTGGCTTTGGCCACAATGACCGCATTGGCTGCTTTGAGCTTCTCTACAACATGGGCGTCGTAGGGAGGGACGAAGTTCTCCAGCATCTTGGAGCCGCAGGTAGTTGTGACACCATTTGTGCACATGTTGTCCTTGATGATCATAGGTACGCCGGTCAGGGCGCTGGCCTGGCCCCTGGCGATGGCTTTGTCCGCCGCCGCGGCGCTTTCCAGCGCGGTGTCTGCCGTGACGCGCATGCAGGCCCGCACCTTGCCATCAACCGCTTCAAGGTTTTTCAGCACAGCCCGGGTAAGCTCCACCGAGGACAACTTCTTGTCCTTCAGAAGGGCATGGGCTTCGTGGATGGTAAGGCAGTGCAGGTCATTCATCGTTTACTCCAGGACGGCATTGACCTTGAAGGAATTGTCCTCCCGGGCGGGTGCGTTGGATAGGACTTCAGTTACCGGCAGGGAAGGCCCGGTTTCATCCTCGCGGTAAATGTTTTCCAGCGCCACCGATTGCGAAGTGGGTTCAAGACCGTTAGTATCTACCTGTTGAAGTATATCCATGTTCTCCAGGATACTGGAGAGCTGGTTGCGGAACTTCTCCACCTCGGCATCGGAGATGCCCAGCCTGGCCAAGAGCGCGATGTGCCTTACTTCTTCGTCAGTTAATTGCATTGGTTTGTACCTTTGAGCCTCTGGTTGATTTAGCAGTTGAGAATTATAA
>CAIMUM010000154.1 GCA_903844685.1 uncultured Dehalococcoidia bacterium
CAAACTAGTTTGTTAGAGAGGGAACCTATGAGCGACTATTTCAAAAGGGCCCAACTGCGCGCCAGCCAGTATCAGCATGTGGATGGCAGCTTCGAACTTACATTTGGCGGTGCAGCGCTACTCATGGCAATCTGCTTTTATGGGATGAGCTGGATAACCCTGCCCGACTCTTTTTTTGCTGGGAATATACTCCCCTTTACCCCGCTGGCGGTGTTTGTCGGAGGAACATTTCTCCTGGATGCCCTGGTGAAGCGATTCAGGGCGCGGGTCACGACCCCGCGAAGCGGTTATATTTCTTACCTGAAGCCCCAACCGCTCAAGCGTTCCACTCGTCTGGTAATCTGGATCGGCATACCGGTCATTACTGTGATCCTGCTGACGCTTTTATTCTTGAAACGTACACAGTTCCAAACGGGGGGTCAGGACAGCGTGACCATCCTGATGCCGTCCTTTGCGGGATTGCTTTTCAGCGGGCTTTGGGTCATCGCAGGGTGGAAAATTGCCCTGCCACGTTTCTATATTCTTGCGGCTATTTCCCTGCTCGTAAGTGGGATGCTTTTCTTCAATGGGGTGGGCGGCAATAGCGGAATGGCGGTTTTATTCGGGGTGATGGGGGCAGCTTTGTGTGCCTCCGGGGGGGTGACATTGTGGATGTATCTGCGCAATACCCGTTTATCACCGGACAGCCATTCGGCAGAATAAGCGGAAACAATGTCCATCAAAGGAGATTCTCCGATGAATGACAACCTCAGGAAATCCCGGCAGCACGCGCTCCAATACTGGATGGTAGACGGAATGGGTGAGCTTAGTGTAGGTTTTGTCATCCTCCTGGCGGTGATTATTTATTACCTTCAGGAATCAACACCCGGGTCTCTTTTGAGCAGGATTTTCAGCATAGCCTCTGTCTTATTGGTTTGTGGCGCGGCCTTTGGAGGCCACCGGATAATCCAACGCATCAAAGAACGCACAACATATCCCCGGACTGGCTACGTAGTTTACAATAGCGGCTGGGGGAATAAAGGCGATGTTGCGATTGCAGTTGGCTTAGCAGCCTTTCTCATCTCTTTTGTTGTGTTCACTACGCTAACAGACACCAAACTCACTGACTGGGGACCCGTGGTCTGCGGATTGTTCATGGGCATCCTCCTGGTTCAGGCTGGTTATCGTTCTGCTTTACCTCGTTTTTATGTTCTGGCTTTCCTCGGCTTGCTGATCGGCGCAGGGTTGGTTGTCAGTGGCCTCAGCATCGTACTTAGCCTGCCACTTTTTTTTGGTCTGAACGGCCTGATCCTGCTTGCTTCCGGCAGCCTGACGCTTTATAAATATCTGCGCCAAACACCCGCTCCTCCCGGAGATGCCCGATGAGCAAAGACCTGCGTTCCCTGGCGGATGTCAATCGTCTCATCCACGAGCCATCGCGCAGTATCATCCTGGCCATCCTGAGTGCCGTGGAAAGCGCCGACTTCCTGTACCTCCAGCGCGAGACCAGCCTGACCAAGGGCAATTTATCCGCTCACCTATCCAAACTAGAGGAGGCAGGCTACATAAGTATAGAGAAAAC
>CAIMUM010000155.1 GCA_903844685.1 uncultured Dehalococcoidia bacterium
CCAGTTCTACCGAGGCGTAAGTTTTATCCATATCTGAAAGTCTACCGCAATACCACCCCCGTTACCAAAAAACGAAGCCGAAATGCCCGTCTTAAGCGTTTACATAAGCGGGCATTTTTTCATTTTGAATTAGAGATGTCAACAAAAACATTTTGCCGGTTATTTCGTTTTGTCTATCGAGAGGAAAGATACTGTTATGCCAAAACAACCGGGGCTTAATTATTTACTTGAAAAGGATTCACACTGGGTAGCAATGTGCCGGGGTTGTTGGACGTAAGCCTTTAAACTGTCTAAAATAAAGTCCGGGTCAAGATTTCGACCCGGCAATAATAGTCAATCCGGTGGCATCTTTTCAGGAGTTTCTGGAGGAACACAAGCTTTATTAGGAGGAAGTCATGCAGGATGCAAAGGGCAGTATTCTTATCAAAGGCGGACGCTTACTCACTATGGATGGGACACCCGGCGCCATGGAGAAGGCCGATGTACTTGTCAAGGATGGATTAATCAAGGGAATCGGCCCGCGGCTGGAAGCGCCTGATGCGGAAGTTATTGAAGCCGGGGATACCATTATCATGCCCGGCTTCGTGGACTGTCACCGCCATATGTGGCAGACGCAACTGCGCGCTATCACCGCAGATTGGAGCCTGTTCGACTATTCATCCCGTATCCGCAGTGTCTATACTTCGTTCTATGATCCTGAGGATGCCTACATAGGCACCTATGCAGGATATCTTGAGGCTATCAACGCCGGCGTTACCACCATAGTCGACCACTCGCACATCATGAACACGCCGGATCATGCGGATGAGGTGGTGCGCGCTACACTTGAATCTGGCATACGGGGTATCCTCTGCTACGGCATGTACGGCAATGCCAAACCGGACCAGGTATTGACGCCTGCAGTATTGATGAGCCCTGACTGGCACTATGACGACGCTAAGAGGCTAAAGGGCAAGTATTTCAACGCCGATAATAGCCGTGTAACCATGGGTATCGCGCTAACCGAGGCCGAATTCTTTCCCATCGAGCTATCCCACAAGGAACTTGGCTTCGCCCGTGACCTGGGTGCCAGGCGCATCAGCGCCCATGTGGGCATGGGAGGAATGAGCAAGAACACGCGGTATATCGAACGGCTGAATAAGGCCGGCCTGATGGGAGCGGACATACTCTTTATCCATGGCTGGAACCTCACCGACAACGAACTGAGGATCTGCGCTCAATATAAGGCTGCGGTCATCAACACTCCCGAAACCGAGCTGCAAATGGGTATGGGCTATCCTGTCTCCTGGCGGGCGCTATCTGCGGGAGGCCGATCGGGACTGGGCATAGACATTGTTTCCAACCAGAGCGCCGATATGTTCACGCAGATGCGGCTGAATATCCAGGTTCAGCGCGCATTGCAGAATGATAAGCTTATCCAGGCCAACATGATGCCCCGTGTTATCAGTCCCACAGTCCGCCAGGTATTGGAACTGGCCACTATCAAGGGGGCTGAATCCATCGGGCTGGCGTCCTGCACCGGCAGCATTACCGTTGGCAAGGAAGCAGATATTATCCTGGTGCGCGCCGACACTGTTAATATGTTCCCCGTAAACGATCCGGTCAATGCCATCGTATTAAGCGCCAACGTGGGTGACATAGATACGGTTATGGTGGGAGGAAATATACTGAAGCGCGGCGGAAAGCTGGTTGGAGTAGATTTGGCGAAGGTGCGGGAAAAGATAGAGAAATCGCGGGATAAGATTATCGAGGGCGGCCATAAGAAAGGCTTTGCCGGTGGGGAGGCACTGATGAGCAATGTGTTCCCGCTGGACCGCAAACTGGCTTTCGGTGTCTGGCTGGCTGCCATGGTTGCGCGGTCAGAGATCAAGCCGTTACAAGACTGGTTCCTGGAAAAAGTAGCTAAATCAACTAAATAAAAGAGCGTCGCTTTCTAATGATTGCCAAAAGCAAAAGTATTACTATTATGCCCCCGGTAATCAGGACGCCCAGCGCCAGTATGTCCATCCCAGATGTCTGCGTGGCCGTCCCGGCGCCGGCAGGCGACGGCGAGGTGCCACCATCCTGTTGAATTGTTTCGGCGGTAGGAGCATGCACAGGCGGCGGAACGCCTTCGGGATCCTGTGCCGGCGGAATACTGGCGGATGAAACCGGTGTCAGCCTGCCCAGCAGCCCGTAAACGGAAAAGTGGGATATCTGTACGCTGACCTTATTGCTGCCCCTGTCTATAGTTGATGGCAGTGCCATCCAATCTCCTGACTGCCCTAATTGAGCGATATATAGGCTGGTCTCTTCCACGTCCGCAGGCAATTTAGCTACGTCGTATTTTAGCTTTAAAGTAAGGGGCGGGGTAAACGTGCTGTTTCCGGGTTCGAAGCTGTAAGCGGCAACAATTTCAGATCCAGCCGGCGCCGCCGGTGCTGACGCAGCCGGTTCTATGCTGAGCTGTTGGCTGGCAATCAAATTTGTTGTGGTATTGGCTGCCAGGTCCAGTTCAATGGCGCCGCCGGCACTGGCAAGTTCTCTTGGCGATGAAAGCACGCCATTGTTGAGTATAAGGTTACCCTGTTGTCCGGGAAGCGAACATTTGATGACTGCCGTTGCCGGGGAAGTTGAAGGCTGGGGACCATTAAAGAAGGTGAGTGTGCATGATGAGGATTGGGTACCGGGAGGCGCTGGACTCAAGGAAGGTTGGCTGCCCTCCGTCCCTGAAGCGACTGAAGTGGTGGAATCCGGAGTCGGAGGAGCCCCTGACGCAGCTAAATTCAACTCATTGGTTGGTATGCAGCTGGCTCCTGACCCGACGAGCACGCCATTCACGTAGAAATCTATTAGAGAACCCGCCGGGGAGGTGACCGTGAACGGCTGGGACGCCCCCCATTTTCCCTGCATATCGGTTGTGGCAGCAGCCATCTCCTGCCCGTTGACCACGGCGGTAACGACATAACCGGCTCCTACAACCTTGCCGTTATTGCTAACAGTGCCGTGGAACTCATGAGTTGTACAGGATGGGCAGTCTGCAGCGGCTGCACGGGGCAGGAAAAACGGGACACTGCAGATGAATAAGACCGATAACAAAACCGGAAGTGCCTTAAGTGCGGGCATAGCCATCAAGTCCATTATAGAACAGCGGGCGCTATAACCCAATTATTAGGGGCCGGAAATGGGCATTGATTTGTGGTGTATAATCTGCTGATACAGAAGTGCAGAACATCGAGATAAACGCCCAGTTCCAGCGTGCCCTGGACGTCATGGAGAAGACCGGCGGGAGCATTTTCATAACAGGCCGTGCCGGTACCGGCAAATCCACGCTGCTCGAGTATTTCCGCGGCATAACAAACAAGAAAGTCGTGGTGCTCGCTCCCACCGGCGTGGCGGCCCTCAATATCAAGGGACAGACCATCCACTCCTTTTTCGGCTTCCGGCCGGATATCACGCCTCTCAAGGTCAAGAGGATAGAGAAGGACGGTAGCCTCTTCAAGAAGCTGGATATCCTGGTAATTGATGAGATATCGATGGTCAGGGCGGACCTGCTGGATTGCGTGGACCAGTTCCTGCGCCTCAACGGGCCGGCATCGCATAAGCCCTTCGGCGGCATCCAGATGGTGTTTGTGGGCGACCTCTACCAGCTTCCGCCTGTGGTAACCTCGAGGGAGAAAGCCGTTTTCTCCGAGCTTTACCAGACTCCCTATTTCTTCAGCTCACATGTATTTAGAACTTTTGACATGGAATTCCTCGAGCTGGAGAAGGTCTACCGTCAGCATGATCAAGGCTTCATAAAATTGCTTAACGCCATCCGCAATAACAGCATCGATGACCATGGCCTCGGTATGCTCAACACACGGTACCTACCGGAATACGATCCATCCGGAAGTGGATTCTCACTGCGGCTTACCACCACCAATGCCATGGCAGCGGATCTCAACGCCCGCGAACTGGCAAAGCTCAATGGCAAATTGCATACCTTCAAAGCGGCCAGGGATGGCAAATTCAGCGATGATTCCCTGCCCACATCCGAGGAACTCATGGTCAAAGCGGGCGCCCAGGTAATGATGCTCAATAATGACTCTTTTGGCCGCTGGGTCAACGGCAGCATGGGAAGAATTGTGGGGTTCAAGAAAGGTGAGGACGGCGGACCCTGTATCAGCGTGCAACTCGCCGAAGGTGAAAATGTGAAAGTGGAACCTTATACCTGGGAGATATTCAACTATAAATTTGAGGGCCGGGAGATAAAATCGGAGGTCGTGGGGACTTTCACCCAGTACCCGCTGATGCTGGCCTGGGCGGTAACCATCCATAAAAGCCAGGGCAAGACCTTCGAACGTGTGGTCGTTGATATCGGCCGGGGCACCTTCGCCCACGGGCAGATGTACGTGGCGCTGAGCCGCTGCACCTCGCTGGAAGGTATTGTGCTGAAGCAGCCTATTGCGAAGAAACATATCTGGATGGACTGGCGCGTAGTGCAGTTTGTCACGCGTTACCAATACGGCAAAGCTGAGGAAGCGCTGCCTGCCGGGGATCGGGAAAAGCTCATCCTCAAGGCTATCGGGGAAGGTGGGAAGCTACTCATCACTTATCTAAAACCGAATGATGAGAAATCAGTACGTGTGATCAAGCCTTTGCAGGTCGGGGATTTCACTTACGGGGGTAAGACTTACCGCGGCCTGCGTGCCTTCTGCCTCAAACGTGGAGAGGAGAGGAATTTCAGGATCGACAGGATACTTGAGGTGGTGGAGCAGGGGTAAATAAGCCGGTACCTTCAAGTATTATATTTGAAGGTCTCCTCCCAATCCTATTCATATTTGAGCAATTATCGTGCAGTAACAGAGCTATCCCAGAGGTACTGCGTCTGTTTGAGTATGTTCACGACCGGGTCGAGCATCCCCTCCCTGACCAATGTCCTGATTTGCTCGTGCCCGGCTATAAATTCTGCCAGCGGCAGTTTTTTCTGTTACTAAGGGAATATCGGGAAGTGATAATCCAACCTGGACAGGCATCAACTTCTGCGAGGGTTGCATTAATCATGAGATTGACATATTATCAAGCTATCTTGATTGTATATATCTGGCGCAAGCGTAGGGTATTTGAAACAGCCTGGCAGCGCTTCCGCAAGGGGCTGAACAGTGCGGGCTCGGGACGGCCATTAATCCTGTTGATAACCATCTGCATTGTCCTGGGCTTATCCGGCAGCGCGGCCTGTGCGAACGGTGGAACTAACCAGCAGCAGGGAAATACAGGCGGAATAGCGGGGGCAACTGTCTCTCCTCCGGTCGTGACACCGCCCGTGTCTCCCGCGCCTCCCATTGCGCCGTTGCCCCCGCCTGCCGTTCCGCAGACTACAGGCCAGCCGGACCAGGCGGCATCTACACCGCCGGATTCCAATCCCCCGGCCGCTGCTACGCTCGATACGACGTCAGTTATAACCAGGCCGGCTTCCCAGATGACGCTGACCCTTGATGATATGGGGGCAGGCTGGGCACAGGGAAATGCGATCGCGCCGGCCCTACAACAGGTAACATCGTCCAGCCACGTATCATATAGCCAGGGATCATCCTACGCTCCCGGCGTGCAAAATACCGTGGCGGTTTACCGCAGCATCGATATGGCAAATCGGGCGTATGCCAAAGAGAAAGAGGCCAACCTGTCTACCTCAAATCCCAATATCGGCGATGAATGCCTGCTTAATGATTCGGTGCCGATCAACAAATTGCTGGTTTTCCGCAAGAACAATGTCGTGGTATGGCTCTGGCTGAAGCAGTACAAAGATGGCAATATAGAGGGCTATGCGCGGACGGTGGAGCAAAAGATAACTGCTTCCGCACCGCCGCCCGTAGCACCCGGACCATCGTCCCAAACAGCTACAACGCCATCGCAGCAGACCCCGGTTGAACCGTCTGCCGGCCTTCAGCCGGCTGTTGCCAAACCCACGGAGGGACTTACAGCCAAACAGGCGTATCAAATGATATTGACCGGGGAAGATATGGGGACCGGTTGGGTTAAGGGGAACGTCTCGCCCCCGGCCAACACCAATAGCCTGTCCTCCAGCTATGCGTCTTATTCCCAGGGGTCTAACTTTGCGCCCACAGTGCAAAACACCGTAATTGTCTACCGCGGCATTGAGGCGGCAATCAGCGCCTATGACGGCGCAAAGCCGTCCGGCGGTTCGCTGTCAAACCCCGCAATCGGCGATGAGTGCTTCCTGAACGATTCTGTGCCTATTGACAGGCTGCTGGTATTCAGGAAGGCCAACGTGGTTGTATGGATATGGCTGAAGCAGTATAAAAGTGGGGACATTGAAGGCTACGCCGGGACCGTGGAGAAAAAGATTACTTTCTGATCGCCACCCGCTCCCCTGTGTAGTCCAGTTTCATAAATTAACAAC
>CAIMUM010000156.1 GCA_903844685.1 uncultured Dehalococcoidia bacterium
TACCTGCGCGTTATGGGCGAAGCGGTCAGGAGATATGGAATTGTCCTGCCTGACCGCCAGCTTGCCTGCGCGCCCGTGGAATCTGAGGAAGGCCGCGATTACCTGTCGGCCATGGCCTGCGCGGCGAATTATGCCTGGGCTAACCGGATGTGCATCGCCAACTGGGTGAGGGATTCATTCAGCCAGGTACTCGGCAAGAAACCTGGGCAAATGGGCATGGAACAGGTGTACGACGTGGCGCACAATATAGCCAAACTTGAGGACCACATTATCGAAGGAAAGAAGCAGGCGTTATGCGTTCACCGCAAAGGGGCGACGCGGGCATTCCCAGCGGGACAGACGGATGTGCCTGAAAGGTACAGGACCATCGGGCAGCCGGTGCTTATACCCGGTGATATGGGCCGCTGCTCGTTTATTGCCGTGGGCACGGAACGTGCGATGGCTGAAACCTTCGGCTCGACCTGCCACGGCGCCGGCAGGCTGCAGAGCCGCGGTGCGGCCAGGCGGGGCATGCGGGGGACCGATGTCGCCGAAGAGCTGGCTTCGCGGGGTATCCATATAAAAACCGGCAACCGGGGGGCGCTGGCGGAGGAGGCGTCCTGTGCTTACAAAGATGTGGTGGATGTCGTGCGGGTGGCGCAGGGCGCCGGCATGATCCGGAAGGTTGCCATGGCCGTTCCCATAGGCGTGATAAAGGGCTAAGACCGCAGAATAATTTACTGAATTACGCGTAATGGCGTTTGTCATAATCAGGGCAATTGTGTAAAATGGGTCAGAAATTTTAATAAAAAAGGAGTAATAAACATGGGTCTTGCCAGAGAAGTAGTAATTGTTGACTATTTACGCTCCCCGTTTTCCAGGTCCCGTCCCAAGGAACCAGAGAAGGATTTATTGAACGGCTACAGGATGGATGAAGTCCTCGCCAAGCTCTGGAGGGAGCTGATCAAGCGGAACAAGCTGGATCCCAAAGAGATAAATGAGGCTATCACCGGCACCGCCAACCCGCTGCTTGAAAACTTCACCTTCGGCGGAAAATTCCCTGCGTTTTACGCTGAGTTGCCCTTCGAAGTTGCAACACAGCAGGTTGACCAGCAGTGCGGCTCCGCCCTCGCCGGCCTGCGCACGGGCGTCATGAGCATAGCCTGCGGATATTCCGATGTAGTCCTCTGCGGAGGCATCGAACACATGACCCACATCCCCATGGGCGGTGGCGGCGCGATCAAATATCCCGACAAGCTCATCAATGATCCGCAGTACAAGAAAATCGACCTTATGTTCTCTGTCAATATGGGCTTCACTGCGCAGAAACTGCAGGAAATGGCCGGCATTACCAGGGAAGATATGGACAAATTCGCGGTAAGGTCGCACCAATTAGCTGCACAGGGCCAGAAAGACGGCTGGTTCAAGGGCGAGATCATGCCGATCGAAATTACCCTACCCGACGGCAGCAAACAGATGTTTGACTACGACGCGTCCGTCCGCGGCGATACCACGCTTGAACAGCTTGCCGGATTGAAGCCTGCCTATAAGCCCGATGGCACGATCACAGCAGGCACGTCCTCCCCGTTGAATGCGGGCGCAACTGCCATGCTCATCATGTCCAGGGAGAAAGCCAATAAGCTCGGCCTCAAGCCTATGGCCAGTTTTGTCTCCTTCGGCATGGCCGGTGTAGATCCCACCATCATGGGCGCAGGCCCCGTACCCTCCACCCAGGCAGCCCTGAAGGTCGCCGGTCTTAAAGCCAAGGACATCGATTACTGGGAGGTCAACGAGGCCTTCGCGGTCGTGTCCCTGTATGCTGTCAAAGAATTCGGCCTGAAATGGGACCAGGTCAATATCCATGGAGGCGCCATGGCCATCGGCCACCCGCTGGGTGCCAGCGGCATCAGGCTGGTCGGTACCCTTGCTAGGATCCTCAAAGAGAAGAAAGGCAAATATGGCTGTGCTACCATGTGCGAAGGCGGCGGACAGGGTATCGCGGCAATCATCAAAGCCGAATAATTAAGTCACCAGTGAATAATAAAGGAGGGCGGCCGCAAGGCCGCCCTCTCTTATTACACGCGTCTTTGCGTGCGCCTCGCACCTGTCTTTGCGAGCGAAGCGAAGCAATCTTATGATAGAAGGAATGATACAGTGCCCTGAGATTGCTTCGTCGCTGCGCTCCTCGCAATGACGATGTAATAACATCATTGCGAGCCTCTTTTTCTCTCGTCATTGCGAGCCCGAAGGGCGCGGCACTCCCGCCGTTGTTGACTTTAATGCCTTGGGATTGCTTCATCGCTGCGCTCCTCGCAAAGACGAGCTATATGTCCGCCCCTACCTAATTTTGGACTTTTTATCCACCCTGAGCAGGAAATATTCCATGCTGTCGTAGAGCGCCAGCCAGCTCGCTTCGATGATGTTGGTGGAGCTCCCCACCGTCCTCCACTGAGTTTTGCCGTTGCTGGATTCGATGAAGACGCGCACCAGCGAGCCCGTGCCGATGTTGCCTTCCAGAATGCGCACCTTGTAATCGATCAGCTCGGTTTTAGCCAGTCCCGGGTAAAACTCCAGCAGCGCCTTGCGCAGAGCACGGTCAAGGGCGTTAACCGGGCCGTTGCCTTCCGAGGCTGTATGCATCAGCTTGTTATCTACTTTGACCTTGATGGTGGCCTCGGCCAGGAACTGCGCGCCTATATCGTAAGCGGCCGGCAGCCTGCGGTGCCTCTCTACCACCACCATATAGTCCACCAGGTTGAAGGGCGGCTTGTAGCCCGGCTGCGAACGCAACAGGAGGAGCTCGAAGGACGCGTCGGCGTCTTCATACTGAAAGCCCAGGCTTTCTAAGAGCTTGACCTGTTCAAGTATCCTGTGCGCTTCTTTCCCCTGTGGTGGCAGGGGGATGCCGAGCTCTTTGGCTTTAAAGAAGATGTTGCTCTTACCGGATAGCTCTGAGACCACTACCCTGGGGTTGTTGCCCACCAGCTGCGGGTCGATATGCTGGTAGCTTTCTCCCCATTTGGCAATGGCCGAAACATGCAGGCCGGCCTTATGCAGGAAGGCATTACTGCCCACGTACGGCAAATTGGAGTGCTGGGCCAGGTTGGCCACCTCGGCAACGAAGCGTGATACCTCGGTTAGTTTGGATAAGCTGCCGACGGTTATGCACTTTATGCCAAGCTTGAGTTGCAATGCCGGTATGATCGAGCACAGGTTGGCGTTGCCGCAGCGTTCGCCGTAGCCGTTGATGGTCCCTTCTACATGGCTGGCGCCGCCCTCGACGGCCGCCAGCGAAACGGCCACGGCCAGCTCGCTGTCGTTATGCGCGTGAATACCAAGCGGGCAGTCAAGTTTCCTCTTCACCTGTTTGACTATGGATAAAACCTCGGATGGCAGAGTGCCCCCGTTGGTGTCGCACAGCACCAGGCAGTCCGCCCCGCCCTCCGCGGCAGCTTTGAGCGTAGCAAGGGCATAAGCCGGGTTGGCATTGAAGCCATCGAAAAAGTGCTCGGCATCGAAGAAGGCCGTTACGCCCCCCGCTTTGAGGAAGGCCACCGATTCGCGGATGACGGCCAGGTTGTTATCCAAGCCGGTCTCAAGCACCTGCCTTACCTGCCGGTCCCAGGCCTTGCCCACGATATTGACTGCACTGGCCCCCGAATTCACAAGGGACTTTAAGCCTGTATCCTCGTCCACGGCAACGTCAACCCGCCGCGTGCTGCCGAAGGCCACTAATACCGAGTTCTTAAGTTTAAGGCCCCGGGCACGGGAGAAGAACTCGGTGTCTTTGGGGTTGGCGCCCGGCCAGCCGCCCTCTATGTAATCAATGCCCAATTCATCGAGCTTTTGGGTGATCTTCAGCTTGTCGGATACCGTGAAGGAGATGCCCTCCTGCTGAGCGCCGTCCCTCAGCGTAGTATCGTAAAGCTTTACCTTTTTCATGCCTGTTCCGCAACCGCCCGTGCGATAAGCTTGCCCATCCCGGCTGTGCCTACTGCCTTCATGCCCTTAGTCATGATATCTTTGCTGCGGTATCCGCTGTTGAGCACCTGCAGCACGGCGCGCTCGACAGCCGCGGCCTCCTGTTTAAGCCCGAGGGAATAATGCAGCAGCATGCCCGCACTCAAGATGGTGGCTACGGGGTTGGCGATATCCATACCGGCGATATCGGGTGCGCTGCCGTGTATCGGCTCGTACAGTCCGAATGCCTGTAATGTCTTTTTATCGGGTATGCCGGCCAGGCTGGCCGAGGGCAGCATGCCCATCGAGCCGGCCAGCATGGAAGCTTCGTCCGTCAGTATGTCGCCGAAGGTATTCTCAGTTACGATGACGTCGAAATAAATCGGATTCTGTATCAGGCGCATGGCGCAGGCATCCACCAGCATGTTGTCCAGCTTCACGCGGGGATATTCAACGGCGATTTCGGCGGTTATCTGCCGCCAGAGCCGTGATGATTCCAGGACGTTGGCTTTATCCACCGAGGTCAGCTTCCTGCGCCGGATCATGGCCAGTTCGAAGCCGACCCGCACGATACGCTCGATCTCTTGCTCTGTGTAATACATGCTGTCCACGGCGCGCCTGCCAATCGCTGTGGTCCACTGCTGCTTGGGTTTGCCGAAATACAGGCCGCTGGTCAGTTCGCGTATAACCAGCAGGTCAACACCGCGCACCACCGCGGGTTTGAGGCTGGTGGAGTTCTCCAGCACCTTGAACATTTTAACCGGGCGCAGGTTGGCGAAGAGGTCAAGCTCTTTCCTGAGCGCCAG
The DNA here is from genome assembly GCA_903844685.1 of uncultured Dehalococcoidia bacterium. Taxonomy (GTDB): domain Bacteria; phylum Chloroflexota; class Dehalococcoidia; order GIF9; family UBA5629; genus CAIMUM01. Next base: position 4,746 of record CAIMUM010000156.1, read on the forward strand.
CAGGCCGTCCTCCGGTCGTACCTTCGCAGTAGGGTCGTCCCATTTCGGCCCGCCCACCGCGCCCAGCAGGACGGCGTCCGACCTGCGGCACAGGGCCAGCGTTGGCTCGGGAAGCGCCTCCCCGTATTTGTCGATGGCAATTCCGCCGACATGGCCTGTGCTGAAGTCGAAGCGGTGGCCGAAGCGCTTACCCACCTCGTCCAGTACGCGCTGTGCTTCTTTAACGACGTCCGGGCCGACGCCGTCACCGGGTAAAACGGCTATCTTGAATTTCAAGTTATTTAGCTCCTGAAAGCTTCTTTCTGGTGTGCTCCACAAGTCCGCCCGCCTGGACGATCTGCATCATAAATTCAGGGTAGGCCTTTGATGTGAAGGTTTTGCCCGAGGACAGGTTGGTAATGGCGCCGGAGGCGAGGTCAACCTCCACCGTATCGCCGGCCTTAATGTTGTCCACAGCCTCCTCGCATTCCAGCAGCGGCAGACCGATGTTGATGGCGTTGCGGAAAAAGATGCGCGCAAAGCTTTTAGCGATGACGCAGGATACGCCCGATGCCTTGATAGCGACCGGCGCGTGTTCACGCGAGGAGCCGCAGCCGAAGTTGATGTCCGCGACTATGATATCGCCGTTTTTTACCCTGCTGACGAAACCGGCGTCGATATCCTCCATGCAGTGCCTGGCCAGGTCGGCCGGCTCGACCAGGTTCAAGTGGCGCGCCGGTATGATGGCGTCCGTATCAATGTGTGAGCCGTATTTAAAGGCCTTGCCTTTCAATGGCATTACTTTATCTCCTCCGGGCCGGCGATCCTGCCCGCTATCGCGCTGGCGGCAGCCACGGCGGGGTTGGCTAAGTAGACTTCGGATTTTACATGACCCATGCGGCCGACGAAATTGCGGTTGGTGGTCGAGACGCACCTCTCGCCCGCCGCCAGTATTCCCATGTAACCGCCTAAGCAGGGTCCGCAGGTAGGCGTGCTCACCGCGGCGCCCGCCCTGATGAAGGTCTCGATTAAGCCCTCTTTCAGGGCGTCCAGGTAAACCTGCTGCGAGCCGGGCAGGATGATGAGCCTGAGGTGCGGGTCAACCTTCCTGCCCTTGAGTATGTTTGCGGCTATGCGTAGGTCATCCATCCTGCCGTTGGTGCAGCTGCCGATGACCACCTGGTCGATGGCGATTGCGCCGGCCTGGCTGACAGGCTTGGTATTGGATGGCAGGTGCGGGAAGGCCACCTGCGGTTCGATCTTGGAGGTGTCGTACTCAATTACCCGCGCGTATGCCGCGTCAGGGTCCGAGCGGTATTCCTTATATTTACGAGACGTGCGCCCTTTGAGATAGCTGCGCGTTTTATCATCAACGTGGAAGAGGCCGGCTTTGCCGCCCGACTCGATGGCCATGTTGGACATGGTGAAGCGGCCGTCCATGCCCAGCTTTTCTACGGCCTCCCCGTGGAATTCCAGGGCGGAATAAAGCGCTCCGTCCACCCCGATATCCCCGATCAGGTAGAGTATCAGGTCCTTGCCGCCCACCCATTTGCCCGGCTTGCCGTGAAAGACGAATTTGATAGTAGGGGGCACCTTCATCCAGATCTCGCCGGTTGCCATGGCGATGGCGATATCAGTGGAGCCCATGCCGGTGGCGAAGGCCCCCAGCGCACCGTAGGTGCAGGTATGCGAATCGGCGCCCACCACGACCTCGCCGGGCAACACCAGTCCCTTTTCCGGCAGTATAACGTGCTCGATGCCCATCTCGCCCACCTCGAAGTAAACCAGCTTGTGTTTGCGTGCGAAGTCCCGCATCATTTTGGCTTGCTCGGCGGATTGTATATCCTTGTTGGGGCAGAAGTGGTCGGGAACCATAACGATTTTCTTAGGGTCGAATACTGTGGATACTCCCAGCCGTTCGAACTCCCTGATGGCTATGGGCGCCGTGATATCGTTGGACAGCACCAGGTCGGTCCTGACGCTCAGGAAGTCGCCGGGGCTGACGCTCGCCTTGCCGCAATGGGCTGCTAAAATCTTTTCCGCCAGTGTCATTTTATTTCCATCCTTATTCCGTAGGATCGTACCTTCAGGTGCGCCCGGATCGGGCGGGTTTAAAAACCCGCCCCTACGGCAACCCTGTTATGACACGTACCACGTGTTTTATTCGTAGGGGCGTACCTTCAGGTGCGCCCGCCCCCACACAGTTCTATCATCCCTTGACCCGGGGAATCAATAATACCAATAGCGTAACTATGGCCACCGCCGCGGCGATGATATAGAGGCCGGCTCCTGCGGCGATGCCGATGGCCGCCGTGATCCAGATGCTGGCTGCCGTGGTGATGCCCATCACCCTGTCCCCGCTCATGCCGCGGAAGATGACGCCGGCACCGATGAAGCCGATGCCGGTAACTATCCCGGCGGCTATCCTGGCCGGGTCGGCCGCGCTGCCGAACCCGTATATGGAAACGACAGTGAATAGAGCTGAGCCCATAGCGATAAGTATATGCGTGCGCAGGCCGGCCGGCTTGCCCGCCCTCTCACGCTGGAAGCCGATGATGGCGCCCAGTACCGCGGCCAGCAATAAACGCAACCCGGATTCGATTTCAGGGCTCATCGATGTCCACCTTCTTGCGGTACTGCCTGGTAACCAGCAGCCTGTTGAGCGCGTTCATGTAGGCCTTGGCGCTGGAAACGATGATGTCGGTATCTGAGCCTCGGCCCGTATAGGTAATGCCGCCGCTCTCGATACGTATCAGCACCTCGCCCAGCGCGTCGATGCCCACGGTGATAGACGAAACGCTGAATTCCGTGAGCGTATTGGGCACGCGCACGATGCGGTTGATGGCCTTGTAAACGGCGTCCACCGGCCCGGTGCCCAGGGCGGCGTCCTCTAAAATCTCCTTGTTCGGCCCGGTCAGCCGGACCGTCGCCGTAGGTATGCTGTGATTGCCGCAGGATACGCCGACATGCTCGAGGTGATAGACTTCGGTGGCGGTGCGCAGCTCCTCGCCGATCAGCGACTGTATGTCGCGGTCGGTCACTTGCTTCTTCTTGTCGGCCAGCTCTTTGAAGGCCTTGAAGGCGTGGTTAAGGGCAGCCGCATCCAGGGAGAAGCCCAGTTCCAGCAGCCGTTCCTTGAAGGCGTGCCGCCCGCTGAGCTTGCCCAGCACCAGCGCGCTGGCGGGAACGCCCACCGACCGGGGGTCCATTATCTCGTAAGTATTGGCCATCTTGATGACGCCGTCCTGGTGGATGCCGGACTGGTGGCGGAAGGCATTGGCCCCCACGATGGCCTTGTTTTGAGGCACGATGAAACCGGTGAGTTCGCTGACCATCCGGCTGGTCTTAAATATCTGGGTTGAATCGATATTGGTAGTTATATGGAAAAGGTCGCCGCGCGTCTTGATGGCCATCACTATCTCTTCAAGGGCGGCGTTGCCGGCGCGCTCGCCGATGCCGTTGACCGTGCATTCGACCTGCCGCGCGCCCCGGCGTATGGCTTCCAGGCTGTTGGCCACGCCCACGCCCAGGTCGTTGTGGCAGTGGACGCTGACCACTGCCTTCGCTATATTCGGCACGTTTTTAAATACTCCGTCGATGAGCTTGCCGAACTCGGTGGGCAGGGAGTAACCCACGGTATCCGCTATATTTACCGTCGTAGCGCCGGCCTCTATCACCGTCTCTATTATCCGGTAGAGGAATCCGGCATCCGTGCGCGTCGAATCCATGGGCGTGAACTCCACGTCGTCGAGGTGCTTTTTGGCCCTGGCCACCATGACGCCGGCCAGTTTCAAAACATCCTCCTGGCTTTTCTTCAACTGGTAGGCCAGGTGCATGGAGGAGGTGGAAAGGAAGATGTGTATCCGGCCTTTCCTGGCCGGTTTAATAGCCTCCCAGGCGCGGTCGATGGCCTCCTCATTGGCATGGCTGAGCGCGCATACGGTGGCCCTGCGCAGTTCGCGGGCTATCAGGCGCACGGCCTCGAAGTCGCCCTCCGAGGTAATGGGGAATCCCACCTCGATGATATCCACGCCCAGGGTTTCAAGCTGCCGGGCGATTTCGAGCTTCTCCTGCGCGTTGAGGCTGGTGCCGGCCGCCTGCTCGCCATCCCTGAGAGTAGTATCAAAAATGAAGACACGTTCACCTGTCATAATCCCACCTGCTGATAAATTAAGTAACGGGACTGCTGGCGCGGCTATTTAAGCCAGGGCATCATGGCGCGCAGTTTTTTACCCACCACCTCGATCTGGTGCTCGGCTTCCCGGCGCTTGAGCGCGTTATAGACGGGCCGGTTGGCCTGGTTTTCCAGTATCCACTCCCGGGCGAAGCTGCCGTTCTGCACCTCCTCCAGTATCTCCTGCATCTCGGCCTTGACCGACTCATTGATTATCTGCGGGCCGCGGGTGTAGTCGCCGTATTCCGCCGTGTCGCTCACGGAATAACGCATGAAGGACATGCCGCCGCGGTGGATCAGGTCGACGATCAGCTTGAGCTCGTGCAGGCATTCGAAATAGGCAATCTCCGGCTGGTAGCCGGCCTCGACCAGCGTCTCAAAGCCAGCCTTGATGAGCGCGGTCACGCCGCCGCATAGCACTGCTTGCTCGCCGAAGAGGTCGGTCTCGGTCTCCTCGGCGAAGGTGGTCTCAATAACGCCTGCCTTGGCGCAGCCGATGCCCTTGGCGTAGGCCAGCGCCTGCGCCTTGGCCTTGCCCGAGGGGTCCTGGTGCACCGCGATAATAGCCGGCGGGCCTGATTTTTCCACATAAAGCTGCCGAACCATGTGGCCCGGGCACTTGGGGGCGATCATAGAGACATCAATGTAGTCCGGCGGCACGATCTGGCCGTAGTGGATGTTGAAGCCGTGTGCGAACATCAGCGTCTTGCCCTTGGCCAGCTGGTCGGCGATGGAATCCTTATATACCTGGGCCTGTAGCTGGTCGGGGACCAGCATCATGATGACGTCGGCCCTTTTGGCCACGTCGGCCGCGTCTGAAACGTCGAAGCCCGCCTTTTTTGCGCTGCGGTGCCCCTCCGTGCCTTTGGCCTCAGCGACGATAACCTTGAGGCCGCTGTCGCGCAGGTTCTGGGCATGGGCATGGCCCTGGCTGCCGTAACCTATAATGCCGATGACCTTGTTTTTAAGCAGGGCCAGGTCCGCGTCTTTCTCGTAATATATTTTCACTTTGATACCTCCTGTCTGAAAAATAATTAATTCATTTTAGCGGCGAATTTATGAGCTTCGCTGGCAGCTACCAGTCGGGCAGGATTTCCTCTTCCGGCGGGGCCTGCTCTACTGCGTGGCGCAGCGGTTTATGCTCCTCGATGGTGAGTGGGCCTGAGCCGCCGCGCGGCAGCGCGATGGTGCCCGTCCGCGACATCTCCCTGATGCCGAAGCCCCGCAGCAGCTCGATGAGCGTATCCACCTTGTCCTGCGTGCCGGTGACGACTAATATCAGCGAATCAGGCGATACATCGACGATGTTGGCGCGGAAGATATCCACTATCTGGATGATCTCGCTCCTCGTAGAGGGTGTGGCGCGCACCTTGATCATGGCCATCTCGCGCGCCACCGGGTTCTCGCCCGTGATATCCGCTATGCGGATGACCTCAATTATCTTGTCTAATTGCTTGCGCACCTGTTCCACGTTGGCGTCGTCGCCTTCCACCACTATGGTCATGCGTGACAGGTGGGGCTGTTCGATGTGCCCCACGGCGATACTCTCGATATTAAAATTGCGCCGCCTGAGCGTGCTGGCAATGCGGTTGAGCACACCCGGGCGGTCCTGCACCAGTGCTACTAATATGTGTTGCCTGATCAATGAACGGTCTCCATATTTATTAGCCTGCGCCTATTTTTTCAGGCTTCCCAGCGGGCTGGGCATCTCCAGGAACTCGACGATGGTCTTGCCCGGCGGGACGAAGGGGTACACGTTTTCTTCGGGCTCGACGACAAACTCAATGA
>CAIMUM010000157.1 GCA_903844685.1 uncultured Dehalococcoidia bacterium
ACGAGGCCCTCCATGGATGCCATAAATTTGGCCCTTTCAATACCCACGTCTCTTAGGGACATCGGCAGTTTCAAGCTTTTAGCCAGTTCACGGACTTTGGCAATCAGCGCTTTGGCGCATTTATCATCGGGTCCGTTTGCAATGGCACAGAACCGGGCAATTTCGGCATAGCGCGCTTTGGTTTCTTCAGAGCCATTAGCCTGGTATTCCATAGTGTATGGAAGAAATAGCCCCACTGCTCTGCCATGTGGAGTATGAAAGATGCCACCCAATGAATGGGCCAGGCTGTGCGCTACTCCGGCGTTGCCACCGTTCATGCACAGCCCTGCCTGAGTAGCCGCCCACTGCATCTCTTGCCTGGCTTCCATGTCGGAGCCGTCCTTATACGAGCGCGGCAGGAACTCAAAAACACTGCGGACAGCCATTATTCCAGGGCCGTCGGTAAACCTTGTGCGGTAGGTAGTACAATATCCTTCAATAGCATGGGTCAAAGCATCCATCCCGGTTTCGGCTGTTATAGCGGGCGGCATTCCCTTGACCATGAGAGGGTCCAGTATCACGAGGTCAGGTATTGCCTCCATGTTGCCGGTTGCCATCTTACGTTGACATTCCACGTCTGTAAGCACAACGGCGAATGTCGCCTCGGCACCCGTACCGCTGGTAGTGGGGATGCCCATCAATTTGGCCTTAAGCCGGGTATTGTAAGTCTCGGACGGGTTAATACCGTCAGGCTCAAGCCCGGGCACGCAATAAACAAGAAATGCCGCCTTGGCTGCATCCAGACATGATCCGCCTCCCAGTCCGATGATCCAATCCGGGTTAAACCCCTCGGCCATTTTTGCGGCTTTTCTGACCGTATCTAATGATGGATCGGGCTCAACATCTTCAAATATCTTGTACTCGATATTGGCCTCTTTTAGCTCTTTGCAAACCAAATCAGCCAGTCCCAGCTTTACTATATTTTTATCTGTAACTATCAGGGCGCGTTTACCCAAGAGAGTCCTTAGATGCACCAGTGCATCATCACCAAAAACAATAAACGGACTTGTGTAAAAATACATATTCCCTCACTCTAATAATGTAGCCCGGTATCGCAACTATTCGGGCCATTCCACAGGTACTTTGTTAGTGGCGTTGGTCAGCGCCTGGGCAGCTTTGATATTTTTCATGATCTTGGCCATATTACCTTTCAATTTCATCTGCCGTGTAACCAGGGCTTGAGTGCCTTCTAGTTTCTTATCTTGAATCTTTCTCCAGACGTCCAGAGTGGCCGCCATAGTAAATTCCGGGTTAAATTCCTTTTCGTCCTTGGTAACCACTGCCTTGCGGCATTTACCGTGCCACAGGTCGAGGTAGGTATAAATATTTTCTTTAATGGGTCCGCCTTTCTCCGTGATCAGATAGAAATCGCCTTCCCAAGTCTTAGCCGCTTCCTCATACTCAGCACTGGAATTGATCGCCTCCATTATCTGGTCGGCATGTTCCTGGCTACCGTATTTTGCCATGATATTCCTCCTTTAATTAATAATAAGAAACGGTTTTTATCATACCTCCTTTGAACCCTGCATTTTTGCTTCATCATATACGAATTTCAACGGGACTTTCTTTAACCTTGATATCCAGATCGG
>CAIMUM010000158.1 GCA_903844685.1 uncultured Dehalococcoidia bacterium
CCGGTAAAGGACAAAAGCCAGGGCCACCAGCGCCATAACCGAAGCTGCAGTATAGTTGCCCCAGGCCAGCGCCAGCGAAAAAGAGCCCTGCTGGACAAGCAGGGGTTGCATCTCCGCTATGGGGGCTGCGTATTGCCAGGTAAAGAAACCGCTGATAGCGCCAACCGCATCGGCATACATCCGGGGGCTTATCATGTAAGTGGACAGTGCTGCTACAAGGCCCAGGAAAATGACCGCAGCCGGATAATAGGCAGGTGCCGTCCTGTGGCTGGTCAGGTAATACGATAGTAACGGCAATGCCACAGCAGCGATAAGTCCGGCGGCCAGCGCCGTGATGGTCAGCGCGTTGGGCAGCCAAATCAGTACCATGACGACTGCAATGAGATAGGCAGAGAAACACGCCAGGCCGGTCCCGTCAGACACCTGCCCGCGCAGGTAGTCGCTGACGCACTGCAAAACCAGCCAGGTGAAGCTGATGAAAACGAAGAGCAGGGCGCCCTCCCAGGAGAGCAAGTAGAGTCCCAGGCAAAGCCCGGCCAGAGCACCGTAAATAAGTGGCCTGGCCAGCCGCTGCCTGTATTCACTGCGCCATGGGTATAACGCCGGCCCCCTGCCGCAATGCGCGGAAAGCAGCAGGAAGAGCATGAAAAGGCTTGAGAAAAATATCTCCAGCACGTGGCTGTCCGTATTGCCCAGCAACGTGCGCACGAGGAATTCGCCTGGCATCAGCGCAATGAAGCCGGCCGCTATCAACCCTGCCCACTTATTGAATATTGCCCGGCCGGTGAAAAAGACCGGGAAGACTAGCAGTGCCCCCAGTACCGCGGGGAAGTAAATAGCTACCAGGTCCACGGTATGCTGTGATGGAGCGCCCCCTCCCAAAAGCCAGGCGATGAATCCCATCAGGTACACGAAAAAGAACGGACGTCCGCTGAACTGCCCGCCGCCCGGGTAAATGTAGTAGGGGTCGTAATTGCTCAGGGAAGGGAAGTGCCGCGACAGGTTGTCCAGCAGCCGCACATAGAAGTAGGCGTCGTTATCGGTGAGTTTTATCCAGTTCCCGCTGAATACCTGGTCCCAGGGCACGGCAATGCGCAAAAACAGCGACAGCAGGAAGACCAGCGCCAGCAGAGCCCAGCAGATGGTGTTTTGAAGTCTCGTGCGGTTCATCACCTACATGGTATCAAAATTAAGGTTGTCATGGCGAGGCCTCTTCCCATGCTGTCATCGCGAGGAGCGCAGCAACGTGGCGATCTAAAGAAAGGCGGGGATAGATTGCCGCGCCTTTCGGACTCGCAATGACAAGGTGTGCAACGCGTCTTTGCGAGGAGCGCAGCGACGAAGCGATCTATAGCACGCGCGCGCCCGCCAGCGCCCTGGTCAGGCACTTGTACTCGGCGTTGGACGGTCCGTTCTCATTTAGCGTATCGATGCAGACCGTGGCCGGCGTGGTGTAGGCATAGCCCCAGGAAAATGTGCCGAAGACCAGCGTTTTCTGCTCTCCCGGCGCCATGGGCGGTATGTATCCCGATGCCATCACGTTCATGCCTATATAGAGGTTGGCGCTGGACGGCTTCGATATGGCTGCGCCGTTATTGCGCACCGTGTAATAAACCATCGAGGCCTCGCGGAAGACGTCGATAACCTCCATGTCGGCGGTCTCCGTGACCGGAGGGAGCACATGAACGCTGACGGATTTGGATGAAGGCCCGCCGCTGCTGAGGGCGGTGATGGTATAAGTCGTGTCTGCTGTTGGCGTAACCGACCGGCTGCCGCCAGCCTCCACGCTGCCGATGTCCGGGCTAATCGAAACACGGCTTGCGCCGCTGACATTCCAGCTCAACGTTAGTGGCTGCCCGGCCGTGACCATACCAGGCGTGGCCGAGAAGGTGTTGATTACGGGCAACGATGCGCTCTCATCGATCTTTATGGAGAACTGCTTTTCAGTTGCCTGTTTGCCGTCGACTAACAGACTGATCGCGTAATTGCCCTGTGGCCAACCGCTGTCCGGCGCGTTCAGCGCGAATACTATATTGGATGCGCTGGCCGCCGGGAACGATTCTTCTTTGAGCGTACTCCAGGAGCCGCTATCGTTGTAGAGCCATTTCGCGCTTATTTCAGATGTTGCCGGCAGGCCGGCCGACGGGACGGAACACATTATGCGCGGCGTATCCACGCTGAAAACCGTTGCAGAGTTGAGCGCCTTGCCTGCCGAATCCACCTGGGTGGTCAGGACGATGTTTTGTATAGCCGGGGCGCAGGCTGCCGCCGCACCGATTAAAAGGTAGGCAACCATCAGCATTGAACGTTTTATTAAGCACCACATATCACACCCCGTTGGGGCGGGTTTTTAAACCCGCCCGCATTAGCTGCAATCTATCAATCGCTTTCCTGCAGCAGCCTGGCCTGCTTCCAGATGGCGAAGTCATTGGTGAAGCTGTTGCCGGCATCTACCTGCAGTAGGAAATAGCCATAGCTGCCCTGCTGGTCGGACAGGTCTATAACCCAGTCCTCGAATACTCCGGGGGCCGTCATCTTCTTGGAACCGAGCCAGCGGAGGGTGTCGGTGGAATCCAGAAAACCGAGCTTGAAGGTGACCCCATCGCTTCCTTGGGCAGCGCTGGCAAGCCCCACAGTTGCTTTAAATTTAGTCTTTACGGGGATCTCAATAGGGAACAATACTGTCCCGGTAGGATAAGTATAGGATTCTCCCCATTTGCCCCGGATCCATCCCTGAGGCTTTGCCTCAGGGACCATCTCGAGTCCCCCGTCGGACATCTTGATGTGGGCGCCCTTGCTATCGCTCTCGTTAAGCCCTTCCGTCGGGTCGAGCGCATTCCAGCTATTGTAGTAGTACGCAGTGTTGGATACGGCCAGCATATCCCAGTCCCAGAGGATACCCCAGATTTTGAACCGGCAGTTATTGTTCTCGTCGCTCTCCTTGGCCTCGTTCTTGGCGTCAGCGCACACTTTGACCGTGTGGTTTTGCAGGCTGGGGTCATAATAAGTCATACCCTCGGGATTCCAGGACTGCGCTGGATTTGCCCTGTAGGGCCACTCGTAGCTGGAGAAGGTGAGAGTCTTTTCCTGTCCGGGCTTGAGCACGTCCACGAAGCTTGAGCCGCCCATAGGCGGGAACAGGTTATCAACATAGATGTTGGTATAGGTAGGGGGTGTATCAACCGCCCCGGCATTCTTTATCTTGTAATATATCATGGTCCCTTCCAGCCACACGTCGGTGATCACCAGGTCCGGCGCGCCGGCTAACGGCGGGCTCACGTTAACGGCCACATCACTCTTGGTAGCCCCGGCATCATTGGAGGCAATTATCTCGTAAGTGGTAGTTACCATCGGGGTTACGCTGCGGGTGCCGACGTTAGGTATGGTGCCTATCTCGGGCTGCAGTGTTACGCGGGTGGCGTCGCTGATATCCCAGCTTAAGGTCACCGGCTCTCCCTGCGGCACTGTATTGGCAGAAACCGTGAATTTATTAATGTGCGGCCAGGCTTTATTTGCCGCCAGGTTTTCCACCTTGAAAGGCGTGTTGGTGACCTCCTGGCCGTTGGCAGAGACCGAGACCGAGTAATTGCCCTGAGGGAAACCGCCGGGCGGCGGCGTCATGGCGAATGCCAGGTAGCCCGTGCCCTGGCCCGGCTTGGTGTTATTGTACATGGTGGTGTTGGCCAGGCTGGAGGCTTCGCCGCTCAAGTAGGTGAGCTTGACCAGCACCTGCGTGTTGGCCGGTGCATTGTTGAGCCTGACCGAGAGATAAATCACCTCGGCGTTCACCAGGAAAGCAGTGGAGGCGTTGATCGGCTTGCCCTCGTAATCAACTGCGTTGGCCAGCGTGGCATCGCTGACCACGGCCGATGGCCCTTTCTGGCCGGTGTTGACTTTTATACAGCCTGGCGCTGTCATAAACAGCGAAATGACTGTGAGAAACACAAGCATGGCATACCAGTGAGAATTCTTCATAGCAACACTCTCCAAATTTGATTACAGGCTTATTATATATAACCGCTTATCATCTGTCATTGCGGTGAGCCGAAGCTGCGAACCGAAGGCGTGGCAGGAAGCGAAGCAATCCTTAGAATCGTAGGGGTGTACCTTCAGGTGCACCCGTTCCAGCGGGCGGGTTTAAAAACCCGCCCCTACAGATTGCTTCGTCGCTGCGCTCCTCGCAATGACAGGTAAAAGGCGCTCCTCGCAATAACATTATCTTTACCAGTCGAGCACCAGGCAGTTATTGGTTTTGTCATACTCTCCTATATCGCCATAGTCATCGGCGCATACCCTGACTTCTATATTATAGTTGCGCTGTGTGCCGTAGCTCCATTTTAGTGTGGGGAAAGAATATGTCCTCTCCTGGCTGGGAGCCAGTATATCGACTCTGCTCTGGTCCTGGGCGAGGCCGTTGATGTAAATCCCGGTGATGCTTTCTTTGGCCTCGACACCACCGATGTTCCTGATTTTGTAGAAGGCCTTATCTCCCTGTGCCCAGAAATCCGTGATGACCAGGTCCGGCTTGTCGCTGAGGAAGGATGTTACCTCCACGTGCAGAGTTTTGGCCGTCGAGCCCACGGCATTGGTGGCGGTGAGCGTATAGTCCACGCTGGTGAACGGGTTGACTATCCGGTTGCCTATGGCAGGGACATTGCCGACCACATTCAGGTCAACCTTGTCGGCAGCGGTAGTGCTCCAACTCAGCACTACCGACTGTCCGAAGCTGATGGCCTCAGGATAGGCCTTGAAAAAGGTGATGGTGGGTGCGGGGACATCGGCTTTCTGCAGCGCCTTGACAGTGAACCGCCCATTGGCAAACTCTTTGCCGTCCACTTTTATCTGGATGACATACTGACCGGGCTCCCAGGAACCTGACGGCGCAGGGTGCCCGAAGGAGAAATAACGCGTGCCCTTGACCGTGATGGAATCGTCGAACAGCGGCTGGTTCACCTCTTTGTTGTTGCTGTCCTTGAAAAATATCCAGCTGGCGGTAATTTGCGTATTCTCGGGGGCTGCATTGACACGGGCAGACAGGTAAATGGTGGGAGTATCGGCAGTGAAATCCTCCCTGGCCACGCCCATGGCCTGCCCCTGGGCGTCCACCACGGCCGCCGTGGTTATCTCGGAAAGGGTGGCCGGACCCTTGCTTTCATCAGGGTTGTTCACTTTAATGCAGGCTAATGCCAAAGATAGAGCCAGCAGCAGGCAGGCGCAGAAAACAAGCTTTCTGATCATAATAAACCCTCAATGTTTTTAGGCCAATATTAAGTGAGCGGCAAGGTAATGTCAATTAGAACAATGGTTCACATGGCGGGTGGGTTTAAAACCCCGCCCCTCAAGGCGGGCCACCACATGTCATTGCGAGCGAAGCGAAGCAATCTCAAGATATGACGGACTCCCATGGGATTGCCGCGTCGCTACGCTCCTCGCAATGACGAGATAAAGAAAAGTAACGTAGGGGCGGGTTTTCAAACCCGCCCGATACGGGCGGACATGAATGTCCGCCCCTACAGGTGCGCCCGAAAGAGCGGACAGGCCTGAAGGCCCGTCCCTACAAACATTTTTGATAATTTGAATTTGTTTAGAATTTAGGATTTTATCTTCTTTTCATCACCAATACTATCACCGCGATCACCAGCGCTGCGCCCAGCGCTATTACCACCCATACCCATAATGGTGTTGCAGGTTCATTTGCTGCGGGCTCCGCGGGCGTCGGAGCCTGCTCGGTCTGGAAACTGAAGGTCGCCGACCAGTCGCTGGGGATGTTCAGGCCGTTGACCTCCAGCGCTCTCACGCGCCAGAAGTAATTAGTGCTGTAATCGAGCGTGCCGCTGTATTCGTAGGCAGAGGTCGTCGGGTTCGCTGTCACAACCACCTGCTTGAATTCGGGGTCTTTGCCCAGCACGAATTCGTATTTTGTAGCATCATTCCAGGGGCTCCATGAGAAGGAAGCGGGCTTTACCCTGCAGCCCATGCAGCCGTTGTTGGGGGCCAGCAGTTGTACGCCGTAGTACGGTGTATTGACGATAAATCCTGCCTTTACGATGAAGCTGCGGGTCTCAGACCACGGGCTGGCGGCTATCTGCCCTGTGGCAGAACGGGCTGAACGGATACGCCAGTAGTAAATGGCGCCGGCTTCGGGCAGCGCGCCCGGCGCTATCCAGGCGGCGGGCGAGGTCATGTTGGTGGCATCCATCGTCAGCAGGATAGAGCCGGTCACTGCAGAGATGTTGCCGGCGCTGTTGATTGCCGGGTTGACCCTCAATGTAAACTCACGGTCCTTGGCTATCTCGAGCTGGTAAACCGTTGAGAGGCACAATTGCTCCCAGGACAGGTCTATCTGCCCGTTGCGGCCTGTTACCGGGTCGGCGCCGACGATGTATTTCTCTATCTCCCCTCCATCGGCGCTAACGGCGCAGGGAATTGCCGATAATACCAGCATGCATGTGATCAAAGCTAAATAAACTGACCTCATAATAGCCACCCGTTTTTTAATTTCATCTTAGTGCAGCATCGACTGAATGTCAACGTAGGGGCGGGTTTTCAAACCCGCCTGCTATTACTGCCATTGCGAGCCCTTGTATACGTCATTGCGAGCGAAGCGAAGCAATCTCTATAAGCGAAGACGTTATGCCAGGGGATTGCTTCGTCGCAGCGCTCCTAGCAATGACAACGGTTTTTGCGGGCGCACCTGAAGGTACGCCCCTACGGTTACGCCTCTACGGCCTCCATGCGGGGTAACCGTCCTTAGCCTTGTCGGAGGTCAGCCGGCGCACGTTGGAGCCATCGGCATTCATGATGTAGACGTCCATGTTGCTGTCGGCGTCGGAGACGAAGGCGATCTGCTTGCCGTCCGGCGACCAAACAGGGTTGCTATTGTTATCGATGTTATCCGTGAGCTTTTTGGCGGTCAGCAGCGGGAAAGGTGACCAGCCATCCATAACCCAGATGTCGACCTTGGCAGCGCTGCCCCTTATCCAGACGATTTTGTTATTGACCGGCGACCAGTCCGGCTGTGATCCATCCACATCTGTAAACAGTCCGAATTTTCTCTGGTCGCTGCCGTCGGGGTTCATGGTGTACAGCACGGGTGTGCTACCATCCCCATCCCGGTTGGAGCTGAAGATTATTTTGGCGCCGTCCGGCGACCATGTGGGCACGCTGTTCCAGTCGGCCCTCTCCCCGGTGCTGCCCGTGACTCCGGCGCTGGTGGTGATTTGCTGTAAGCCGCTGCCGTCTGAATTCATTACAAATATCTCGGTGCAGGAGATGCCTGCAGCTGCGATAACCCGGCTGATGAAGACTATTTTTTCCCCGTCCGGTGACCACCGTGGCATGTTGCTGTACGATTTCAAGTCGGTCAGCCTTCTGCGCCCGCTGCCGTCGGCGTTCATTATCCATATCTCGTATCTGCTGGACTGGTTGGAGGTGAAAGCGATTTTTGTGCCGTCCGGTGACCAGGCCGGCACACCATCATTTGTGCCGTTGTCGCTTGAAGTGGCCTGGATATCCGTGCCGTCCGGCTTGACGGTGTAGATATGCGCGGCCTTATCGCGATCGGATGTGAAAGCGACCAGGGCCGGCAGCCCGGATGGCTTGTAAGCTGTACCGCTGCAGGAGGCGGAAAGCAGCCCGCC
>CAIMUM010000159.1 GCA_903844685.1 uncultured Dehalococcoidia bacterium
AGTCGCTGGAGAAGGTCGGCAAAGTATTTATGGAGGCTTTGGCAAACGAGGAAGCGGGTCGGGAACAACCGAACAACCTTGATATCATCGAAGCCGAGTATATCCGTAAGGATGGCTCTACATACTGGACCGAAACAAAGGTCAGCTTCATAAGAGATGGGGCCGGCAAGCCGGTGGGCATGCTGGGAGTGACGCGTGACATTAGCGCGCGCAAGCAGGCTGAGGAAACGCTTACCCGATCGGAGGAGCGATACCGGACTATACTGGAAAATATGCATGATTCATATATTGAAGTAGACCTGACAGGCAACTTCACCTTCGTTAACGATGCTACCTGCCGCAACCTTGGCTATAGCATGGAAGAATTGATCGGGCACAACTTCAGCATTATCGCATCCGGCCAGGAAGAGGTAAAAGCCATCTTTGAGGCCTATAACAAGGTATATAAGACCGGAGAACCGTACACGGGTTTTGCCTTTAAGGCCATTCGCAAAGATGGCTCTGCCGGATATGCTGAGATCTCGATTTCCCTTATAAAGAACGCGCAGGGCAGGCTCATCGGGTTCCGCGGCGTAGGGCGCGATGTTACCGAGCGCAAGCAGCTGGAGCAAAAGCTCGAAGAGATGGCAACCCACGACTTCCTTACTGGATTACCAAACAGGGTTTTGCTGCTGGACCGTTTCGACATAGTGGCAGCGCTGGCCCACCGCAACAAAGCCAGGCTTGCCGTCATGTCGTTGGACCTGGACAACTTCAAATCAATCAATGATACGCTCGGCCACGATATAGGCGACCAGGTGCTTAAGGCTGTCAGCAAGCGGTTTACGGGAATAATACGTGCCAGCGACACGGTAGCCCGCGTCGGCGGAGATGAGTTTATACTGGTGATGCTGGAGACCAAACACATGGAAGATACCACTGCCATAGCCCAAAAGATGTTGGATTCCTTTAAAGAGCCGTTCTCAATCCACGGCCATCAGCTATATTTATCCAGCAGCATAGGTATCGCCATCTATCCCGAAGACGCGGAGGATATGGAAACCCTGATCAAGAAATCGGATGCCGCAATGTATTACTCCAAAGGTCACGGCGGCAACCAGTTCAAGTTCTACGGTGATTGATGTCCGCATTAGCGGTTATTAAAAGCTGCTGACCGCCTCGAGCTTCTGCGGCGGGTAAACCTGTTCCGCCTTGGGCGGCATAGGGCTGTAAATCCAGTCGACTTCCATTTCGCCGCATTCAAATCCGCCGATGCTGCGGACGCCCCTGTAGGTACCTCTCAACAGCACCGTCTGCATCTCGAAAGACATCCCGAACAGCGCGGTGACCGTGCCCTGAGGGATGGCTTTAAGTTCGTTGCCATAGACCGATGAGGAGAAAATGACACGGTCGGAGCCGGCGGTCTGTGCCTGGATAACAGGTATGATCAGGGGGAAGCCGTCCGCCCCGATAAAGGACAGGAATTTAAGGTTATCCATCTTATCCAGCAGCCTGGTCGTGAAAGGGTTGAGCACGGGCTTTCCGCTACCTTTGCCGGCCAGCGTCTTCGCGACCATGGTCTTGACCGCGGCCTGGATAACGCTGCCCATGGGTAGGGGTTCCTTGCCGCCCTGTTCGACCAGGTCCATATAGTAAACCGTGTGGATGCCGAAGTAGGCGTTGTAGCGGAACATGGGCGCATTATTGAGCAGGTCGTACTCCGTGCCCTCCTTGGCCGTGCGTGAGAAGGAGGCTTTGCCCCGCCAAAGGTTCTTATCCAGCGTCATAATCAGGAACCCGGCCTTGGGGTTTTTCCTGATGCTGGCCTTGCTCATGCCCTCGGCGAACTGTCCCCAGAACATCTCTGTGGGAGAGTTGGCCTGCAGCGTGGAGATCATGGTGATATGCGGCAGCCCTGCGGCGTTCACGGTCGCCAGCAGGCCGATTTTCATCTCGGGCTTAAAGCTCTCGATATCCTCCTGGGAAAAAGTCCTTAATACCCTTGTCTGTTCCAGCATCATTAGCCTCCTGTCAAGTATTTAGTTCTCTACGCGTGCCGCTCCGGTGACGAAAGTTTTAGCGGGGTCCGGCCCGCAACCCCTGGCGATCTCCTGGCAATCCGACAACTCCTGCCTGCTCATCAGCGGTGTCGAGGCATATTCCCAGTCCATACCCAGCCTGCGGTATTTATCGCGGCACAGGTTGTTGAATGCGCACAGCTCCCAGCGCTGCACAACGCTGCCCAGGTTATCGCGGATAAAATGCCCGATCCTTTCAATGGTATCACGGCTGGCCGTGGCGTCCGGTATCAGCGGGGTACGTATCCACAGCGATTTACCCGGGTGGGCAGCCATGAAATCACGCGTATAAAGCAGGTTATCGAGTATCCTGCGGTTGTCCTGCCCGGTCCACCGGCGGTGATTAACGGGGTCGGTATCTTTAAGGTCGAATAAAACCAGGTCGGTATAGGGCAGCGCCTGTTCAAGGGCTGATTTTGAACAGAGTCCGCAGGTATCCAGCGCCGTGCTGACGCCGCTTTCTTTCAGCCTGCGCAACAAATTCACACAAAATTCCGGCTGCATGAGCGGTTCGCCGCCGGACAGCGTTACCCCTCCCCCTGATTTCTCGTAATACACTTTGTCTTTCAACAGCTCCGCGAGGAGTTCCTCCAGGCCCGTGTCTTTGCCCAGCACTTCCTGAGCGCCCGCCGGGCATTCCGCGGCGCATTTGCCGCAGGCCTGGCAGGCGGTCCGGTCCCGGATAATGCCCTCCGGCTTTTTAACCAGGCATCCGTGCGGGCAGGCTTTGACGCAGATACCGCAGCCGATGCAGCGCACCTCCATCCAGTGAATCTGGGGCCGGGCCGAGATGCTTTCGGGATTATGGCACCACGAGCAGCTCAAAGGGCAGCCTTTGAAGAAAACGGTCGTCCGAATCCCCGGGCCGTCCTCGGTGGACAGCCTCTGCGTGTGCAGGATAAGCGCTTTATCGCCCCTGGCGCTCTGCCGCGGTACGTCCTCCGTCCCTGCGGCCGGCAGCGGGGCCTGTTCAATCTTCATACGCGCCGGCTACATCCTGTGGCTTTCGCGGGCAATGATCTCGTTCTGAAGCTCACGGCCGATGGAGGTGAAATATGCGTTATAGCCGGTGACGCGCACCAGCAGGTGCCGGTAGGCGTCGGGGTTCTTTTGAGCGTCTTTGAGTATATCGGCGTCTATCATATTTATCTGCAGGGCGCTGCCGCCGTTCTCCGCGTAGCTGCGCAGGAATGCCGTGAATTTGGCTTTATGCTCGGGGTCGCGCAGCAGGGAGGGATTGAAAGTAATGGTATGGCTGGCCCCGTTGGGCAGAACGCTCAGGTAACCATCCCAATCGCCGGGGCCTGAGGCAGCTTTGCCGCCCATGACCTTGCCCACCGAGTTAACGTTGGCTGTCGGCCCGTTGATATCGGCGCCGTCGCAGGGGCAGATGGCGTTGGAGAGGAATTTGCCC
>CAIMUM010000160.1 GCA_903844685.1 uncultured Dehalococcoidia bacterium
ACGTGCTGGACATGACCATTGAGGAAGCCACCGCTTTTTTCGAGCATCTCCCCAGGGTGAAAAACAAGCTGGCCACCCTGAGGGATGTCGGTCTGGGATATATGCGGCTGGGACAGCCCGCGCCGACGCTTTCTGGAGGAGAGGCCCAGAGAGTCAAACTCGCCTCGGAATTGGCGCGCAGGTCAACCGGCAAGACAGTTTATATCCTCGACGAGCCTACCACCGGCCTGTCCTTCGCCGATATCGACTGCTTGTTGCAGGTGATCCAGAGGCTGGTAGATACGGGCAATACCGTGATTATCATCGAGCACCACATGGATGTAATTAAGAACGCTGACCATATCATCGACCTCGGCCCCGGCGCAGGTGATGAAGGAGGCTATATCATAGCCTCAGGCACACCGGAAGAGATCGCTAAAATTGAAAAATCAGCAACAGGGCATTATTTACGCAAGGTACTGCCCGGAGCGGCAGGGGTTACTCGATCTCGATATCTTTGATACGCAACTCGGTGCCGCCTGTAATCTGTATCCTGGTGCTGCCGCATTTAGGGCAAAGGTAATTGTACTCTTCGACTGTGAAGTCCGCGCTGCAGTCGTTGCAATGCCCGCTGACGGGCACCTCTTCTACATGCAGGTAGGCACCGCTGGCGATGGAATCCTTGGCCACGATGCTGAAGCAGAAGGTCAGCTGCATCGGAACGAGGCCGCGCAGTTCACCTGCCACCAGGTTAATCCGGCTGATTTTTGTAGCTCCTTCCTGGTTGGCCGCATTCAGGGCTATATCGAGGATGTTCTGGGCTATGCCCATCTCATGCATGGGGCAGCACGTCCATCTTTTTCTTGTGGTGTGCAGTTAGCCAATTTATCCAGGCGTCAAGCCCGGTACCTTTAGTGCAGGATATCTCGATAATCTCGATCGACGGGTTAATTTTACGGGCATTGGCCTTAGCCTCTTCCAGGTTAAAATTGGTGTATTCAAGCAGGTCGATCTTATTGATGAGCATCAGCGCGGATTCTTTGAACATCAGCGGGTATTTAAGCGGCTTCTCATCTCCTTCGGTAACACTCAGGATCATAATCTTATAATCCTCCCCGACGACGAATTCGGCGGGGCAAACCAGGTTGCCGACGTTTTCAACCACCAGTACATCGATCTTATCCAGTTGAAGGTGCGGAAGCGCGGAGGCGACCATGTTGGCGTCCAAGTGGCAGGCCGTGCCTGTGGTCAACTGGATGGCAGGCACATTGAATTTGCTTATCCTGTCGGCATCCCGGGTGGTCTCGATATCCCCGACGACCACACCCAACCTCAGCTTGCCGGCCAGTATCTCCGCGGTCTTCTCCAGCAGCGACGTCTTGCCCGCGCCCGGGGAGCTCATCAGGTTGAGTACCAGGTTGCGATTTTCGCTGAATAGTCGCTTATTCTCTTCGGCAATCCGGTCGTTGGCTTGCAGGACATCCTGCATCACGTTGATTTTCATATTAGGCTCCTCAGCATCACTTTTCTTCTAGCGAAGGCTGCGAATGTAAGTATACATTTTTAATAGTTTGTGTGCAAAGGAAATCGGTTTCTTCATACGTGTTTGTAATGAATGCGCATATTTATTTATAATTACTGATTAACAACTAAAGCCGGGAGGTTAATGTTTTGCAGAGTAGCCAGGTATATAGATGAATCCGGATAACAAATTGAACGTCCCCGACCGCATCGCGGGATTGAGTGACCTGGCGTACAACCTGTGGTGGAGCTGGAATCCTAACGCGCGCAATCTTTTCAAAGAAGTGGACCGGTCTTTCTGGAAATCAACCGGACATAATCCTGTCCGGCTGTTGAAGGAGATACCTTATCACCAGTTGGTAGCCTGTGCCGAAGAGACTGCATATCTTGAGAGCTATGATGCGGCTATCGCGGGTTACAGGGACAGCCTTTCAACCACGAAGACATGGTTTTCGACAACGTATCCACAGCATGCTGATAAATCCATCGCCTATTTTTCACTGGAATTTGCCGTGCATAACTCGCTGCCTCTTTACGCGGGAGGGTTGGGAGTGCTGGCTGGGGATTACTGCAAGGAAGCCAGCGACCTGGGCATCCCCATAGTAGGTGTGGGTTTCATGTACCCGCAGGGATACTTCCACCAGCATATATCACAGAACGGCTGGCAGGAAGAGTTTTACGAACAGCTAAACTTCGATAATGTCGCGCTGACACGCGTCTGCTCACCGGATGGCAAAATGCTTACGGTGCAGGTACGCTTAGACAGCACAGCCATACAGGTGGCAGCTTGGCTCCTGAACCTTGGCCGTGTGAGGTTGTATTTGCTTGATACCAACCTCGAAGAGAACCCCCCGGCTTACCGCGGACTCTCGGCCAGGCTATACGGCGGCGACAGGGAGATGCGTCTTTTACAGGAGCTGGTCATAGGTTTGGGTGGTGTGCGGATGCTTAATGCCCTCGGCATAAGACCTGCTATATGGCATGCCAATGAAGGCCACTGCTCGTTTATGCTGGTGGAACGTGTGCGGGAGTTGGTTAAAGGAGGGGCTTCTACAGAGTCCGCGGTCAAAGAGGTTAAGGCCACGTCGGTTTTCACCACGCATACGCCTCTGCCGGCCGGCAATGATGCTTTCCCGCTGGATCTAATCGATCAGTATTTTCACGATTACTGGGTCCACCTGGGGATCACGCGCGAAGAATTTATGAAATTAGGTACAACCCAGGACGATGGCTCATCGTTTAATATGACTGTCCTCGGGCTAAAGCTGGCGGATTACAGGAATGGGGTCAGCAAGCAGCATGGCCGGGTCTGCAGGAAGATGTGGCATAAGATATGGCCGGATGTTCCCGAGGAAGCGGTGCCCATCACCTCGATAACCAATGGCGTGCACCTGCCTACCTGGGCGGCGCCGCAGTTCCAGATGCTCTTCCAGAGGTTCCTGGGAGAAGACTGGAAAGTGCGCCAGGATAGTCCCGGATTGTGGGACAACCTTCACAATATACCCGATGAGCTGATGTGGGCCATGCACAGGTGGCTCAAGCTAAAGCTTATCAGCGCCATCCTTGACCGGGCACGCCAGAGGTGGTCGCAGGATAAGGTGGCGGCCGTACAGCCTCTGGCTATGGGCGCCCTGCTGGATACAGAAGCGTTAACCATCGGGTTTGCCAGGCGTTTCACGGGTTATAAGCGGGCATCGGTACTTTTCAAAGATACAGACCGGTTAAAGAAGATATTGAGTAATGACCTGAAGCCGGTGCAGATTATCTTCGCTGGCAAAGCGCATCCTAATGACGAAGACGGTAAGCGGCTGATACAGCAGGTTTACAGCTACGCCAGGGACCCGGAATATGGCGGAAGGATAGCCTTTGTGGAGGATTATGACCTGCATATGGCGCGCGACCTGGTAAGCGGGGTGGACGTCTGGCTTAATACACCCCGGGTATTGATGGAGGCCAGCGGAACAAGCGGACAGAAAGCTTCTGTCAACGGTGTGATAAACCTCAGTGTACTGGACGGATGGTGGTTTGAGGGCTATAACAAGCTCAACGGTTGGGCCGTGGATGAGAAGGATACGGGAGATGCTGCGGACTACGATAACCGCACGGCCAATGCCATTTACGGATTGCTGGAAGATCACGTGATACCTCTTTATTACGACAGGGATATTAACGGCACGCCGCATGGTTGGGTGAAGATGATGAAGGAAAGCATCCACTCCAATTCACCATTCTTCAATACATCACGGATGGCCAAGCAATACACCGGTCAATTTTACATAAAAGCACTCGAATATATATCTCAAAATAAATGAACCTGAATGCATGTGGCAGCAGGGTAAGGTGAACAGGCTGTATTGTGTTTAGACAGTAAATTTGATAATTTATAGGCAGAAAATGAAAAAAGATTTTACCAAAATCGGTGTATTGACCAGTGGCGGTGATGCTCCAGGTATGAATGCCGCTATACGTGCCATCGTCAGGTGCGCCGTCTACAGGGGCCTTGAGGTGACAGGCATCAGGCGCGGGTTTTCAGGGCTGATCAACGGTGAATTCGAGCAATTCGACCGTCGTTCTGTGGCTAATATCATTCAAAAAGGCGGCACGATCCTGGAAACCTCCCGCTGCAACGAAATGTTCACAGTTGAGGGCAGGCATAAGGCCATTGACGCATTAAAGGCTGAGCATATTGACGGCTGTATCATCATCGGGGGTGATGGCTCTTTCCGAGGAGCGCAGGCGCTGACCGAGGAGAGCGATATAGCTTTTATCGGTGTTCCGGGAACGATCGATAATGATATCTGGGGCTCCGATTATACTATTGGGTTTAATACGGCGGTAAATACCGCGCTGGATGCCATTGACAGGATCAGGGATACAGCCAGCGCGTTTGAAAGGATTTTCTTTGTCGAAGTGATGGGCAGGAAGTCCGGTTTTATAGCCCTCACGGTCGGTTTGGCCGGCGGCGCCGAGCAGATCATCATCCCGGAAATAAAAATTGATATCGAGGACCTCTGCCGAAACCTGACGGAGAGCTTCAAACGCGGGAAGAGGAGCAGCATCATCGTGGTTGCTGAGGGCAACCAGCTTGAGGATACCATTAACATAGCCAAGTATGTAGAGATGCGGTTGAAGGTTGAAAGCCGGCTCTGCACGCTTGGTCATGTGCAGAGGGGAGGTTCGCCTACCGCGACGGACCGGATACTGGCCAGTGTCCTGGGGATTGCCGCTGTAGAGGGGTTGCTCGATGGCAAAGAGGGCACCGCGGCCGGGCAGATAAATGGAGAAGTAGTTTACACGCCGTTTAAAGACACGTGGGAAAAGAAAAAAAGTATCGATGAGCGCTATCTGAGATATATACCGGTGCTGTCCATTTAAATGGCCTGATATTGCAAGACATCATCTTGAGTTTTCGGCCTGATTGACGAAGACGAGAATTGCACATTATTAGAATACCGGAGGAGATCAAGCGATGGAAATAGTGAAATGGTTCAAGGACATCGGCAAAGCAGATGTGAATAAGGCCGGCGGCAAGGGTGCCAACCTCGGTGAACTCGTTAAAGCCGGTCTGCCGGTTCCGCCGGGATATGTGATAACCGCCCAGGCCTACCTGCTTTTTATCACCGAGAGCGGGCTTTCTCAGAAAATCGTGCATGCTATCGAAGGCATCGATGTTGATGACACTTCCGCTCTGCAGACCAAGGCCAAGGAGGTACAGGATTTAATCATTGGTTCGGAGATGCCCGCCACTATCAAGAGTGAAATCTTAAAGGCTTATGATGAAATGGCCAGTAAGGACTCGGTCAAAGCTCCGTTTGTAGCGGTCAGGTCATCGGCCACTATGGAAGATTCTGAGCAGGCTTCCTTTGCAGGTATGAATGCAACATTTTTGAATGTCCATGGCAGGGAAGACCTGATCCGGAAAGTGAAAGAATGCTGGGCTTCTCTATATGGTGCAAGGGTAATATCTTATCGCGCCAAAAAAGAATTCTATGACGAGCCAGTTATAGCTGTGGTTGTGCAGAGAATGGTTAATTCGGACAAGGCTGGCGTTATGTTCACAGCCAACCCCAGAAACAACAATCTTAACAGCCTGGTAATTGAGGGGGCGTTTGGGCTCGGCGAGGTAGTAGTTGGGGGATTGGTAGCGCCTGATTATTATGAGATTGACAAGTCTAATATGAAGGTCAGGGACACCAGGATTTCCCATAAGAATTTCAAGATAATCCGCGATGAAAAAGGCAGCAATAAGAATATTGACCTCTCGGAGAAGGAAGCGAGCGAGCAGGTGCTTAAAGACAAGGAAATTCTGCAAATCGCCGGGCTGGGAATGAAAATTGAGCAGCATTATGGTAGCCCGCAGGATACTGAATGGGCAATTGAAGGTAATAAAGTCTTCATGCTTCAGTCCAGGCCGATAACCACCCCTATTAGTTCTGTAAAGGTAGAATCGGAAAAACCAGAGGAGGAGAGCAAGGAATTGATCAGGGGACTCGGGGCCAGCCCGGGTCGCGGCAGTGGAGAGGTACGTGTGCTTGTCTCTCCGGATAAGGATAATGGATTCGAGAG
>CAIMUM010000161.1 GCA_903844685.1 uncultured Dehalococcoidia bacterium
GGAGTAGTATCGCCGATCTTCTCAAATCAGCCATGGATAGTTCGGATGTCTATACGGGCGATATCCTGGGCTTCTCGGCAGCGCTGCCCTCCTCGACTTCCCGTAATGACACAATTATCTCGACCGGGTGCGCAATGGGCACATGGCAGGGACATTTGATCCTGGACCATGAGACGCCGCTGAAAAAGGGGCTGCTGGCGATGCGTGAAGAGCTGAAAGGGCGGCTGAACCAGGACAATTTGTCGCCAGATCAACGTGAATTCCTGAAATCCATTGATCTCTCATTAGAAGGCGTCATTATTTATGCCGGGCGGCTGGTGGAAACGATATCACAGGAACTCCAACGAAACAAAGACCCCCAAAGGGAAAGCTTATTGCAGCAGCAGCTTGAAATATGCAAAAGGGTTCCGCTGTACCCGCCGCAGAGCTTCAGGGAGGCTGTCCAAGCATATTGGACTATAAAAACCGCTGTCGAGCTTGCGATGCCCTTCAACGTGCATGCGCCTGGAAGGCTGGACCAATTATTCTACCCGTATTACCGCAAGGATGTCGAAGAGGGGAAGATCAGCAGGGAAGAAGCACGCGAGTTGCTTGAGGAACTCTTTCTCAAAGTCATGAGCCATAATATGAGGCCGTATTCCAATTTCACCAGCTATTTTACCCAGCGATACGAAGGGTCTGAGCCCGTAACCATGGGCGGGCTAACCGCCGACGCAAAAGACGCCACCAATGATCTCACATATGTGATGCTGGAAGCCGCAGCGGATTCGAAGGCGGCGCTGAATTTCGTTGTCCGGTTGCACAAGGACTCTACCTCCGAGCTTTTTCTGAAGATTGCCGGGCTTCAACATCAGGGGAACTCCAGCATATCGGTCATGAACGATGAAGTGGCCATCAAAGCTCTGGAAAAGCGCGGGTTTTCGCATGAGGATGCGCTTGGATATGCTATTACCGGTTGCGTCGACATGGTGGCGCCGGGCAAAACCGGCGGAGAGGCATTCTCGGCATTATTGTTAAGCAGGATTTTTGACATGACGCTGCGCAACGGCGACTCACAGACACTGATCGGAATGGTTGAAGGCATCGGAATTAAGACCGGAGATCCTGATACTTTCACAACCTTCGATCAACTGGTTGATGCGTTCGTGGCACAAACGGCTTTTCAGATCAAAAAGATCGTTAAGGCATCACAGATACGGGATAGGCTGTACGCCGAACATCTGCCTGCGCCTTATATCTCGGCATTCATGAAAGGATGCCTGGAAAAGTACAAGGACGTGACGGCCGGCGGAGCCGAATACGACCTGGAAGGCATCCTCTTTATGAACAGCATCGCAAACGTCGTGGACTCGCTCTTCGTGGCAAAGAAACTCATCTTCGAACAAAAGCGATTTACCTTCAAAGATCTTATAAGTGCCGTAGATAAGAACTTCGAGGGATATGAGAATATCTATCAATTGATAAAAGAGGTCGAAGGCAAATGGGGCAACGGTAACCCGGAGTCGGACGCCATAGCGCACGACGTGACAAAGCGTATCTTCGAAGAGACCTTCGGCTACCGGACGTATAAAGGTGGTTTTTACGCCCCCTTTGTTAACAGCATGACCACGCATACGTATGACGGCCGCATCTCCACTGCTACCCCCGACGGCAGGAAGGCCGCAAAACCGTATGCGGCAAGCTGTAACCCTTACAACGTGGAAAAGTGCGGCATCACGGGCGTACTGCGCTCTGTGGCGGCCATCGATTTTTCCAATGTGATGGGGTGCGCAGTAAATGTCAGAATGCACCCATCTTCAATCGGCCAGACCGATGAGGCAAGGAAGAAGTGGGTAGCACTGTTGAGGACCTATTTTCAGATGGGGGGCGAACAACTTCAACCCACAGTCGTTTCTACGGAGGTCCTGCGGGCGGCGCAGAAGGACCGGGAGAATTACCGCGATGTTATCGTCAAGGTGGGCGGCTACAGCGCATATTTTGTAGATCTGGGATACGAAATACAGAATGAAATCATCGAGAGGACCGAACACCGGGGAGTTTAACATACTCATGAAGGGCCTGGTTTTCGATATACAGTATTATGCGCTGTATGATGGCCCGGGGATACGCAGCACAATTTTCCTGAAGGGATGTCCGCTTCGTTGTTTGTGGTGCCACAATCCCGAATCACAATCCGCCAGGGCCGAGATGTCGTACTTTGCAGAACGGTGCGCCCGCTGCGGCACGTGCGTCAAAGCCTGCCCGCAGGCAGCGCTTAGCATGACCGGCAAAGGAGTCGTGAGGAATCGTGAGAAATGCACCGTTTGCGGCAAATGCGCCTCAGCCTGCCCTAACAATGTTATGGAAAAGATCGGCCGTGACTATGAGCCTGAGGAAATCGCCCTTCTCGCCTTCAGGGATAGAGTTTTCTACGAAACTTCGGGGGGCGGAGTGACGGTGTCAGGGGGTGAACCGACAGCTCAGCCATCGTTCCTTTTTGACCTTTTGGAAAGATTAAAGACATCAGGCATCCATACCGCCGTAGAGACCTGCGGGTATTTTAAGCGGGATTCTCTTGTAAAACTCGAAGCGCTCTCCGACATCACCCTATTCGACATTAAACATTTTGATTCGAATAAACACAGGCAATTTACCGGCGCAGAAAACGAGTTGATACTGGGTAATTTTAAATACCTGTTGGATAGGGTCGGAATGGGACGAGTCATACCGCGCATACCCCTGATCCCGGGATTCAATACGGATGCTGAATCACAACATGGGATTATGTCATTTCTTAACAAAGCCGGCTATACCGGGCCCGTACACCTGATGCCATACAACAATATGGCCAAAAGTAAATATGAAAAAATCGGCAGGGGACACGAGTATCGTGACCTGGGCGAGCTCACCGATGCCATGAAGACGGAAATATCCGTTATAGTTAAAGACCATGGTTATGAACCGGTTGTCAATGAATGACATCAGAATTAATAGTCTTAGTTCAATCAACTATCGCCGGCTGAACTTTTGTTTTATTACATTCCATATCATCGCATCAGTACCTTCATAGCCCAACGCCCAGAAACCTGGACCGGCAAGCTGAGCAGATATAAGATAGTCGAATTTCAAGCCCAGTGATTCTTCATCGTCATACCAGCATTGATGCCACACATTCTGAGATTGGTACTTATACCACGGTGTATGCGAGGTGGAATCCCAGAGTCTTCCGTACATATCAGCGTTAGCAATGGCTGAATTCATATAAACGATGGCTCCTTCTCCCTTAGTACGTGCCGCAGGTTCACCTGACGAGCAAGGCCAATCGTAACCATAGAAAGGCAATCCCAAAATTATCTTATCTGCCGGATAATATTTTTTGAGTGTGCCCACTGAGTCGTCAACATCCAATTGGTTTGGATCATTATACGGAGAAATGGCTCCGGTTTCCGGGCTTGTTGACCAGTGATATTCATACCCCATGAAGAATACGGCATCTGTATATTTTGATAAAGCGCTATTCTGGTACACTTTTTCCACATTCCCCAGTACGCAAAACGAAATATGGTAGTTTCTGTTTATGTTTTTAAGAGAATCATGCAATGCCATTATGAAGTTCTGCATTAAGATTGTATTAGAACTGTGAATCAGCGAATTAGTATCCCTCACATCTTCAAAGTCTATGCAGACGCCATCTGCGCCAAGGTCTTGCAGCTTTTGCGCTATATTAATTACCAGCTCATTTCCATGATAGGCGAGTATTTCATCCTGAGTGTCCTGATCAAAACAGGTAACGGCCAGAGGGACATTTACCTTGTGTGCATGGGCAGCGTCCCTGATAGTGTAGTATTCTGTTCCAATATCGTCCGTATTTAACGTGCCATTGGAATTGGCATCCAGAGAGAAATAACAGACGTAATTTAAACAATTCCAGTTTGGCTGATATGAATCAGGGCTTATCCAATTTGGCCAGAAACCATACATTAGCTTGGTCACAGGTAAAATAGGGAAAGCCGTGCTATTTTCGCTGGAGATAGATGGATTCATTACAGTACAGCCTGGCAGTATTAATATCGCTGTCAAAGCTGTACATACAATAGCGAATATTAACCTCATACTCATATTGAATTATAGCTCACTTCCGGGCACAAACCTTAGAATTGGATTCGTTGGTCACCCCACGATTTTACATAAATTTTCTTCAAACTTAAATATTTCTTAATAATTTAATCGTATAATAGACATATAATAAAGTAGAATCAGCTAAAAAGGAGATGCACAATATGCAAAAACCATGGATGCCGGTTGTTGCCGGACTTTTGGATATAGTATCGGGCGCTTTGGGCATAATCGTCGGTTTATTTATGTCCCTGCGCGTGCTCGGTGTAAGAGCGGCCCACGCTGCTGCCGGGGCCGCCCCCGGGGTCACCCCCAGGGTCGCCCCACATGCGGGAGCTCTTCCTCAAATGCCCCACATGTTTTTCCCCGGCATGGGTATAGCGTTTGGCATAGCGCTATTAGTCATCGGCGTGCTGGCGATAGTCGGCGGTGTTTACGCTTTGAGATTAAAGGCCTGGGGTTTGGCGCTCGCCGGCTCCATCGGCGCTGTGATAACCGGACCCGTCATAGGTCTGCTGGCATTGATATTCACGGTGCTGGGCCGCGAGGACTTCCGAAAGCCGTAAAATCCTATATAACCGCCCTGTTGCCTCAAGGTTTTATCCCACGGTCGCACCTGAAGGAACGCCCCTACGAGTGCTGAGGTAGCTTGGGTAGGGAATAGGTCAGTAGATCGCCACGTCGCGATTAATTCACGCTGAAGCCCCGGAATAGTGCCGCAGTCCCACCCGCCAGATTACCCTGGAAATCACGAGTAGCAGGAGCGCCAATCCTACCGCGCCCAGCAGGGTTTCCCAGTTGAGACGGCCTGTCAGCGCTTCGGCGGGCACGGTGGTGGCAAAGGCTATCGGCACCACAAATGTCAGCCCGTAACGTAACCACGGCGGATACAGGCTGACCGGCCAGCGTCCGGCCTCATACATGCTCTGGAAAATCGTCAGGATGTTTTCGATGCGCACGAACCAGAACGAGAGTGTGGCCAGTATCAGGAAGAAGCAATAAATGATAACCCCGCCCGCCGCCAGCATGAGCAGGAACATGCCGGCCTGCCACAATCCCACCTTCTCTCCCAGCCCTATCAATGCCGCCGTCATTATGCCCAGTCCCAGCAGTATGTCGATCAGCCTCCAGATGTCGATCCGCCCTATGCTGACGATGAGCTGCGTATCCTCGGGCTTGGTCAGCGTGAAATCCAGCGTCCCGTCGCGAACGGACTCGATGAGCTTCTCCATGCCCGGCTGGATTACCAGGCCGATCATCCCGCCCACCAGGAAATAAACGCCGACCAGCGCCAGTATCTCCTGCGGGCCCCAGCCACCAAGCTTGTCCGTATAGGAAAAGATCACGGCCAGCCCGCCCAGCGACACCACCAGGCTGAGAAAGGTTTGGAACAGCTGGATGAAGAAATTGACGCGGTAGGCAACCTCCCCCACAACGCTGACCTTAAAAAAGGCGGCAAGCAGGCGTAAGAAGGTCATGCGCCCACCGCCGAATAAACCTTTGTCCCCGCCTTCCACACGATGCGCAGCAGCACGAAGCCTAT
This sequence comes from uncultured Dehalococcoidia bacterium, assembly GCA_903844685.1. Lineage (GTDB taxonomy): Bacteria > Chloroflexota > Dehalococcoidia > GIF9 > UBA5629 > CAIMUM01. The sequence goes on from CAIMUM010000161.1 coordinate 5,639, forward strand.
AAGGAGCCACGCGGCCTGCGCCCCCAGGCCTGTCAGGGCTTCAGCCGGGCTGAGTTTCCCCAGCAACAGCTCGACCGGAAAGCCGATCACCCAGCGGAATGGCAGTACGTCGGCCAGTATCTGCACCGGGTAAGGCAGGAGAGTCAGGGGTGCGATCTGTCCTGAGAGGAAGAGCATTAATACGAAATAGGTCTGGTTGATGGCGCTGACCCGAGTGGTCCAGAACGCCGCCAGTGCCAGCGTCCATTCCAGCAGGAAGCGCACTATAAAAGCCATTAACAGTACCGGGATGAAAGCTAAAACGGCCCAGGGCTGGGGTGAGATTGAGGCCTGGAAGGCCGCCGCCAGCGCGACGGCAATGAGAACCATGGCCGGCAGCGTTAATAGTTTTGAGGATACGTTATCGGCAATATCCGAATGTATGGGGTGTACCGGCTTTAACAGCGCAAAGGAGAGCAGCCCCTCCCGTACGCGGTACTCAAATTCGTACATTATCCAGGTGTAGCTGAACTGGTTGACCAGCATCAGGATAACGAAGTAGCCGGCAAAGTCCCGCGTGGTGTAGCTGCCCACGCTTCCCCCGGCCGAGTTGGAAACCGCCGACCATACGATGAGATAAACCAGCGGCTCCAGCACCTGCCCAATCATCCAGATCAGCAGCGAGGCTCGGTACTGGAACATCGCGGCCATGGTGGTCTTGAACTGCTGAACGTACAACCCGGCCAGCGCTTTCACGGCTTCTCCTGTGCGAAAACGCGCTCGATCAGTTCTTCGATCGGCGGATCTTCCACCAGCAGATCTATCACCGGCAGATCGGCAAGCAGCCGCTCCGTGACCTGCGCGGTCCCGGACTTGGGCACCCGCAGGGTGACGAGGCCGTCTACACAGGATACCACCTCTCCGTACTCCTTTAAGTCGGCGTGGCAATCGCCCAACCGCACCACAATGGTCTTGTGGTCCGTGAATTTTTGCACCAGGGACGAAAGGTCGCCATCGAAGAGCAGCCGCCCGTGGTGGATGACGACCACCCTGCGGCACAGCGCCTCGACATCGGCCATGTAATGGCTGGTTAGAAGCACGGTGGCACCGAAACGCTGGTTGTACTCGGCAATGAACGACCGTATGCGCCGCTGCATGGTGACGTCCAGCCCGATGGTCGGCTCATCCAGGAAGACCATGCCGGGACGGTGCAGCAGTCCGGCGGCGATCTCGCACTTCATGCGTTCGCCCAGCGATAGGTTGCGCACGGGTTTATTCAGCAGCGGCTCCAGCTCCAGCAGATCCGTCAACTCTCTCAGAGTGCTGCGGTAGATGTCGGGTGGTATGCGGTAAATGGCGCGGTTCAATTCGAACGAGTGGATGGCGGGGATGTCCCAGACTAACTGGTTGCGCTGCCCCATCACAAGCGTGATCTGCCGCAGGAACGGCTTGTCGCGCTTCCAGGGAGTGTAGCCCAGCACCTTCACCTCACCCGCCGTGGGATGCAGCAGACCCGAGAGCATTTTGAGCGTGGTGGTCTTGCCCGCTCCGTTGGGACCGAGGAACCCGACTATCTCGCCTGGGGCGAGGTCGAAGGAGATGCCGTCAACCGCCGGCACCTCTATGCTGCGGCGTCTGACCAGTCCCCGTAAAGCGGCCTTTGCCCCGCTCTCCTGCTGGCTGACGACATATACCTTGCGCAGGTCCTTAATATGAACAGCCGGGGGGTTTTGTGTCTCCACAAGACGTCATAATATAACATCTTGCCGGGTTTCCAAAATTCAGCCCGTTGCACAAACGCCGTCATATCCTTAGACTATATACTATAGAATATGATGAAGACTGGGCGCGCATGAAAGTATTCATAGGAGAAAGGGTTGGATAAAAAGTGGTCCGGCGTCTGGTGGGGTTACCTGATTAGTTTTGGGATGGTCGTTGTGGTTACAGCGGCCGGCAAGTTACTGGAGGCCCTGCCTGCCTTCACTCCATACAACACGGAGATGCTCTACGTACTGTGCGTTGCCATCTCAGCTATTTACTTGGGGTTTGGCCCGTCTTTCATGGCATCTATTCTGAGCGTACTGGCATTCGACTTCTTCTTTACCCTCCCGCTGTTGACTTTCACTGTAGCGAGCCAGCAGGACATTCTCAGCCTGTTTATCCTGTCCGTTGTTACATTCATAATCAGTTGTCTTTCACCTAAGATTCGATAATAATCAATGCTGCCCTGACCCAACCTTGCCTACCAGCCCCATCAACGTTGCTTTTTACCCTGGTGAACAATAAACCGCTGGATAGACCGGTCATAGGTACGTTCTATCTCGGCCGGGAAATAACACGCCGGCAGTTCGCCGGATTCCCTGTGGTACCTTATGCATTCACAACACAGACCCTTGCGCGAGCACGGCACATAAGTGCAATTGCATCCCGCCTTGTTTTCACCCGTTTTACATTCTCTCATCTCGATATACCTATCGTTATTCGTTAATCCTTTAATCCAGGTTTTGTATCTTTAAAGGCGGCCTCGGCTGCACGTCGAACTTTATACCGGCCTCTTTGAAAAGGTCTAAGAAGTCGTCGTCCGCATATTTGCCGAAGGTTATGAAGCGCTTGATGCGCGCGTTGGCCAGCATCTTAGCGCAGAGTATGCAGGGAGAATGAGTGCAATATATTACGGCGCCCTCCAGGCTTACGCCATGAAGGGAAGCCTGGATGATGGCATTCTGTTCGGCGTGGATACCCCGGCAGATCTCGTGCCGGGTGCCCGACGGAATATTCAGTTCATCTCTCAGGCAGCCAAGCTCAAGGCAGTCCCTGACCCCGGCAGCAGCGCCGTTATAGCCGGTCGATAAAATATGTTTATTCTTGACGGCTACGGCGCCCACATGATGCCGCCGGCAGGTCGCCCGCTCAGCCACCACCGAGGCGATTTTGAGGAAATACTCGTCCAGCGACGGCCTGTTTATCTCTTTCACTTCAATACCTTTATTATATTATTGGCCTGTTCGACCAGCGAGTCCAGCGACGTAGAGTTATTGATAGTGAAATCGGCCATGGCTATCGGCCCACCCTTGTTGACATTTTCGATTTCCGCGCAATCGCGCGCCACGGCCTCACCCGCGGTCAACGGCCTCACCGTCCGGCTGCTTAACCTTGCATAGCGCAGTGCCGGCGGAGACCACACGGCCACTACCTTCAGGCCTCCGCCCAGCTTATCTTTGAGAAATTTATATTCTTCCCATGAGTACAACCCGTCAATCACCACGTTTGATCTTTTCAAGGCAGACTCGATGCGGGGCAAATTGAGGATAGCATAGGCGGCCATGCCGTATTGCTTCCTGAGTTCCTCCCTGGCCACCTTCTCATTTTCCTCCGATAACTTAAGACCCCGCTTTTTCACTTCCTCATCAGTGATATCGCCGAACCTGACCTTGTGATAGCAGCCGGATTCAAAAACCCGGGCAACCTCGGATTTACCTGAGCCCGGCATACCTACGAGCGCTATTACATTCATTCGCGTTTCAAGCTTTACTTACGATTTAATTCCAGGTGCACAATTATAGAGAATTGAGGCTTCTCCTGGCAAAGGACAAATCAGGGTTTAATCTCGATTTCCCTTCAGGAAAAGGACGCCATTTTTTACCTCTTATTCGCCTTCAATGCCGTGATAGGTAACTTTTTGCGACAGTCGCCTGTATAATTTTTACGATATTTTACAGGATTTTTACGATCACTTTGGTGTTTTTTGGGGGTTTATAGCTGTTTGAACCTGCCCGCCCACTTGACAAGCTTAAAACAATGGTCTATTCTAAATTCAAATACGTAGGAGGTAAATTAATGGAAGCTTATTGTATGAAATGCAGGGCCAAGAGGGAAATGAAAAATGCCAAGGCCATTAAGATGAAGAATGGCAAACCGGCAACCCAGGGCGTCTGCGCAAAATGCGGCACCAAGATGTTCCGCATCGGCAAAGCATAGAAATCGTGTAAGCTGACATTGGGGAAGCAAAGGCAGCTTCAAAAAGCTGCCTTTGCTTCATTTGTTTTTTGTCCTCATTGTTGCCCGCGCTCATGATCTGAGACAATGCCTTTTTTCACATAAGCTGCATGCACCAGGCCTCTCACTGAAGTAAATTTCCAGGCAAAGACGCCTGCGCCTGCCAGACACAGCATGCCTCCGATGAGTAACGTCGGGGGAGCACCGACCGTGCTGGCGAGCGCACCGTATATCAAGCTGCCGAAGGGCGCCAATCCCATAAACGCCATCACATAGAAGCTCATGAGGCGCCCGCGTTTATCATCATCGGCCACGGTTTGCAAAAAAGTGTTGCAGGCCGCCATCATTGATACCATGCCAAAGCCAGTGAGTGCCATTGCAAGCAGGGTGAACCACAGTACCCTGGTGAAAGAAAGCAGTACCAGGCCGGCTCCGAACAAAAAGGCCGCGATTATTATGACTTTGCCAATTCCCAGAATATTCTTGCGCGAAGCCATGAAGATGGCGCCAACCAAAGCGCCCGTTCCAATGCCTGCCGTCAGGAAGCCCAGGGTACTTGCATCGCCTTTGAGCACGTCCCTGGCAAAGACCGGCAGCAATACAACATACGGCATGGCAACCAGGCTGGTATAGGTCAACAGGAGGACGATATACCTTATCGGCCGGAAACCGAAAGAATATCTGAAACCCTCTTTCAATCCCGCGAGGAAATCGGCCTGGCCCACAGGGGCTGCCCTGGGCGTGATTGTCATGGCCAGAAGGCAGGCGATGACTGCGATGAAACTCAATCCATTCACCAGAAAACAAAGCCCCTCGCCTATGGTTGCTACCAGTACCCCTGCAACGGTTGGCCCTATCAGCCTCGCGCTGTTGAACAGCGACGAGTTCAAAGCTATGGCATTGCCGAGGTCCGCCCGGTCATCTACCATTTCTACTACGAATGACTGACGGGTCGGCATATCAAAGGCATTGATAGTACCGAGGGTTGCGCTCAAGACTACCAGGTTCCATACGGCGGCGTGGCCTGTAAGTACCACAGCCGCCAGCACCAGGGCCTGGCACATCGCAAGGGATTGCGTGATAATCAGAATCCTGTGGCGGTTCAACCTGTCCACGAGCACGCCGGCAAAAGGGGCCAGGATAAAATTGCAGATCAGGCCCGAGAATGCCACCAGTCCCAGCATGAAAGGCGAGTTGGTCAGGCTGTAAACCAGCCAGCTCATGGCCACCTGCTGCATCCAGGTACCGATGAGCGAAATGCCCTGGCCTATAAAAAAAAGGCGGTAATTGCGGTAGCGCAGGGCACGAAATATACGTGCCAGCCCGGTCGGGTCATTGGAAACCTGTTCAGTCGATGCGGTGTTTGCTGTCGGCACGCGTACTTTTACCTGGCCCCAGTAATCTTCTGATAATTCATCTTATCTTTCTCATATTGCTCATAGAATTCGGCGATCATGTCGCTGATGGGCAGGTGATACGGGCATCTTTCCTCGCATTCATGGCACTTGGAACAGGCGGCCGCCTTCTCCATCAAAATCCCCCAGAAGCCGCTGTATAGTGTCTCTGAGGGCAACCGCGCCGCCAGGCTGGGATATGTCATAACGGTCGAAATAGCGATGCCCTCCTTACAGGGCTGGCAGTAATCGCAGCGGTGGCAGAAGCGGGTGCCCAATTGCTGCTTAAGCCTTGCCATCTCGTCTTTCTCCGCCCCGGTCAGCGCATGTGGACCATCCAGTATCCCTATTATCTCTTCTATTTCATGTGCCTTCTCGATGCCTGGGATGGTCAGGACGTCAGGAAACTGGAAGAGGTATTTAAAGGCGATGGTTGCATTGGAGATCATTCCGCCCGCCAGTGGTTTCATGTCAATGAAGCCAACGTCGTGCTGCTTACACAGGGGTATAAGGGCATCGGCCGCCTCATCTGTGACGAAATTGAAGGGAAACATAATAGTTTCGATGCGGCCTGAGGCCACGGCTTTCTTCGCCACGTCCAACTGGTGGCTGGTAACGCCGATATGCCTGATTTTCCCGGCCTTCTTTGCATCCTCCAGCGCAGACATTGGTCCCCCCGGCGAGAGAACGAAATCAAGCGTGGCAAAATCGCTCACGCTGTGGAGCTGGTAAAGGTCTATATATTCGATCCCGAGCTGGGTCAGGCTCTGCTCAAGGTGTTTGGCAATTCCCTCGGGTTTCCGTGACAGGGTCTTGGTAGCAATAATTAAGCCTTCCCTGCGTCCGGCAATGGCCTTGCCTATGCGCCCCTCGCTGGTTGTATAGCCATTGGCGGTATCGATGAAGTTTACTCCCAGGTCCAGGCACCTCCTGACCACTGCTACCGCTTCATCCTCGCCAAGCCTCTGGATGGGTATCCCACCAAAGCCAACCCTGGTTGCCATCATGTTGGTTTTGCCAAGTCTTATTTTCTTCACTTTATCACCTTACCGAAATATTAGTGATAATTATTGTATCACCAACATGGTTAGAGCTATTATTTAGTGTCAGGTTGATTTTCAGATATTAAGGAGGATGCAGTCATGGATCTACTGGTTGCCATCAACAAAAGACACTCGGTGAGGGCTTTTAAACCCGACCCCGTGCCGCAGGATATCTTGAAGAAAATAGTCGAGGGCGCGTTGCGGTCACCGTCCGCTTCAAACAGCCAGCCGTGGGAGTTCGCCGTGGTGAGCGGTAAGAAGCTGGAAGAGATAAAGCAGGCCTATATAGAGAGCTCGACCAAAATGCCGGTACTCGACATACCGATACCTTTTCAATACCCTGAACCGTGGCTGTCGAGACGCGCTGCCGTCCAGGCCGGCGTCCTGGAAAAGCTGGGAGTAGCGCGTGAAGACAAGCAAAAACGCGCCGAATGGGGACAGTTCGGCTTTAAGCTCTGGGGCGCACCCAGTTGTATCTACATTATGATCGAGAGCGCCTTCCACCATGCGGACGGCGGCACCAACATGTGGAACCTTTTCGATTGCGGCCTGGTAGCGCAAGACATCATGCTGCTGGCCACCGAGCACGGTCTGGGAACCATACCGGCCATCATCCCGGTGCTTTATCCCGATATCCAGCGCAGGGTGCTGGGCTTGCCGGCTTCCAAACTGATGGTGCTGGGGATACCCATTGGCTATGCAGATGATAAGAACCCTGCCAATCTGTTCCGCACCAGCCGGGAACCGTTAGATAAAGTTGCCCGGTTTTATGCATAACCGGTTGTCTGCCGGTGATTGACGGGCGATGCCTGAAAAGGTAATATCTTTGATATTCCCTGGGATATAGCTAACATCGCGCTCAATAAAATAAATAGCAAGGAGGCTGACGTGAAGAAAAAGGGGAATATTGGTAAAGCCGGTAAGATCGTTCTAATTGTACTGCTGGCTGTCATTGTGCTGCTGTTCGGAGGAGGCTTCGCCTATTATTTGTCCATCCTCAACAGCCCGCAACCACAAATTGACGGCAATCTGCAGGGCAAGGGGCTTAAAGACAGTGTAGAGATTATCCGCGATGCAAACGGCATACCGCATATCTATGCCAAAAATATGCATGACCTTTTCTTTGCGCAGGGCTATGCGCAGGCGCAGGATCGCTGGTGGCAGATGGAATTCTTCCGCAAGACATGCGGAGGGCGTATCGAGGAGCTTACCGGAAAAAAAGCCAGCCTGGTAAATACGGACATTTACCTCCGCTCTCTCGGTCTCGACGATGTCTGCAAAAAGGAATATGACCTCTTCACACCGGACCAGCGCGCTCAGCTGGACGCGTTTGCCGAAGGAGTAAACGCCTACATTGCCGGTCGCTCACCAGGTCAGCTATCCGTTAATTACAGCATCCTCGGCCTGACGGGTGTGAAGTTTAAGGTCGAACCCTGGACAGCGATGGACACGCTCGCCATGGCCAAGCTCATGGCCGTGGACCTTGGCCTGACTCGCGACCTGGAGATCACACGCACCAAACTTTACAACCTGCTGGGCGCAGAGATGGCTGAGAAATGGCTGGTACCGGCATGGCCCATCGGGCAAAAGCCCACTACCCTGTTAGATGAGGATATTAAGATGCTGGAAAAGTCCGCTCCGCCGGTGACCTCTCCGGTCAGTGAACCGCCCTTACAGCCGGTCGCCGCGACTGCCGGACAAATATTTGATGACCCGTCCATCGGCCTCAAACAGCTTATCGGGGACCAGGCAGGCACGGGCAGCAATAGCTGGGTGGCCACGGGCAGCATGACCCAGAGTGGTAAACCGCTGTTAGCCAATGACCCGCATCTCGGCCTACAACAGCCGTCCATCTGGTACGAGGTTGCCCTCCACTGCTCTGATGACGGCACGGGCCAACCCTTTGACCTGGCCGGCTTCACCTTCGCCTCCATGCCGGGCGTCGTGTCCGGGCATAATAACTATATCGCCTGGGGCGAGACCAATGTTTACCCAGATGTCAACGACCAGTATATGATAAAGGTCAACCCGGATAACCCGCTTCAATATGAATGGAACGGCAAATGGCGGGATATGACGGTGCGGGAGGAGAAGATTTCTTTCGGTGACGGCAAGCCTGCCGTCAATATAAAGGTAAGGCTTACCCACCTTGGCCCCATTACCAATGACAATAAATATGACTCCAAGACAGGGGAACTCGGCGGTTATAACAATAAAGATCCCCTGGCCCTGCACTGGACAGCGCTGGAGCCGAGCCGGATCGCCCTGGCCATCCTTGCGCTTGGTAAAGCCAGAAATTGGGACGATTTCCGCAGCGCCCTGAAAGACTGGGACGTGCCCTCGCAGAGCCTCATCTACGCCGACACGAAGGGTAATATCGGCTACCAGATGCCCGGCAAGGTACCTATTCGTCCTCAGAATTACGCCGGCCAAGTGCCCGCGCCGGGCTGGACCAGCGAATACGAATGGAAGGGCTATATACCCTATGACTTGATGCCGCGCACGTACAACCCTTCGCGCAACTTCATAGTGGCGGCCAACCAGGAGGTCGCACCGCCCGATTACTATGAATTCCTCAACCAGCAACTCGGGCCAGATGTTAATGCCAACTTCGGCAGCAAGTATAACAAATGGGTATATGGTTACCGCAGCCAGCGTATCTATGAATTGATCAAGCAGCTTGCGCCCAATACTGTAGCTACATATCAATCGATACAGGGCGATAATAAATACCTCCCCGCTGATGAGCTTCTCCCTTATCTGGCCAAACTCAAGTTCGACGATGCCGATGTCAGCGATGCCCGGGATTGGTTGCTCAAGTGGGACCGTTTCTGCAGCGTGGATAGCCCGCAGACCGCCCTTTACGCCGAATTCTGGATGAAGCTGAACAACAATATTTTCCAGAATAAAATGGGAGATGCCGCAAAAGCGGACGGTGTGGACAGGGAGATGTGGGCTGTCAACTTGCTTCTGCAAAACCCTTCCGATCCCTGGTGGGATGACCCTGCGACCAATGATATAAAAGAGACTCGCGATGATGTGCTCATCCGTTCCTTTAAGGAAGGCTATGCAGCCACGGTAACGGCGCTGGGCAAGGACCGCAGCCAGTGGAAGTGGGGCAGCCTGCACAAGGCGACCCCTGTCAGCAACCCGCTCGGAGCCAGCGGTATCGGGCTCATTGAGTCGCTGGTCAATTGCGGGCCGGTACCCGCCGGAGGCAATAGCGAATGCGTGGACAGCAACGAGTGGTATGCCAGCAACGGTAACTTCTCTATCCGCTTAATCCCATCCATGCGTATAATTGTCGACATGGGCGACCTCAGCAAGGGGGTCAGCATGAATTCCACCGGTCAGAGCGGGCACCCGGGCAATCCCTGGTACGGCGATATGCTAGTCCCCTGGAGCAAAGTCCAGTACCATCCCATGCTCTGGACACGCCAGCAGGTGGAGGCAGGCACGGCGCATAAGCTTATCTTGAACCCCTAAGTAAAGGAGACGATAAAAAAATGGATAAAGCCGTCAGGGACAACTTCATAACAAAATGGAAGAAATATTTCGGCAAGGCGGACCTGCCGATAACTTTCTACTATAGCGATGATGCAGGCAGGGCTGACCCTGTTGAGCCCGGCTCGGTGCACAGATGCATCATCGCGGCATTGCAAGAGGTAAGGAAGGGCAAGTCCATGAGCTTCACTTCCGAAGCTATCGGCTGCTTCGGCGGAAAAAGGTACCTGGGATTTGCCCGGAAGGTCATGCCTAACTTCGAGTATTTCCTCTCATGCGGCATACCGGGCAAGCTGGAGGGCGAGCGCTATAAAAAGTCTCCCGAGCTGGTAAACCAGGCCATGCAGTACCAGCAGCCTTTCCAGGCGCCCTGCCGCTACATTGTATTCAAACGCTGGGATAAGCTGGAAGAATCCGACGACCCGCAGGTCGTCATCTTCTTCGCCAAACCTGATGTGCTCGCCGGGCTTTTCACGCTTGCCAATTTCGATGAGGAAGATCCCAATGGCGTGATTGCCCCCTTCGGCTCAGGATGCTCCTCAATCGTCTATTACCCCTATTTTCAGCGCGAATCCCAGCGTCCCAAAGCTGTTATCGGCATGTTCGATATCTCGGCCCGGCCTTTCGTGGGAGAAAATGAGCTGACTTTCTGCGTGCCTCTATCCAAGTTCCTGGGGATGATAGGTAACATTGACGAGAGCTTCCTGATTACCAAATCCTGGCAACTGGTACAGCAGAGGATCAGCTGAAAAGCCGCTGTCACTATCCGCCACGCTCTTTGACGGCAGGAACGTTTAAGCGTAATATCTGAACGGCAAGGGACGTGGACTGACAAGCTTCATCCCCGAAGCGAAATAAACCTGTAAGGAGGCTATCTTGGAGAAAAAGGAAGGAACCGCTAAAACCACCCCTAAGAAAAACAAGGCTAAAAAAGCTTTAGTAACGTCTATAATTATCCTCGCCATCATCGTGATACTTTGCAGCGGAGTCATCGGCTATTTCAACTACGTTAACAATGCTCCCCTGCCTAAGATTGACGGCAATCTCAAGGTCACCGGTTTATTCGATAAAGTCGAGGTAATCCGTGATTCCAACGGCATACCGCATATCTACGCCAATAATTTGCACGACCTGACATTCGCACAGGGCTACGTACAGGCACAGGACCGCTGGTGGCAGATGGAC
>CAIMUM010000162.1 GCA_903844685.1 uncultured Dehalococcoidia bacterium
TCATTGGGATTGAGGCTATCGAGTCGCACCTCTTCCTGGCTAATTCCGACAGGCCTTTCCCCTCTCCGCCGATAACGATGGCGCTCGGAGGATTGAAATCCATCCGGCTGTAATCCTGTCCGCCCGCCATATCTATCCCTGTGACCCAGACATTATTTTTCTTCAGCGTAAGTATGGCCTGGGAGATGTTGGTCACCATAGCTACCGGCACGTATTCCACCGCTCCCGCGGAGGCCTTGACCACAGCCGGGGTGAGTCCCACCGCCCTTCTCTCACGTATCACCACACCGTGCACGCCTGTGGCCTCGGCAGTCCTTAATATCGCTCCCAGGTTGTGCGGATCTTCTATACCATCCAGCACCAGGTAAAATGCGGCTTCCCGCTTTTCTCGCGATATACTGAACAGGTCGTCCAGGTCCACGTAATCTTTAGCTGCAGCAAACGCTATGACCCCCTGGCTGGCGCCGGTCTGGCTCTGACTTTCAATGTCCTGCTTATCCACCAGTTCAACCACCACTCCCCTGCTTTTGGCCGACTGAAGGATTTGAGCCGCCGCTCCGTGCAACTGTGCATTCCTGTCAATCAGGATCCTGCTTATAGGACGGCCCGCCCTGAGCGCTTCGATTACCGGGTTGCGGCCTTCAATGATCTGCATTTTTGTCAGCTTTCTGTGGGTATTATAGGTTAAGGTTATGGGTCTTTCAATGACAAATCGAAGAAGGATAAATGCGTTTAATCAAGATTACTTTATTCATTGCTTACTATTTGATTTATTATTCATGATAACTGTGAAAGCTGCTTGAAGTATTATCTGTCCCTCGTCTTACCCTCGTATTTCTGCTTCAAATCAAGCGTGTAGCCTGTCTGGATGGCGTCGAAGCCGTATTTATCACGCACCTGGTCGATGGCCCTGTCCAACTGTTCAAGCCGCTTAGCATCCGCATCAAAAAAAGATAGCTGCGTTTCCCCGCCGGTGAAGTGGGAGACCTCCAACCCGATGAGCCTCACCGGCTTGAACCGGTTCCCTAAAGTTTTATCCAGCAGCCGGACCGCGAATTGGAAAATGGCGTCATCCAGGTTGGTACCCTCCCGCGCCGAGCTGCTGCGGTTCACAGTTTCGAAATCGCTATACCTGAGCTTCAGGGTCACTGTCCGGGCATTTTTACCTTCTTCCCTTAATTCGGCGCCTAATTTCTCAGCGAAATAGCGTAATGTAGCCTTGAGGAAGGAGCTATCCATGGTATCCTTCTCGAAGGTTGTTTCCCGGCTGATGGACTTGGCTTCGCCGTACGCTTCCACCGGGCTGTTATCTATCCCCCGCGCATGTTGTTGCAGCCATACCATTCCTTCGCCGAGGCGGCTGCGGAACAGGCTATCCGGCATATCCGCCAGTTGGCCGATAGTCTCAATGCCCATGGTTTTCAGCACTTTGCCTGTCTTTTCCCCAACGCCGGGCATTTTCCGCACCGGCAATGTAGCGAGGAAATCCCTCTCTTTCCCGGGTAATACCTCAATCAGGCCGTCCGGCTTGCCCCGGTCAGAGGCCACCTTGGCCACCACCCTGCAGGGGGCAATTCCAACGGAGGCAACCAGGCCTGTTTCCTTCGTGATACGCTGCTTCATTTTCATGGCCAGGCCGCACCACGAGTCGTAATTCTCACATCCCGTTACATCCAGGTAGGCCTCATCCAGCCCGCCCGGCTGGAGAGACGGGGTATAATCACCGAGTATAGCCATGAACTTATGCGAAAATTCAACATATTTGCGGTAATTGCCGGTAAGAAAAACAGCCTGAGGACAGAGCCGTTTGGCCCTGGCGAGGGGCATAGCCGAATGCACCCCGTATTTACGCGCCTCGTAGGAGGCCGCTGCCACAACACCCCGGCCTTCCGGCCTGCCACCCACTATAACCGCCTTGCCGCGCAGCGCGGGGTTCAGTACCTGCTCGACCGTGACAAAAAAAGCGTCCAGGTCGATATGAAAAATGGTGCGAACGGAAGGCTTGATTATCTCAGCCATCAACTACTCCGCGTCGACCGCTAAATGCCGCGGTACCGGTTGATAGTGTCCCGCAGTTCGACAGCAGCCTGGCGGGCGGCCCGGGCATAGTCCGCATCTTTGGAAGCGTAAAGCACCTGGCGGGCAGCCACGATGATGGCATTCTCTTTACGGGCATCGACGCCATACCTTACCGACTGCTCCAGGTCACCGCCCTGCGCCCCGATGCCTGGTATCAGCAGTGGCATCTCCGGACAGAGCTTCCTTATCTCCCTGAGTTCCTCCGGGCTGGTAGCTCCAACCACCAGCCCGACATTTCCCGCGGTATTCCAATCCCTGGCACGCAGAGCCACGGACTGGTAAAATTTCATGCCGAAATTATCCTCCAGGTCCTGGAAATCGGAGGCGCTGCTGTTGGAGGTGCGGCAGAGCACAAAAACACCCTTACCCTTATAATCAAGGAAGGGCTCGACCGAGTCGTATCCAAGATAGGGATTGAGCGTAACTGCATCGAACTTGTAATAACCAAAGAGTGCCCGTGCGTAGGCTATTGCCGTATTGCCGATATCTCCCCGCTTGGCATCGCCGATAACGGGTATATCTCCGGGAATATAGTCTACCGTCTTCTTCAAAGCCTGCAGACCGCGGATACCCAATGCCTCATAGAAAGCCAGGTTGGGCTTGTAGGCGCACACCAGGTCGGCGGTAGCGTCGATGATGGCCCGGTTGAACTCAAAAACATCCTTGACCGGCAATTTGGCGGGGTCGGGATCAAGGCCTACGCAGAGCAGGCTGCGATTCCGGCGGGCGGCATCCAATAGGCGGCTGACAAACATCACGGCATCATTATATAATAATTAACCGATGATTAGTGCAGCCTGGATAGCCGCCGGGTTGGTGCTCGGCTCCTTTCCTTTCTCACTGTGGATAGGGAAGATATTCCTGCGTAAGGATATCAGGAAATTCGGCGACGGGGCGCCGGGGGCTACCAACGTAGCGAGGGCGGGCGGCAAGTCACTGTACGTTATAGCAGCTCTGCTGGACGCTTTCAAGGGCACAGTGCCCGTATGGCTGGCGCAGACAGTATCGGGAATAGCCGGGTGGGAACTGGCTGCCGTAGCAGTGGCCCCGGTGGTGGGACACGCTTTTTCCCCCTTCCTGAGTTTTAGGGGCGGCATGGGTATGGCTACCACATTCGGCGTCTGGCTTGGCCTGACAGGCTGGCTGGGGCCTGTAATCATGTCGCTCTGTATCGGGTTCATGTTTATCGTCCAGAAGAATTGGGTGTGGGCCTCGGTGGTGGGCATGACTATTTTCCTGGTTGTCCTCATGCTCCTGCCAGACCCTTTCATTACCGCATACAGGGTCCCACTGCTCAGCGCCGGCATGGTGCATACGGCTATCCTCATTATAAAGCGTTATTCCTATTTTAAAAGCTGGCCGGAACCTCAGCCATGGATGGGCCGGCCGGTGAGAAAGTCATGACAAACCTTGATCCGCTGCTGCTGCCCAATATACTGGTGATGCTCTTCGTTTTCATAATGCTGGTCATCGCGGTCATTAATACGCTGGCCCTGCGCAACCTTAATGATTATAAGAATCCACGTAGTTTTCCGCGGATATCTGTGCTTGTGCCGGCCCGCAATGAAGAGGACAAGATTTATCCCTGCGTGAAATCGCTGCTTGCACAGGATTACCCTGATTTCCAGGTCATCGTGCTGGACGATAATTCAAGCGACCTGACGGGTGCAATATTGAAAGATTTTGTGCGGCAGGACCAGCGGCTGCGTGTCATCAAAGGGCTGCCCTTACCTCAAGACTGGCTGGGCAAGCACTGGGCCTGCCACCAGCTTTACCGCGCAGCCGACGGCGCGCTGCTGATGTTTACCGATGCCGACACCGTCCACACACCTGATACTTTACGCTGCGCCGCAGCCGCACTTGAGGGTGAGAACGCTGATATGCTGTCGATAGTGCCGAGGCACAGGCTGGGGAGTTGGGCCGAGAAACTTGTCATGCCGATTTTTGCGCTGAGCGTCTTTGCCAATGTCCCCCTGCCCCGGCGGCTGAGACCCAGAGATATAAAGGTATTATCCTCCAGCGGCAAGCTGATGCTGTTCCGCCGCCGCTCCTATGAGAAATCCGGCGGATTTGAGGCCATCAAACAGAATGTGCTGGATGACCTTCAACTCCCTCAGGAAATCACAGCCGCAGGGATGCGCTACCGCCTCTTTGACGGGACCAATAACGTCAGTTGCCGCATGTATCACAATTGGAAAGAAGTGCATGAGGGATTGAGCAAGAACACTTTCGCCGCCTTCGGCTATAACTCACCGCTCTCGGTATTTACCTGGCTCTGGATAACCTTCGTTTTCTGGGAGCCGGTAATCGCCCTCGGCATACGCAGGATGCCCGATTACCCTCCGCTCCTGTCATTGGGGCTGGCGGCGATCTCAATCCTCGCCTCGATCCTGCTTTTCACTTTGTATTATCAGCGCTTTAAATTCCCGCTCTACATGGTATTCTTTTACCCTGCCAGTATCCTGCTGATGACCATTATCGCATTTTCTTCAATGTACCTTACCCTCTCGGGTCAAACTACCTGGAAGGATCGCAAGCTGCCCGACCGCAAGCTGTTGAAGAATGAAATGGCGAACCCCACAAATACAACCAAATTTTAGCGCATCCTTAACCAGTTCTGCAGGAAATTTTTGGCCGGTTAGTATATTATATTAAGCTTGGTGCAGCAAGAGTTATTTTTCAACATCCTGTTCTACATTCAGGCCGCCATAGTGCTCGGCCTGGTTGTCCTGCTCCTAATATCCCTGACCAACCTTTATTACCTGAAACGGCTTGGCAGCTACCGGCCTCCGGCAAGATGGCCGCGTATTTCCGTACTGGTGCCTGCCCGCAATGAGGAGTCCGGCATCGGCAAGTGTGCAGCATGCCTCCTGGCGCAAGAGTATCCCGATTTCCAGCTCATCATCCTGAATGATAACTCCACCGACCGCACCTGGGAGATATTGCAGGAGTACGCCAGCAAAGATTCCAGGCTCAGGCTAATCAAGGGAAAACCCCTGCCGGATGATTGGCTGGGCAAGCACTGGGCCTGTCAGCAATTAGCCGAGGTGGCCGATGGGGAACTGCTGCTATTCGTTGACGCCGATACCTACCACCAGCCCGCTATGCTGCGCGGCGCCGCATCGGCTATGGCCGCCGAAAAAGCGGCGCTTATCTCCGCCCTCCCCAAACAAGAGGTGGTAACCTGGTCGGAGAAACTGAGCATACCCGCTTTTTACCTGGGCATGCTATGCGGTGTCCCGCTGGAGCTTACCCGCCTTCAAAGCAATCCGCTGCTTTTCGCCGTCCTCGGACAGTTCCTCATGTTCCGCAGGGATGCTTACGACGCAGTAGGAGGTTATGCCTCGGTGCGGCAGAACGTTGTGGACGACATCGCCATTGGCCGCAGGGTCCATGCCATGGGGCTTAAGTACAAGTTGTTGGACGGCAACGGGCAGGTTTCCTGCCGCATGTATCATAATCTCGACCAGGTGTGGAAGGGACTGACCAAGAGCACCTTCGCCACATTTAGCTTCGATCCCTATTTTCTTATATTGATGTGGACACTCGTGGTCATAGTCTTTCTCTGCCCTATCCTGACGCTTATTATCGGACTAATTGTGCCACAGGTGCCTTTCCTGATAACTCTGCTGGCAGGACTTGGTGTACTGCTGACCTTAATTCTCTGGTCCGTGAGCCTTATCCGTTTCCATTTCCCGCTTTACCTGGTGCTGATTTACCCCGCCAGCGCTGTTTTCATGACGATGATAGCTGTAGCCTCAATGATTTTGACCATGCAGGGCAAGGCCAGATGGAAGGACAGGCTTATGCCCAAATTTGTAAAACTCTGAGTATGGTTCTCCTGTCCCGCTGCCACCGCAAAGCAGTGATGTTATAATTCAGGCTGTGCTTGATTACACACAGACTACTGCTTATTTAGAGGGCCTCACCAATTACGAAATATCGCCGGCTGCCAGGTATGACGCCGCAAACTTTGACCTGCGCAGGATGGAACTGCTGCTTGCCGAGCTGGGTAATCCTCACGCGGGCAGGAAAACCGTCCACATCGCCGGCACCAAGGGCAAGGGCAGCACCGCGGCCATGGTAGCCGCCATTCTTAAGTCCGCCGGCTATTGCACCGGGTTATTCACCTCGCCGCACCTGTATTCATGGCAGGAAAGGATACGGGTCAATGGGCGCCCGGTGGCACAAAAGGACTTTGCACGGCTGGTGAACACAGTCAGGCCGTATGTAGAGGAAATAAATCAGAGTGGCCGCTTCGGCTGCCTTACAACCTTCGAGGTTTTGACCGCGGTAGCCTTCCTGTATTTCAGAGAAAAGGGAGCGGCCTTCCAGGTGCTGGAGACCGGCATGGGCGGCAGGCTCGATGCCACTAACGTAATTGGACCCGGTATTTGCATAATAACTTCCATTAGCCTGGATCACACCCAGGTGCTTGGCGATACGCTGGCCAAGATCGCCGGTGAGAAGGCGGGCATCATCAAGCCTGGCTGTATAGTCGTGAGCGCGCCGCAGGCAACTGCGGCCGGCTCGGTTGTCAAAGAGAGATGCAGGGCAATGCATGCGACGTTAATTCAGACCGGAAAAGAAATCAAGTGGATGCCGGTGAGGAGCGATTACAAAGGGCAGGCTTTCGACGTAGATGGCTTGCGGCGCAAATACCGGGTCAGGCTCCCATTGCTGGGGGATTTCCAGATGGAGAACGCTTCACTGGCTATCGCAGCTACCGAGATATTGCAGCAGCAGGGAGCAAATATAACTTATAAAGATATCTTGCTGGGCATCGGCCGGGTGAGATGGCCGGCACGTATGCAAATCCTCAACCTGGCCCCGCTGGTTATTATCGACGGCGCCCACAATGCGTATTCACTCGCGAGGCTCTTGGAATCTATCCGCAAGTATTTTTCCTATTCACGGGCATACGTCATCTTCGGCTCGTCGAGTGATAAGGATATCAGCGGCATGGGAGGCGAGCTTGAAGGATTTGCTGACCATGTATTTCTTACCAGTTCGCACCACGCCCGGGCCGCCTCAGCGGAACACATGCGGAAGCTGTTAATAAACAACCGCTTAAATATCAGCGAAGAACCGGACGCGGCAAAAGCATTAACAGCGGCCCTTTCGACGGCATGCTCAGGGGATCTTATACTGGCGACCGGGTCGCTTTTCCTGGCTGCGGAGATTCAGACAGCATTTATTGAGAGAGGAAAATCTGTATAACTTAACCGTGCACCATCTTAAGGCGCAAAAGGGCGAATTGCTGCCCGTTACGCCTGCTGAGGGATATCAGCCTGCGGGGGAAGCATCTTACTGAGAAGGCGCTGAA
>CAIMUM010000163.1 GCA_903844685.1 uncultured Dehalococcoidia bacterium
ACGCAGCCGGTCGGCTTGGGCAATCCCGCCACTTTGCAGGCGCCCTTGGCCGGGCCGCCCGGGAAGAGCTTGTAGACGGTCTTGAGGTCGATGCCGGTCTGCTTGGTGATCATCCGGATGGGTGGGGCTATCTCGAATTCCAGGAAATAGTTACGCAGGTAATTGACCACCTTCCAGTGGTCTTCGCTCATGGGGTAAGCTTCCTCGGTCTTAGCTATATCCTCGGCTACGGCCTTGTCCCATTTCTCAGGCTCCTGGATGAAGCCGTCCTCATCGATTTCAAGTTCTTTTCCGCCAAGTATAACTTTAGGCATACTGTGTACTCCTGTTGTTTATTTATCGGTTGAGTATTTATCCGGGGTTTCGTCGAACTTCTTCTTGCAGGCTTTGCAGCAGAAGTGGTAAGTTTTGCCTTTGTGTTCGCTGGTACCCCGCGCTTTCTTTTCTTCGACTTCCATTTTGCATACCGGGCATACTGCCATCTCTTTATCCTCCGGTTTTATACACTTGATTTCTGACCCGCTCTTTGCCTCGAGGCAGCCAGCTTGACGAAATTTACGGCCCAGTCCGGCACACCCCAGGCGTGAAGGTGAGTGTAGGCTGCCAGGACGTTCTTGTAGACTATTCCATCGTTATGGCCATCCACCCCATGACCTCGGGTGACTTTATAAGCGAACTTCAATCCCTCGGTAGTTGACAGCCGAGAATGGTGGAACTCGTGGCCGCGCAGCAGGGACCCTTTGCCGAAAAACGCGTTATCCCCTGTCACTTCGGCCATTACATAGCCGTGGCCCTGGGGTTTCTTTTCGATTATGATGCTGGATTTGATCACGCCGCACATGCTGATGGCGCGGCCATCCTTAATAATAGCGTTGCAGAGGTACATAAGGCCGGCGCATTCGGCATACACGGGTAAACCCGATTCCACGACCGCTTTAATGCTTTGCCTGAGGTGGGCGTTGGCTTCGAGTTCCTCCGCGTACACCTCGGGAAAGCCGCCGCCGATATAAAGCGCATCGATTTCCGGCAGGCGGTTATCTTTAAAGGAATCGATATAAACCAGGCATGCCCCGGCCTGATCAAGGGCTTCAAGGTTTTCAGGGTAATAGAAAGTGAATGCCTTATCGGCCAGGACGCCGATATTGACTAATTGGACGGAAGATTGCTTCGTGGCTGCGCTCCTCGCAATGACAACTTCAACACTGTCATTGCGAGCGAAGCGAAGCAATCCCACCGATTCACGGGCAATATCGAGTATACGGTCGATATCGGTGTGCTTCATGAAAATACTGCTGATGCGGTCGATCATGGCGGCGGCCTCGGCCTGCTCCTGGAGAGGGACGATGCCGAGGTGGCGCTCCCGAATGCTGAGACGCACATCCCTGGGCAACGCACCCAGCACGGGTATGCCGCAATGGTGCTCAAGGGCTTTGACGATAGTGCTTTCGTGCCTGGCGTTGCCCACATTATTTAAAATTACACCGGCTATATGCGTTCCGCGCTCGAAGTCCTGGTAGCCGCGCACCATAGCGGCGGTGCTGCGCGTCATGCGGGCGCAGTTAACAACCAGGATGATGGGTGTCTGAAGCTGGCGCGCCAGCCAGGCTGAGCTGCCCTGGCCGTCCTCGCAGGAGCTGTCGTAAAGTCCCATTGATGCCTCAATGACGGTTATGTCTGCGCCATTGCTGGCTTTTTGAAAGCCCTTCATCAGGGTTGGAAGGTCGAACATGAAAGGGTCGAGGTTGCCGCAGCTTATGCCCGAAGCCGCCGTCAGCCAGGAGGAGTCGATATAGTCAGGGCCTTTCTTGAAAGGCTTGACCTTGAGTCCCCTCTGTCTGAGGGCAGCGCACAGGCCGATGGCGACGGTTGTCTTGCCCGAGCGCCCCTGGGGGGCGGCTATCATCAAGCGCGGTATCTGCCTGGGTTTCTAAGCTTATTTCTGCTTGAGCTGTATGTAGGAAGTGCCAAGGTAGATATACTCTATCTTGTCCTCCTTGGCCAGCTCAGCTATGCCTTTATCAACAATAGCTTTATCAATTTCCAGGGCGCGGGCTACGTCCCGGTTCTTGGCCTTGGAAACCGTGCCTAAGTATTTCAGTATCTTGTCTTTAAGCTCTTCTGTTACGCCTTCAGTCATCTTAAGCTCCTTTTACCACCTGAACTGCGTGGTGGTGCGGTAGGTATCCACGCCGTGGGTGAAATCGTCGATGTGGTACTCGGTAAACTCAATGCCGGTAAGCTTGAAGAAATTCTCCCAGCCCACGCGGTTAATCCACTCGCCCATCCTCTCGTCCGGCAGGGCGTTTTTAGCATAAACCTCCACGATGTTTTTGATGGCGCTCACGGCCTCAGGCCAGCGCGGCGGATTGTTGGGCAGGTAGGGGATGGCCAGGCGGGAGAACATGGGAGCGCTGCGCGCGTTGGAGACCTTGCCGCCTACGTAGATGGCGACACCATCGCCCTCCGCGTCGGCCAGCGGCATGGCCGGGCAGACCGTGAAGCAGTTGCCGCAGTACATACACTTCTCCTCGTTGACAACCAACCCCTTGACGTTGGGATCGGGGTTCTTGCGGATGGCGCCCGTCGGGCAGGATGCCATGGTGGTGGGTATCTCGCAGACAGCTCCGACCTTGCTATTATCGATCTTGGGTGGCTTGGTGTGTATGCCGACGATAGCGATATCAGAGCAATGCACCGCGCCGCACATATTGATGCAGCAGGCCAGCGCTACGCGCAGTTTGGCCGGCAGCTTCATGCTGGTAAAGTAGGGGTAAAGCTCGTCCATGATGGCCTTCACTATGCCCGAGGAGTCGGTGGCCGCGCTGTGGCAGTGCGCCCAACCCTGCGTGTGTATGATATTGGATATGGACTTGCCCGTGCCGCCCACCGGAAGGCCGATCTTCTGCACGGCCTGGATGATGGGTTCGACGTTCTCTTTTTTGGGTGTCATGAACTCGACATTGGAACGGCTGGTGAAGCGCAACTTGCCGTCGCAGTATTTGTCGGCGATATCGCAGATATCGCGGATGAAATCGATGCTGACCAGCCTGGGTGAGCCTGCCCGGACGGTCCAGACTTCGTCGCCGGACTCCGATACGTGTTTAAGCACGCCCGGTTTGAGTATCTCGTGGTATTTCCACTTCCCGTAGTTCTTCTCGATAACAGCGGGAAGCATTTTTTTATAGCTCGGGGGTCCGATATCGCTTTTTCCCATCTTATCTCTCCTTAAACGTATTTAATCGAAGAATACGTATGGGTTTGCCCTCGGTTTAAAGACCATCTGCGGAACGGGCTTGATATCAACCGCTCGCAGGAAAGTCTTGAGTCCCATTCGCTCGATAAGCTCGGCGATGCGCTCGCGCGAGCGGCCGTTCTCGTCCCACCACTCCCAGATCTTGCGTAGCAGGACCTTGGCTTCGTCGTAGGGCGGCTCCATCTTCATGAAGGGTACCAGCACCCAGGAGAGGTAAGCGCCCTTGATGATGGGAGCCTTGCCGCCGATGAGTATGGTCGCGCCCCTGTCAACCCCGGGTCTCAGCGCCTTGGGCATCTTGTTGATGCAGTGCATGCAGCGCACGCAGTCCGCGGTCCGCAGGTTCAGTTTCAGCTCCTTATCGTCCCAGGCCAGAGCTTTCGTCGGGCATTTTTCGGTTACGAGGCCCCTGATATCGAAACCGTTCTTAACATATTTGCGTACCTCGTCCTGGTCGATGCGCAGAGTATCATGCCAGGTGCCGATGATGGTGAAATCGGCGCGCGCGATGGCGGCCACGCCATCGTTGGGGCAGCCTGAAATCTTGATCTTGAATTTATAAGGCCAGCGCGGGCGGTGTATCTCGTCCTGGAACTCCTGCGTGAGATTGGCGCAGATGTCCAGTGTATCGATGCAGGAATACTCGCAGCGGGCCGGGCCGACGCAGCAACTGATGGTGCGTAGCGCCGAGCCGGAACCGCCCAGGTCGAAGCCGGCCTCGGTAAGCTCGTCGAAGCAGGGTTGCAGGCTTTTGGTGTTGGTGCCCAGCAGTATGATGTCGCCTGTCGAGCCGTGGAAGTTGGTCAGTCCACTGCCATATTTCTCCCAGATGTCGCAGATCTTGCGTAGTGCATCGGTCGTGTAAAACCAGCCGGCAGGCTGGTTGATGCGCATCGTGTGGAACATCTCAACAGCGGGGAATTTATCGGGGGCATCCACGTACCTGCCGATAACGCCTGCGCCGTAGCCGGTCACGCCTACAATGCCGCCGTGTTTCCAGTGCGTAATCCTCTCTTGGAAAGATAGCTCCTGGACGCCCAGTAGGTCTTTGGCCGCAGCATTTTTCTTGGCCGCCCGCTTGATCTCTTTAATGTAGGAAGGCCAGGGGCCTTTTTCCAATTCATCGATTAACGGGGTATCATTGTCTGCCATATGCAGTACCTCCTGGTCATTTACCTTTGGATTACCGGTTACTGTAAAATAATACCACTTACAGGCAAAATATTGTTGTTACTTGGTTAACTTGTGGCGATATTAGGTAAATTATACAATATTTGTATTATTTGTAAACTGATAGAATGTACCAACTCGAAATTATCGCTTTTGTAGTCTCGCTGGTGGCTCTCCAGTTAACCCTGGTGCTGTATGTCTGGGGCTTTATCTCCATGTCGTTGAATAAACAGGCATTGGATAAATCCGTGGCTCGTTTTGCGCTGCCGGTGCTGGCGCTGGCCTGGATAATGCTGACGGTTTCCCTTGTTGTGCGGGCGGTTTTAAGCGGGCATGTGCCTTTTACCGATATGTATGAGTTCTCGGCTTCATTTGGCTGGGGTATACTGCTGGCTGTCCTGTTGGCCTGGTGGAGGTTCAGGAGTGGTATCATCAGCGCATCGGGCGCTTTAGTGGCCTTTGCCCTGCTGGCTTTCGCTTTCAGCCAGCCCTCTCAGCATACTCCCCTGTCACCGATACTTAATCAAGCTTGGCTGCTGCCGGCGCATGTTTCCTGCGCCATCATCGCTTATGGCATGTTCGCTCTGGGCTTTGCCTCGGCGGCTCTTTTCCTGGCTAGGAAGAAATATCAGGCGGCGTTTTTACCCAAACCGGAAATGCTGGATAGGATAGGTTACGAGTCCTCTTTGACCGGTTTCTTATTTATGACGGTGGTGCTTATCCTGGGCTCCATCTGGGCGAATATAGCGTGGGGCAATTATTGGTCGTGGGATCCCAAGGAAACCGCCGCGCTGGTTACCTGGCTGATTTATGCCGGGTATTTATTTACACGGTTTGTGCTGAAGTGGCGGGAAAGCCGTAGCGCGTGGTTCCTGGTCATCGGGTTCCTAGCGGTGCTGGTCACTTTTTTCGGCAACTTCTTCTTCGGCGGGCTACACGCTTACTCTTGAAGTGCTTCTCAGTGCAGCGGTACCAGCTTCCCCCTGGTCAGCTTGACGAAGTAGATGATAAGCGAAGCCAGCGCGTAAAAAAGCCCCAGCAGGATGAGGATGAATTTGCACGTAGCGCAGAAGGAGGAGACCGCTGGATAGGGGTCTGATACCCCGTTGAACATCATGGTGATGAGGGCGTAATTCTCAACGGCATCGAAAATGGCGGCCAGCCACAGTCCCCAGGCCAGCAGTATGCCGAGGTTACGCCAGCCTTTGCCCGCGATGACACCCGCGCCCATTACGCAGGCCAGGCCAATAGTGGTGGAGTAGGCTGGCATGTACAGGTAGTCAATGCCCAGGTTGAAACAGGCCCTCAGCTTACCCAGCGCATCCCAGGCATTTATGACGCCCGCAGCTTTAGCCGCAGTATTGGCAAACTCAAAGTCAACGATATTGGGGGTAAAAGGGCCTATCAATCGCATGATCACTGAGAGGGCTACCGTGGCGCCCAGCAGCCAGAGGAACGTTGCCAGCTTCCGGCCCTGCGGTATCGAATTCAGCGGGTGGTTCATAATTGTGTTCTAATTATCTTTACAGGGATCGGCTTTGTCAACGGACGCTCTGATGACCGCAGCGGCTAAACATCAGTATTTGTGCCTGGGGATTGGTCAACCCGCTTTGCGTATCTTACTCCCAGCACCACCTTGTAAAGCAGAGTCAGAATCAATCCTCCCATTGCCCACACTCCCAATACGATAAGCGCTTCGTTTAAAGTAGGCACGTATTCGTAAACCTCGCCTAAAGGATTAGGGATGAAGCCCGGCACTATCAGGCCGAGGCCTTTATCTATCCAGACGGATATAAAGACAGCGGCGCAGGCCGAGGCAAGAATCGCTGTGTTTTTACGCGCTGATGGCAGCAAAAGCAAGACGATGGCTGCTATTGCCAGGGTTACCGATGTCCACATCCAGGGGACAAGTCCGGAATGGCCATCCAGCCCGAAAAAAAGGTATTGGAAGTGTGCCATGCCTTCCGGTTCCTGGCTGTAGAAAACGGTGAAGATCTCCAGAACCAGGAAGAAGACCGTAGCGATGATGCCGTAAGCAACTATCTTTGCCACCTTATCGAGTGAGTCCTTTCCGGGGTCGAAGCCGGCAAAACGCCTGAGCAGCAAAGCCAGTAATATCAACAGCGCGGGGCCCGAGGCGAAGGCCGAGGCCAGAAAGCGCGGCGCCAGCAGTGCGGTCATCCAGAAAGGACGCGCCGCCAGGCCGGCATATATGAAAGCTGTGACCGTGTGGATGCTGATGGCCCAGGGAATGGAAAGGATGATAACAGGCTTGATCCAGGCCGGCGGCGGCAGTTCTTTGCTGTCGGCATCGAGTGTGACCCAGCCGATGATGATGTTGAGCAGCAAGTAGCCGCTCAGCACCACGGTGTCCCAAAATAGGATGGAAGTGGGCGAGGGATAGAGGAAAATGTTGAAGACGCGCGACGGCTGGCCCAGGTCAACCACGATGAAGGTGATGCAGACGACCACCGCAGCGACCGCCAGGAATTCGCCCAGTATGATGATCTTTCTGAAGGCTTTCTCGTTGTGCAGGTAGTAGGGGATGACCAGCATGACAGCAGAGGCGGCCACGCCCACGAAGAAGGTGAAGTTGGCGATGTAAAGACCCCAGGATACGTCGCGGGAAAGGCCGGTGACGCTTAATCCCAGGTCAAGCTGGCGCAGGTAGGCCA
>CAIMUM010000164.1 GCA_903844685.1 uncultured Dehalococcoidia bacterium
CCATGGTGGTGACCGAGGCCATGAAGATGCAGAGCGATGTGCACAGCCCGTACACGGGCGCAGTCAAAGAGATATTCGCCTTCAATGGCGAGATAGTGAATAAGGACGATGTCCTGATGGTCATTGAGTAGAGGCGGGTTTAAAAACCCGCCCGATACCGGGCGCACCTGAAGGTAGGCCCCAACATTGATAAAGAGTATGCGTGAATTAAAATGCTAAGAAAAGTACTGATCGCCAACCGCGGTGAGATCGCCATACGCGTGATGCGTGCCTGCCGCGAGCTTGGCATACGCACGGTGGCCGTTTACTCAGAGGCAGACAGGGAAGCGCTCTTCGCCCGGTACGCCGACGAGGCTTACTGCATCGGCGCGCCGCCCGCCATCGAGAGCTACCTGAATATCAAGAAGATCATAGCCGTCGCCAGGGAGAGCGGGGCGGACGGCATACACCCGGGCTACGGCTTCCTGGCCGAAAACCCGGGTTTCGCCTACTCATGCGAAAGGGAGGGCATCAAGTTCATCGGGCCTTCCAGCCGCGTCATTGAACTGATGGGCAGCAAGATAGCCGCGCGCAAGGAGATGAATAAGGCCGGTGTACCGATCACCCCGGGCACCAAGGACGCAGTCAGCGAATTCGAGGACGCCAGTAAAATAGCCAGGAAAATCGGCTATCCCATCATCATCAAGCCGTCGGGCGGCGGCGGCGGCATCGGCATGACCATAGTACACGATGAGGCCGACCTGAAAAAGGGCCTGGAGAATTCCAGCCAGATAGCCGCCAGCACCTTCGGCATGCCGGAGGTTTACATCGAGAAGTATATCGAACACCCGCGCCATATCGAGTTCCAGGTGCTGGCCGATTCGCACGGCAACGTGATCCACCTGGGCGAGCGCGAGTGCTCTATCCAGCGCCGCCACCAGAAACTGATCGAAGAGGCGCCATCTCCGGCCCTGACGCCGGAACTGCGCGCCCGTATGGGCGAGGTGGCAGTCAAAGCCGCGCGACAGATAAAATACGAGAACGCCGGCACCATCGAATTCATCTTCTCAAAGGGCCAATTCTATTTTATGGAGATGAATACGCGTGTACAGGTGGAGCATCCGGTCACCGAGATGGTGACAGGTATCGATATCGTCAAGGAGCAGCTCCTGATAGCCTCGGGCAAGCATCTGGATATCAAGCAGGAGGACGTGACGATGAACGGCTGGGCAATCGAGTGCCGCATCAACGCTGAGGACCCCCTGAATAACTTCGCGCCTTCGCCGGGCAAGCTGCGCGGTTACCGCTCACCGGGCGGCATGGGCATACGCGTGGACAGCGGCGTGCATACGCGCTATACCATCTCGCCCAACTACGACCCGATGATATCCAAGCTGGTAGCCTGGGGTCGCACGCGCGGCGAGGCCATCGAGCGCATGAAGCGCGCCCTCTACGAGTACGTCATCGTGGGAGTTAAGACCAATATCCCCTTCCACAAGGCGGTCATGGAGAATAAGCGCTTCTGCGATGGCGAACTGGGCACGCACTTCATTACGCAGGAGACCACGCTCATCGACGATATGCAGGCCATCATGGCGCGCGAACAGCCGCTGGAGGAGAAGCTGTCACAGGTTTTCGACGACAGCAAGCGCGCGGCGGCCATTGCCGCAGTGGTGGCCTACACGCAGGCGGCGCAGAAGGACGGCAAGGGCAGTGCGGATTCGTAAAATGTCATTGCGGTGAGCCGAATCTGCGAACTGAAGGCGTGGCAGGCAGCGAAGCAATCTTTAAATCGAAGAGCCCATGCAATGAGATTGCCGCATCGTTGCGCTCCTCGCAATGACTTATTTATTTATGCTCAGCATAGAATGTCTCAGGCGGACATTTATGTCCGCCCCTACTGTAGGGGCGGATTTTCAAACCCGCCTTAAAATTAATCATTGCCGGCGCCGTGACAGCGTTATGTCAAACCAGCGGGATCACGGGCCCTTTGGCGCAGGAGGTTCGGCCGGTTTATCAGGGGAATTTTCCTTTCTCGTATCCTCCGTAAATATATCGGCCACGTTCTTGCCGAAGGCCTGGGCGGCCTTGCCGACGTCCTTGAATTTGGCCTTCACCTCATCGTCCTTGAAGCGCTCCCCGAGCGTCTCGGCCGATTCCTTGGCCGCTTTACCCAGTTCGCGCGCCTTCTCTTTCAGCTTCGGGTCGTTGAAGATCTGCCCCATCGCATCCCCCAGCGCATCGAACATATCACCCAGGTTACCGGCGGCGGTCTTTTTCTGCTCGTTTTGTGATTCCCCCATGACAATCCTCCTTTCTAATCTGCTACAGTTAATTTTACTGCAAAACAGGGGAACTCTTACCATGACATTAAAACCTCATGCTGAAATCTGATAACATATAGTCAATCCTGCTGTTGCCGATTTTTAAGTGAGGAAAGGGTTATGAAATTTTGGGAGGCCGTAAAAAAGAACCGGGTAATATCCCTGCTCTGGACCACGTGTGATGAATTCTATGCGGACAACAGCAGTATGCTGGCGTCGGCGGTAGCCTACAGTCTGCTTTTCTCGCTTTTTCCTTTCGCACTGGTATTGATATCACTTGCCGGCTACATGATGTCCTCCTCGGAAATTGAAAACCAGGTCATTATCGCTATGGGAACCCTTATCCCGGTAGCCAAGGGACTGATAGTCAATACACTGGAAACCGTTATAAAGGCACGCGAAGCCACGGGCATAATAGCGCTGTTGCTGCTCCTATGGAGCGCGCTGACATTCTTCGATCGCCTGCGCAACTCTCTCAACCGGGCCTGGGGCACGCCCTCCGGCCAGACCTTTGTCAAAGGGGAGCTTATGGATGTCAGCATGCTGGCGCTGGCAGTATTAGGCCTGGTTGTCTTCATCTGGCTCACCACCGCCATCCATTTTATGCACGAATCGAATATGCAACTCTGGATATTCAAATTCACCAAAACCAGCCTCTTCGAAAGGATGGTTTTCGCGCTATTCAGCGGTATAATGGCCTATGCTGTAATACTTTTGCTCTACCGTTTCGTCCCCAGCAACCGTCCCGGGTGGCGGCATATCTGGCTGGGTGCGCTGCTTGCCGCCATCGGCTTCGAAATCATCCGCTTCGTCTTCGTCTGGTACGTAAAAAATTTCGCCCAATACAACCTCGTTTACGGCCCGATCAGTTCGGTCATAGCCCTTCTGCTGTTCATGTACTTCACCGCCTGGGTGCTGCTCTTCTTCGCCAAATTCAGCTACGTCAAGATGCGCAGGGAGGGGTATGGGCTGCTGACAGCAGGGAATTCCCCGCCGGCGGTTGAATAGACCCCTCAAATGTGCAAGAATTGGTCTGAATCAAATCCAGTTAAAGGGAGGCAGGCCATGGTTAAACAGGCAGGTAGGTTCATCACTCTGCTGGCAGCCGTGCTGGCAGTTTCGGTCCTCATTATCACACCGGTCAACGCCGCTGACATACGCAACGGGGAGAGGCTGACAATCCCCGCCGGCGATGTTATCAACGACGACCTCTACCTCTTCGGCTCGAGCATCACCGTTGACGGAACGGTCAACGGTGATGTGATCGTATTCGGCAACAGGATCACCATCAACGGCGACGTCAACGGCAGTATTATCGGCGCAGGGCAGGATATCGTAGTCAAGGGCCGGGTCAGGGACTCCGTACGCGTGGCGGCCTCATCGCTTGACGTTAATAGCGCCATCGGCGGTGACCTGGTTACCGCCACATCCCAGGTTAATATCGCCAGGTCGGGTTCGGTCGGCCGTGATCTCCTGGTAGCAGCAGCGGCAGTACAGGTAGACGGCCCGGTAGCCAGGGACATCCGCGGCAGCGCCGGCAAGCTGATCATCAACAACAGTGTGGGCGGCAATGTGGACATTGAGGGTGACGATGTTAAGCTGGAGCCTGCAGCCAGCATCGCCGGGAACCTGACCTATAAATCTGAGAAAAACGCAGAACAGGCCCAAGAGGCTACGGTTAAAGGCGAGATAAAACACATACCTCCGCCTCCACAGCCCAAACCGTCCGCTGAAACCATCGGCCAGGCCATCGGCGGCCTGGTTTCCGCTGTCGTAGGCTTCATTGTTATATTGCTGCTGGTAGTTGTGGTGATCAAATACGCCGCGGCGCTTCTGACGGGTATCATATTCATACTGCTGGCACGCAAATATATACCCGGCCTGGTCGACACACTTAAAAGTAAACCCTGGCCATGCCTGGGCTACGGAGCGCTGGTCCTATTCCTGGCGCCTGTAGCAATAGCCATCGCCTGTGCGCTCATTATCGGAATACCGCTGGGACTGGCAACGCTGGCCCTTTATATATTTGCTGTTTATCTTGGCCACATCTTCATGGGGTTATTCATCGGCAAATGGCTACTCAGGCAGCGCGCAGACGCAAATTCAACCGGCAGGCTGATAGCGGCGCTGGCCATAGGACTCTTAGTAGTCTACGTCTGCGGCGTCATCCCCTTCGTCGGCTGCCTGACCGACCTGGCGGTTATCCTATTCGGCCTGGGGGCCATCACATACCGGCTTAAAACAGAACTGGCAGGATAAGGCTTTGACAAACAAGATGTCAAGGGTACGGCATACCATTAGCCCTATATGTACAGGCTCATACCCGGAATGCTGATTGCGAGCAGAATATTGTATAATCAGGGCAAGGATTTATCATGATCGGCTTCCCCGACGCCTACCTGGACATCGAGACTACCGGGCTGTATCCCCATGAAAGCAGCATAACGGTTATCGGGATCTATTTCTGCAACAGCAGCGAGAGCAAGCTGGTGCAGCTTTACGATGAAAAACTGACCTGCAAGAACCTGCTCAACGTCATGCAAGGGACCGAGCAGATGTTTACCTACAACGGTTCCCGATTCGATGTACCGTTTATCCGCACCCACTTCGGGCCGGACCTCGGCCTTATGCACCCTCACACCGACCTGATGTACAAATGCTGGGACTACAACCTGCGCGGCGGTTTCAAGAAGGTGTTGAGGCAATTAGGCATATCCAGGGAGACCGAGGGTATGAATGGACTGGATGCCATATGGCTGTGGCATCAGTATAAGCTCTCCAACAACCGTGCCGCGCTTAACCAGCTTCTGCGCTATAACAGGGACGACATCATCAATCTGAAGGATCTCAGGGAAGCACTAGCGGGTATAGAGATAAAAGAGGCCGCCCGCGCCTAACCAGGAAGAGAAAATAGAAAGTGGGGCTGCTCCTGAGGAGCAGCCCCACTTTCATTTTGTTCTCAGTCGATTTATTTCGCTATTTTTTCGAGTTCCTTCAGGTGGGTGTCGATGCCCTTCCCGAAGAGTTTGAGCACGATGGGCTGGCCGTTGGCATATTTCTTGTAGACCCTGCAGGTCTCGCAGATGCTGGTATCGCGGCCGGTAGCGCCCTTGTCGTCCAGTTTGCAATAAGTCCCTTCGATCTCCCAGCAGGGCAAGAACTGGTATTTCTCAACCGGGCATTCGCTCTTTATCATCTCCGGGCAGTTGCAGAGCTCCCAGCACGGCGCCTTGTCCGTCCAGAAATTCACTCCGCTGTCTGCTTTAACCTCGACTGCATTCTTTCCTTTTACTTTAGTTTCAGCCATTTTATTTTCCTCCTTTATTTCGTCGGTTGTTTGCTTTTTCTTTACACTAACAATTTATCACACACATTGCGTAGCGCCATCCGTTTTAACGCTTAATTTGCTTTTGCGCAAAAGCGCAACTGTCAATAAGCACCCTCATAAGAAAATCCCCCGCTCCTTGCGGAACGGGGGACTAATATGTCTGGTTGGATCAACTAATTAGCTTGCTGCAACCTTTTCCAGCATTTGCAGGGATGTGTTGATTCCCCGGCCCAGCAGCTTCAACTGGATGGGCTTGCCTTCGCCGTAAGTCTTGTAAACGCGGC
>CAIMUM010000165.1 GCA_903844685.1 uncultured Dehalococcoidia bacterium
GGTGACAACCGGAGGCCGTGCGAAACATCGGCCGGTTCAATGCCTATAATAATCACGGCGGGCAGGCGCCTGCCCAGTTGCTTCATCAGTTTCAGGCTATCTAGGATGCCCATACCGTGCAGGGAAGCGGGCATCTCATCCGCGATATTTTCCACGCCGAGTTTGAGCCGGTAGATATCCCCCGGCCGGCCCCCGCCCCGCAGCGCATCCACGATAATAAGCTTGCCGGAGTCCGGGTCCAGCAGCGAAAAGAGATCAGGCGCGGCTCCGCCGTCGAGGATAGCTATTTCCGGGTATTTTCCGCTTTCCCGCATCTCTCCGATAACACGGATACCGATGCCATCATCGCGGCACAGGGGGTTGCCGATGCCCAGCACAGTGATGCGCCCTCTGGTTTCCATGAGATCAGCAAATACGCGGCAATATCTCGCCTGCCGGCATATCGACGATGCGAGATGAGCCAATCCTGGTTTTCATCACCACTCGGCCTTTATGTTCAGTAGTGACTTCGCCTATTATGGCGGCCTGTACCCCGTATCTATTCTTTTTCATCGCGGCCAGCACTATGTCCGCGTCTTCCGGATCAACGACCGCTACCAGCTTGCCCTCGTTGGCTATATAAAGCGGGTCCAGTCCCAGCAGCTCGCAGGCGCCCCGTACACCGTCATGGACGGGTATTTTTGCCTCTTCGATGGTAATCCCCACTCCGGATTGCCGGGCGAATTCGTTGAGGGTGGAGGCCAGGCCTCCCCGTGTGGGGTCGCGCAGGCTATGTATCCGGCGGCTGGCAGCCAGCATAGCGGCTGTCAGGTGGTTAAGCGGGGCGCAGTCGCTGGTGACGGGAAGGTTGAACTGCAGACCTTCACGCTTGCTCATGACGGCCATGCCGTGCTCGCCGATGCCGCCGCTCAGGATTATCCTGTCGCCCGGCCTGGCGTTAGAACCCGAGATGTCCGCTTCACCTTCGATAAGGCCTATACCGGCAGTATTGATGAAAAGGCGGTCAGCTTGGCCGCGGTTGACTACCTTGGTATCGCCGGTAACGATTATTACGCCGGCTTCTGCAGCGGTCTCCGCGACGGACTCGACAACCCTGCGCAAATCCTCCAATTCCAGGCCTTCCTCGATAATCAGTGCCAGGCTGATGTAGAGAGGCCGGGCGCCGCTCATGGAAAGGTCATTAACCGTGCCGCAGACCGCCAGTCTGCCGATATCCCCACCCGGGAAGAAAATCGGGCTGACCACGTAGCTGTCGGTGGTGAAGGCTACCTTTCCTGATAGTTCGAAGACGGCCGAGTCGTCCATGCGGGAGAGGATGGGGTTGTTGAGGGGCGGCGCAAGTATCCTGTCTATAAGGTCGTGGCTGAGCCTGCTGCCGCTGCCGTGAGCCAGCAATATTTTTTCACCCATCGGACTCTCCGTACTGGTAATAGGCGGCGCAGCTGCCCTCTGAGGAAACCATGCAGGGCCCGATAGGGTTCTCAGGAGAGCAGGCTTTTCTGAAAAGCTTGCAGCCGGTCGGAGCGATAACCCCGCGCAGCACCTCGCCGCAGCGGCAACCGGGCGCTTCCCTGGCAGGGGGCAGCACAACGTCGAATGCGCGGCCGGCATCGAAGCGGGCGTATTTCATCTTCAACTTGAGGCCGCTACAGGGTATCTCGCCCAGGCCGCGCCAGCTTGCGCCGGCAGTATCGAAGACGTTGTGCATCAGTTCCAGCGCTTTCAGGTTTCCCCCGGGCCTGACACCCCGGGTGTAGGCGATTTCAACGCGGGGATCACCCCGCTCAATCTGCTGCACCAGCATCTCCACGGCCTGAAGGATGTCGACAGGCTCGAAGCCGGCGACCACGCAGGCCACGCCGTAATCGCGGGCATAAGCCTGGTAGGGGCCGGTGCCGATAATCGTGGTAACATGCCCCGGGCAGATGATGCCGTTGATCTTGATCTCACCCAGGTCGAGCAGTGCCCTCATAGCGGGGGGAGTCGTCTTGAGCTGGCAGAGCACGTAGAAATTACGCAGGTCCTCTTTTTCGGCCTGTACGACTGCCATGGCGACAGTGGGCGCGGTTGTCTCGAAGCCGACCCCGATGAAGATAATTGATTGCTGTGGGTTATCGCGGGCTACCTGCAGTGCGTCCTGCGTGGAGTAAACGATGCGTATGTCACTGCCTTCAGCACGCGCTTTCTGGAGGCTGGAGTAGCTGCCGGGGACCTTAAGCATATCCCCGAAGGTGGTAATGATTACATCCGGAAGGCCGGCCAGCGCGATGGCTTCATCGATGTCGCTGTTGGCTGTGACACAAACAGGGCAACCTGGGCCTGAGAGCATCTCGATGGTGGGTGGCAGCAACTGGCGGATGCCATTGCGCATAATGGCGACCGTGTGACCACCGCAGAATTCCATCAGCCTGGACGGTCTTGTGGAAACCCTGGCGATCTTATCGGCCAGTCTGCGAACCAGTTCGGCGTTGCGGAACTCGTCGATGAACCTCATCAGGTAGTTATTCTACTTGAATTAGAACGCAACGTACAAACGCTGGTGAAACGCCGGGCCGGCTGTTACCCATAGCGTTCAGCGCCAGTCGGCTAACCCGGAGTCCGTGCACTCACTGCGCGTCACGCGCACCTGGCCGCTGCCGTCGGCATTCATGATGTAAATCTCGCCGTTGTCGTTGGAGCAATCCCGTTTCGAATAGAAAACCATCTTGCTGCCGTCCGGTGACCAGGCGGGATACTTATTGTCAATTGTGCCCGTAGTAAGGCGCTTGCGCTCCGTGCCATCGGGGTACATCGTATATATCTCGAAATTGCCGTTTTCGTTGGACTGGAAGGCGATTTTGTTGCCGTCAGGCGACCAGGATGGGAAGGTATCAACCTGCAGATTGCTGGTGATCCTCACCTGGTTGCTGCCGTCGGAACGCATGGTGTAAATCTCGGGGTTGCCGTCGCGGTCACTCTGGAAGGTTATCCTGTTGCCGTCCGGTGACCAGCAGGGGGCGGCGTCATTGAATGTGTTGCTGGTAATCCGTACCTGGTTGGCGCCGTCCGCATCCATCGTATAAATCTGCTCGTTCCCATCGCGGTCGGAGGTGAAGGCGATTTTCCGGCTGTCCGGCGACCAGGCCGGCATCTCGTTATTGCCATTGTCTTTGGTCAGCCTGGTAGGATTGCTGCCGTCGGCGTTCATCAAGTAGATTTCGTAATCGCCGTCGCGGTCAGTGTAAAAGACGATTTTAGTTCCGTCAGGCGACCATTTGGGGAAGCGGTCGCCGCCCGTTTTACTCTTAGTCAACCGAACCCAATTGGTACCGTCTATGTTAGCAGTATATATCTGCGGCCCGCCAGGGTCGTTTGTCCCGGAAACAAACACCAGTTTACCCAGGTTAACGGCGGTTTTCCCTGCCTGTGGCACCGCAGCAGGGGTCCCATTTTCGGCAGCAGGCGTGGGCAGGATCGGAGACTGCTTTGGTATATCCGGCGGCGCAGCCGGCGGTGAGCCCTGCGGTTGAACCGCGCATGACAGGCTTATCGCTGCGATGACCGCAAATACGAAAATAGATATAAACACCGGCCTGATTATTTTCATCATTCCCCTTCGCCAGCTTCAACCATGCGTTCAAGGAGGTCGAGCGTCTCCTGCGCTTCCTCCTCGTTAAGCACGTTGATGGCGTATCCTGTATGCAGCAGGACGTAATTGCCGACCTCGGCTTCCGGTGTAAGCGCGATGCTTACCCTGCGGCTCACCCCGCCGATATCTACATCGGCCTGGTCGCCTTCGATCGACGTTATCTTTACCGGAACAGCGAGGCACATGTGCAAGAAGTATAGCTAAAAACGGGTGCCTGAACAAGCGGAAGCCACATCGGGATAATTCGGCGCCCGCCTGGCACGTATGTGTTTAGCAGCCTGGGTGAAGGACAAGACCATGGCAGAGATGCAAAAGATAATGGATGACGCCGGGCTGCCCTTCGCTCGGGTTATGGATACTGCCCAGATCGTGGTTGACCCGCATATGAACAGCCGCCGGATGACTGTGGAAGTCGAGCAGATGCTCTCGGGCACGCTCAAGATGCCGGGGACGGTCTTCAAGCTTTCGCAAACGCCAGGCGACCCCTTTCCACCTGCGTCCTTCCCGGGTGAGCACAACAGCGAGATCTACACCGAACTGCTGGGATACAGCGAAGTTCGGATCGCCGAACTGATGGAGAAAGAAGTCATCTAAACTGCGTTCGCAGCTATCACGGCCTGGCCAAGTGAGACGCCGCCGTCATTGGATGGCACGTTCTTATGGTTGAGCACATCAAAACCGGATTGACTGAGCAGGCCCGTAACCTTTGTTAATAGTAGCCGGTTCTGGAAGCACCCACCACTGAGTGCCACCGAATTTAACCCTGATATCTCCCTGATTTTCACGCAGACGTCACGCGTCATGGCAGCGGCGGTGTTATGAAACCTCATGCCCACCGTGGAGGCATGGCAGCCCCTCAGCAGGTCATCCAGGACGGCTGCGACAAGCTCGTGGAGCAGGACGATCGTATAGCTGTTATCGCCGGTCAGCGAAAAAGGATAGGAGCCCGCTTCGCCTGCCGCATTGTATGTTATCATCTCCATCTCGATGGCGGCCTGGGCTTCATAGTCGATGGTGGAACGTATGCCGGCCATGGCGGATACGGCGTCGAAGAGCCTTCCCATGCTGGAGGTAAGCGGGGAATTGAGGTTGAGCTCGACCTGCCTGCGCACAAGATCTCTTTCAACCGTATCGATCTTGCCCAGGAAACCCAGCCTGCTATCCAGTGCTCGCTCGCCCAACAGGGCCAGGATATAGCCAAGCGCCGTGCGGTAAGGTTTTTTAATTGCCAGCGAGCCGCCGGGTAGTGGGAGGTATTCCAGTTGCCCCGCACGCCTGAAACCTTTGTAATCAGCTACCAGAAACTCGCCGCCCCAGATATGCCCATCGGTCCCGTAGCCTGTGCCGTCAAAAGCTACACCGATAACCGGACCCTCTTTACAGTTATCAGCCAGGCAAGAGGCTATATGTGCGTGGTGGTGCTGAACCGCCACCGGCTTCAAACCATGTTTCTCCGCCTGCTCCAGCGCATACCGGGTGGGCAGGTACTCGGGGTGCATGTCGTAAGCAATAAGCTCCGGCTGGATGCGGAAGAGCTTTTTATACAGCTCCACTGTTCTCTCGTAGTGATCCATCGTCTCGATATTCTCCATATCGCCGATATGCTGGCTCACGAAGGCGTGGTTGTCGCGCGTGAGACAAAAGGTGTTTTTCTCCTCGGCGCCGCAGGCCAGGATTTGAGGCGCCGTGAAGGCGAGATGGATGGGAAAAGGGGCATACCCGCGGGAGCGGCGGATAAGCCGCGGTTCACCGTCAAAGACTATAGCCACGCTATCGTCGTAGGTAGAGTGAATGTCACGGTCATGCAAAACAAAATAATCCGCTATGTCTCCCAACCTTCGCAAAGCGTCACTGTTTCGCCCGGCGATGGGTTCCTCGCTGATATTGCCGCTGGTCATCACCAGCGGCAGGTTGGTTTCCTGCAGGATGAGATGGTGGAGTGGGGTATAGGGGAGCATCACGCCCAGGTATTTCAGACCCGGGCCTGTTTCCCGGCAGATAGAAGAGGAGCTATTCCATTCGAGCAGCACAATAGGCGCCTGCGGCGAAGCCAGCAGACTCTCTTCGGTGTATGAGACTACGCAGTGTTTGCGGGCTTCTTCAATATCCCTGAGCATGACGGCGAAAGGCTTGGATGGCCTGCGCTTGCGCCGGCGCAGTAGTGTGACAGCCTCCGCATTTTCGGCGTTACAGGCCAGCAGGAAGCCTCCCAATCCCTTGATGGCCACTATCCTGCCCTCCCTGAGGAATTCAGCCGTTTTATTTATGACGTCTCTACAGTCTACCGGCTTACCTATTTTGTCGGTAAGCTCAAGATGGGGACCGCAGACAGGGCAGGCGTTGGGTTGCGCATGGAAGCGGCGGTCGAGCGGGTTATCATACTCGCGCTGACAATCGGGGCACATCTTGAAGGAGGACATGGTAGTGAGCGGCCGGTCGTAGGGGATATCCTTGATGATGGTGAAGCGCGGCCCGCAGTTGGTGCAGTTGGTGAAAGGGTAATGCCGGCGCCGGTTGCCGGCTGTGAAAACGTCATCCAGGCAGGGGCTGCAGGTGGCAATATCCGGGGATACGAGCTGGTATTTACCCGGCAGCGCCTCGCTCTCACGGATTTCAAAATTGCCATGGCCGACAGAGGATCCGAAGCTCACGGCCAAGTTTTCTATACGTGCCAATGGCGGGGCCTCGCTTTTGATGGCGGATATAAATGAATCGAGAGATTCCCTTTCGCCCTCCACCTCTATTTTCACGTCCTCGGACGTGTTGCAAACCCAGCCGTTCA
>CAIMUM010000166.1 GCA_903844685.1 uncultured Dehalococcoidia bacterium
GAGCGGATCAGCTTCGATATAACCTGGTGCCCGCACCAGGACCATTACAGCGCCTTCGACTGCCGCGTGCAGCGCTACATGGTGCAGGGCATGCTGGATGCTCTCTTCGATATGGGTTGGATCAGCAAGGACTGGCAGGTTAAATTCACCTGCACCATCCCGGCCGGAGCAAAGGTCTGCAACTTCGTTTTCTGGAAGGCTTCAGGGGAGGAAAAAACCGCGTGGGAACTGTATACGGGAAAGCTTGAGCAAAGAGCGCTTCATAAACAATAAAGTAAGATTAGGGTATACTACTAAAAAATGTGCCCCGCTATCTATTTACCAAGATGTATTTAGAGTGGAAGAGGCAAAAGGAGAACGGGAACTTGTTTAATTTGAAGGCTGATCTATGCATTTTGCTGGCGGGATTAGCACTCGCCCTATGCGGTTGCTCTCCAGCGTCAGTATCGGAGATCCCGGCTCGCAACTGGACAATGAGCGTTGTTACCAACGAAGATTCGTCGTGGACCAAGGGAGCGCGTTTGTTCGCTGACCTGGTCAAACAACGGAGCGGTGGTCAGATACAAATAACCGTTTATCCCAACGGCGAGCTGGCGGGCGGAGACCAGGTAAAAGAACTGACCATGCTGCAAGATGACAGCATCGATTTTACCTATCACTCCAATCTGATTTATTCGAACCTCGACCAGTCGTTTGCGGCTATCTCGATGCCTTGGCTGTTCACGGACTATTCACAGGTTGATGCGGCCCTGTCCGGGTCCGCCGGCAATCAACTGCTGAAAGCGACAGAAGCCCTGGGTATAGTCGGCCTCGCCTACGGCGAGAATGGTTTCCGCCAGTTGACCAACAGCAAACTCGCCATCAGTACGCCCGATGACCTGCGCGGTTTGAAAATCCGTATCCCTGGTGTCGAGCTTTATAACTCGATTTATAAAGCGATGGGGGCTATACCGGTAACAATGAACTTCGGCGAGGTTTACGGCGCACTCAAGCAGGGGCAAATCGACGGCGAGGAGAACCCCATAGACATTATTGTGTCTGCTAAGCTCTACGAGGTCCAGAAGCACATCACGATCTGGAATTACTCGTACGATGCCATGATCCTGGGAATAAACAAGAAGGACTGGGACGGCTTACCCGGCAATGCCCAGGCAATCATCAGGCAGGCAGCAAGCGAAGCTTCAAAGGAACAGATAAAGCTATCGCGCGATGCGGCCCGGACACAGTTGAGCCTGTTACGTGATAAGGGCATGACTGTAACCGAACTGACGCCCGGCCAGGTCAAAGCATTTCGTGCGGCCACAGACGCGGTGTACGCGGAATGGTCGGGCAAAATCGAGCCCGGTATTCAGAAGTTATGGGAAATCAGGAGCCTGCCCGGGCAATAGTTTCAAGCCCTGAAACGCCGGTAACCTACTGCACCTTGAAAGGGACAGCGACTTTTTCCTGACCGTCCAGCAGCAGCTTGACCACGTAATCGCCTTTGTAGAACTTGTTCTTACCACCGATTAGTTTGGCAGCGATTTCCAACGTGCCTTCGATTTTATTCTTGTCCTCTTTAACCAGGTAATTATCCACGGCCGCCTCGTCGCTCTTGACGATGATCCACTGTATATTCATTTCGGTATCAGCAGGCGCGTTATATATCCTGGCGGAGAAATTTATCTCGCTTGTATTATCGGCAGGAAAGTATGCCGTCGCGTTGACCTCTTTCTTATCTGCGTCCTTATACGTGAATATTGCCACCTCGCCCACGTAAGGGCCCTTGATATCCGCCGGCGCAACAACAGTGAAAGGCAGGTTTACCAGTTCCCTGTCATCAACGTATAAACCGACGCTGTAATCGCCCTTGGGGAAAGGCTGCCCTGCCTTGGGCCCGAAGGAGTAACTTATATATTCCCTGCCTTCAACTTTGGCGCTTTGTTCGGCAATAGTCTTCCCCTGAAAGCCCGCGAGTTCCCCGCTTATATAGGTCCAGCGCGCTTTAACCTGGTCGTTGAACTGCGCTCCGCTGACTTTCACCGAACAACAGATGCTTGACGCATCACTTGGGAATATGCCGGTGATGCCGACCGGCTTGCCGGTCAGTTGGTCTAAACTGGCACACGTGGTCGCGTCGCTCAGGGTTGTGGAGGATGCCGCAGCCTGCCCCTGCACATAAAAAGGCGCAGACTGCACATATTTGTCGTCAAAATAGAGTTTCACCTGGTAATCACCGCGCGGCAGCAGCTTATCCGAACGTGCAAAGGCAAAGACCGCGTAGGGTGCGTCTGCTGCCGCTGTCTCTGTGCCGATCAGGTAATCGTTCAATCCGGCCTCTTCGCTCTTGACTATGTACCACTCGGCCTTCAGCTTCGACTTTGCCGAGGGTGACGTGAGTTTCACCGAGCAATAAATCGTGCCGATATCCGGTGTAAGGTTATCCGTGACCTGCATTGGTTCACCGCTCTTGGACACGGCCTTGCATATGACCGCACTTTCGATGCCCCGCGCATTGATACAGCCGGCCAGCGGCAAAACCAGGGCAACCGCCGCCAGCATATAAACCGCGATTCTCGTAATCTTCATTTCGATGGGTTCTCCTTAATAACAGCCTTGATATTTTCGTTCTGGTATTTTCCGCTGTAACCTTCTCGGACTTCCCGCGTGGTATGGAAAAACACCAGTTGCATTACCCTGGCATTCCTGTGCAGCCTGAAGCCGTGGGGGTTATAAACGACCAGCATGGATTGCGACCGGCCGGAATACCCTGCATCCCAAACGGCGCTGTGCATGCTGACGCCGCAGCGGTTGAGGCTTGAGCGCGGCCTGCCCAGCGCCGTGACATCGGCCGGCAGGGAAACCACCTCGTTAAAGGTGACTAAGTAAGCCCCTGGCATGAGGTCGGCTCCGCCATGGGCGTCGAAAATTATGGGTGAGGTACGCGACAACTCGCGGCCATCGTTGGTCTCAGTCAAATTACCGCGCGATGAAAAAGAGCTTATCTCCCGCACAGTCAGGTCGATGCCGTTGGGCTGCAACTGCTCCTCCAGGTTGAGCGCCGCTGCTATCAGCGGGGGCCTCAGTTTCAACATCTCAAGTATATCTTCGCGTGTCAGCA
>CAIMUM010000167.1 GCA_903844685.1 uncultured Dehalococcoidia bacterium
CCGGTTTTTGTTTATTATAATAGCAATTGAATATTTGAAAGGCTGTGAACGGGAATAGTAGGTTTCGCAGCGAAGGCTACAGAGAGTCAGGATGGTGAGAGCTGACGTCGGAGCGGAGATTGAATGGACCCGGGAGCCGCAAACCGAAAGAACAGGGTTCAAGTAGGCTTTGACGCAGGGATAGCGTAATCAGAATCCAGGGTATCGCCGTTTAAATGGCCGTACCTGATAAAGATGGTTC
Source organism: uncultured Dehalococcoidia bacterium (assembly GCA_903844685.1). GTDB lineage: Bacteria > Chloroflexota > Dehalococcoidia > GIF9 > UBA5629 > CAIMUM01. Next base: position 242 of record CAIMUM010000167.1, read on the forward strand.
AGCAATGAACTAATTAGGGTGGCACCGCGAAGCTTAGCCTCTCGCCCCTTCGGCGAGAGGCTTATTTTATTATATGGAGGTTTGCAACATGGTATTTAATATGTGGCCCTGGCGGGCCGAGAATTTGGTCTGATCAACCGTCATAGTGAAGCACATATAAAAAAATAATTAACGAGGTAATTAAATGTCTAAAAAACTAACGAAATACATTCTCCCCGAAAAGGAAATGCCGACTTCCTGGTATAACATACTTCCGGATCTGCCGGAGCCTATGCCCCCGATGCTTCATCCGCAGACGCATGAGCCTACCATCCTGCCTCCGCCCCTGTTCCCGGCTGCCCTGAACGACCAGGAGTTCAGCAAGGAACATACCATCGAAATCCCCGACGAGGTTCTGGACGTCTACAAGATGTACCGTCCCACACCGCTTATCCGGGCCTACAGGCTGGAGAAGGCGCTTGGCACACCGGCCCAGATATTCTACAAGTATGAAGGTGTCAGCGCTGCCGGAAGCCACAAACTGAACACTGCCATCGCACAGGCATACTACAACAAGAAGGCCGGCATTAAGAGGCTGGCGACAGAGACCGGCGCAGGGCAGTGGGGAAGCGCACTGGCCCTGGCCTGCCAGTACATGGGTCTGGAATGCAAGGTTTATATGGTCAAGGTCAGCTATAACCAGAAGCCCTACCGGCGCATAATGATGGAGACCTGGGGCGCCAAGGTCGTTGCCAGTCCCAGCACCGATACCAATTTCGGCAAGCAGGTACTGGCCGAAGACCCCAATTGTCCCGGCAGCCTTGGCATGGCCATCAGCGAAGCCTGCGAGGACGCCTTCAGCCGCGATGACACCAGCTACTCTCTCGGCAGCGTATTGAACCATGTCATACTGCACCAGTCTATAATCGGGCTCGAGACCAAGAAACAGCTCGAGATGGCGGACGTCGAAGCCGACATCATCATCGGCTGCGTAGGCGGCGGCAGTAACTTCGGCGGGTTGGCCGTCCCCTTCGTAAAGGACAAGATGAAGGGCAAGAAGATAGAGCTCATCGCCGTCGAGCCCACGGCCTGCCCCAGCATGACCAGGGGACCGCTGGCCTGGGACTTAGGCGATGTGGCGGGCATGGCCCCGATCGTCATGATGTACACGCTTGGCCATTCATTCATCCCGTCGCCCATCCATGCAGGCGGCCTTCGCTATCACGGCATGTCGCCACTGGTGTCCCACCTGCACAAACTCAAGTTGATTGACGCCAGGGCGGTAAACCAGAAGGCCACATTCGAGAGTGCGATCCAGTTCGCCCGCACCGAGGGCATTATCCCGGCCCCTGAACCGGCCCATGCCATCAAGGTGGTGATCGACGAAGCCCTCAAATGCAAGGAGTCCGGGCAGAAGAAGGTCATCGTCCTGGGACTCAGCGGACACGGCCATTTCGACCTGAGCGCCTACGACCAGTTCCTGTCCGGCAAGCTGGAGGCCGACGCCTACGACGAAGCCAAGGTGAAACAGTCATTGGCGCAGCTTCCCAAGATCGATTATGTAGCACCCAAGTAACCACATGCGGAGCGGCGGGGTATAATACCCCGCCGCTCCATACTTCACCCTTCTTAATATTTCGTTCATCTTTGCCTGCTAAAATAGCCTTATGCTACAATCCCAACACTATTCCAATGCACATCGAGGTTATTTAGCATGAAAAATTTTGCAGTAATTTCAGTTCTGCTTGCAGTTATGCTGCTCGGCAGCGGATGCTATTTTGAATTCAGATCTTCTTCAACCTTACCACCAAACGCACCACCGGTAGCGCAAACAGCGCAGGCAACGCAGACCGTGCAGGACTCTGCCACGCCTATCGACCCTGCCTGGAAATCACCGGGCATCTCTGAAAGTTCCATCGCCCTGCCCAGCATAGCCGACGTCGTGGAGAAAGGAAACCCGTCCGTGGTTACGATTACAACAGAGCAAATCGTAAACGACATGTTCAGCAGGCAGTTGACGGAATCCGGCGCAGGTTCCGGCTGGATACTTGATAAAAACGGGATAATTGTGACCAACAATCACGTCGTCGAGGGCGCCAGCAAGGTAATCCTGCAATTCTCCGATGGCAGGACTTCCGAGTGCACTTCGGCCAATGTGTTCCGCGATCCGTTGACAGATATGGCCATAATTAAAGTTGATTCACCGGGTCTGCCGGCGCTTTCTGTCGGGGATTCTTCAAGATTGAGGGTTGGCGACTGGGTTGTGGCTATCGGCAACCCCCTGGGGAAAGGCATACGCGCCAAGGAGGGAACAATCAGCGGACTTAAAGTCTCCCTGTCCGTCGATGAGGAAGAATCACTTCATGACCTGATTGAAACATCCACAGCCATTAATCCGGGCAATAGCGGCGGACCCTTGCTTAATATGAAAGGCGAGGTTATCGGTATAACGAGCGCCAAGATCTCAGCAGTCGGCGTTGAGGGCATGGGTTACGCCATAAGTATAAATTCGGCGATGCCGATCCTGCAGGAACTCATCAATAAAGGTTATATAACCCGTCCATTCCTGGGTGTAGAGCTGTATACCGTCAATGATTATGTGGCCTATTATAATAACCTGCCGGTCAACCGCGGTGCAGTTGTCACAGTAGTTCAGCCCGGCAGTCCGGCCGCAGATGCGGGCCTGCGGCGTTTTGATGTTATCCTGAAATACCAGAATAAGGATATCAGCACCGCCTCCGAATTACTTCGTGAGCTGCGGAACTCCAAAATAGGCGAGGAAGTGACCATTACCTACATGCGGGGGAAAAATACCTTGACCACGTCAGCCCGGCTTGTCACCAGTCCACCGCCAAAATAGCCGGCGCGCGATTGATTGGATAAGACCGGTGTCTCTACGGCTCCTGTTTACGGATAGCCAGTGTTACCTCAATACCCGAGAGTTTAAATTTTTCTGTGCGGGCAACCTCAGCGGGGATTCCCTTTAACAATGCAACAGACAATGTCTCCTGCTGGATATAATCCGCGAATGCTGCCATCACAGTATCTATCTGGTCATTGCCCAGATAATTGGTAGTGATATGGTCCGCGATCTCCAGGCCAGCCGCCCGTCTCATAGTCTGAATGCGCCTGACTATTTCCCTGGCAAGGCCTTCCTGCAACAGTTCTGGGGTTATCTCTGTCACCACACCCACCTGGTAATCTCCTTCAACTGCAACAGACATCGCCTTACCTTCTTTCATTTCTTCAGAGGTGAATTCGATATCTTTAACATTCAATTCATCAAGGATTTGAGAACACAAATTCTTCAGAGCTTCCTGCTCATGCATCGACCTTGCCTTGACTACCACCCTGGGCAGCGGTTGCCTGACCTTTACGGCGCTCTTGGACCTGGCTGCCCGCCCCATGCTACAGACCTTCATCGCCAACTCTGTATCTTCGATGATACTTGCATTAATTAAATCCCTGTCAGCAACGGGGAATGAGACAAGATGCACGCTTTCCGGCGCTTTGCTGTCCACGCTCCGCACCAGGTTTTGATACATCTCATCGGCAACAAACGGGATGAACGGCGCCAGCAATTTTGAAAGGGTCACCAGCGTTTGATAAAGGCAATTGTACGCGGACAGCTTATCGTCGTCGTTCTGACTCTTCCAGAAACGTCTTCTGCTTCGCCTCACATACCAGTTGGAAAGGTCGCTGACGAAAGATTCGATCTTACGTCCTGCCGTAGTCGGGTCATAATTCGCCAGCAGTTCATCCACATCTAAGACTAATTGATTTAACCTTGACATCAGCCATTTGTCGAGTTCCGAAGTCAACGAAACGGGTTGAGTACCGGGGATAAAATTATCGATATTGGCATATATAACAAAAAAAGAATAGGTATTCCAGAGGGTCATGAGGAAATTACGCATTACTTCGACAACCATATCGGGTGACATGCGGCGCACATTACCGGGAGGCCCCGAGGTAAACATATACCACCTGAGCGCGTCTGCGCCGGAAGAATCCAGGACTGTCCAGGGATCAACCACGTTACCGTGGGTCTTGCTCATTTTCTCACCCTGGGCATCCAGGATATGTCCCAGGCAGATGACATTCTTATAGCAAGGCTGCCCGAATACCAGGGTCGATATGGCATGCAGGCTATAGAACCAACCCCTGGTCTGGTCGACGGCTTCCGATATATAATCCGCCGGAAAGCTTTCTTTGAATTTGCTGTCATTCTCAAACGGATAATGCCACTGGGCAAAAGGCATGGCGCCCGAGTCGAACCAGCAGTCGATAACCTCAGTCTGGCGGGCCATCTTTCCGCCACACTCCGGGCAATCGTAGCTAATATCATCAACGTAGGGACGGTGCAGGTCCATATCCCCGGCAAATCCCTTTAACCCCTTCCTGGCCTTTATCTCGGATAGACCACCCAGGCACTCAAAATGATTGCAGTTTTCGCAATTCCAGATATTTAGCGGTGTGCCCCAGTATCTCTCCCTTGAAAAAGCCCAATCCACGTTATTCTGCAGCCAATCACCAAAACGGCCCTCCTTTATGTGTTCGGGATACCAGTTGATCTGCCGGTTCCCTGCGATCATTTCGTCCTTTTTGGCGGAAGTCTTGATGTACCATGTCTTCTTAGCATAGTAAACCAGCGGCGCATCACACCGCCAGCAGAAAGGATAGGTATGGGTAATCTTACCGCTTTTATGCAGCAAACCCCTCCTGTCTAAATCTGCGAGCACCTCAGGGTCCGCTTCCTTAACAAATTTCCCCGAGAACGGATATGTCCCGGTCATATTTCCCGCTAGGTCCACGGGCTGTACGAAATCCAGGTTACTCTCGAGCCCCGCTATGAAATCGACCTCGCCGAATGCAGGAGCAATATGTACGATACCCGTACCATCTTCCATGGATACAAAATCGGCAGTGATTACTTTATAGGTCAGGTGAGGGTCGGGTTCCTGGATATCGAATTGCCCCTGTTGCCCCTCGCGGGCACGTTTCCGCTCCACGTTGAACTCATGCGGATTGAAAAGAGGAATATATAGGGACCCGGCCAATTGGTTGCCTTTGATGGTTTTCAATACAGGCCTATCCCCAAGCCCGGCTTGCTCCATCAAAGCACTGGCAAATACCAGGAAATCACCATGGTACTCTATCACGGCATAGTCGGCATCCGCAGCCAGTGCGAGCGACGTGTTGCCGGGCAACGTCCAGGGCGTCGTCGTCCAGGCCAGAAAATAAGCCTTGCCATCTGAAACAGCTTTGCTTAAAGAAAAACCTTGCGATTTTTCATCAGCGATTTCTGCGGGGAGCGCCTTTATCTGAAACTTAATATAGACCGATGGGTCGACTGTATCATCCTTATATCCCAGCGCAACTTCGTGCGAGCTTAGTGATGTCCCGCACCTGGGGCAATGGGGGGTGACTTTATATCCCTGGTATATTAACCCTTTGTCCCACAATTGTTTGATAGCCCACCAGCAGGATTCTATATATGAATTATCTAAGGTCACGTACGGATGGTCGATATCGACCCAAAAGGCAATCCTCTCCGTGAGGGAATCCCACTGTTTGAGATATTTGAAGACGCTTTCACGGCAGAGGGCATTAAATTTTGCCACGCCGTAACTTTCAATCTGCGCTTTACCGGTGAATCCCAGTTGCTTTTCGACCTCGAGTTCCACCGGTAACCCATGAGTATCCCAGCCGGCCTTCCTGGGCACACAAAACCCTTTCATTGTCTTATAGCGTGGAATAATGTCCTTGAAAACCCTCGACAACACGTGATGTATGCCGGGGTTACCATTGGCAGTGGGCGGCCCCTCGTAAAAAATGTATTTGGGGGAAGAACTCCTGGCGTCAATGCTTTTTTCAAAGATGTGGTTAGCACGCCAGAATTCGAGTATTTTCCTTTCAATTTCGGGGAAACTGACTTTGCTGTTAACAGGCTGGAACATGTTTAGCGCTTCCCGGGCTGAATCACCACACAGCGTCCATCACCTTCACCAGTGCTCAGTGTATTAACGTCCGCATGGTTGGCCAGGGTTATGTGAATTATCCTTCTTTCATCCGGTGGCATGGGTTCCATGGTAACCGGGCGTTTCCTTTTGGCAACCTGTTCAGCCAGGCGAAGTGCGAGCTTCTTCAAAGCCTCATAGTGGCGTTTCTTGTACCAATCGACATCCACATTTATCGATACCCATTTCTTCAGCTTCTCAGCGACAATCAGCCTGACCAAGTATTGCAGGGAAGACAAGGCCTGTCCCCTGCGGCCGATCAAAACACCGAGGTCATCACCTTCGATATTGAGCGAGACCGGCGTATTTATATCAGGAGCCATGGTAACCTCTACAGTCGCGCCGATGCCCATGACACGTAATATGTCGCATAAAACCTGCCTGGCGGTATCAGCCTCTCCGTTCTCTGCGCCTGCTGCCCGGTTATAGTCATCTTCCAGGATCACTTTAATCCTGGCATCCTCAGCACCCATACCCAGCACGCCGGACTTACCCTTTTTCAACACGATTATCTCCAGGTCGTCCTGTGCAACACCAAGTTGCTCCAGCGCGATCCTGGTTGCTTCTTCAACCGTCTTAGCGCTTATTTCCAGTTCTCTCAATTCTTTTTATCGCTTCCTTCTTTTAATGCCCGCTGCTGGTCAGAGGCAGCTGTTTGCGGTTGCGGTTTGAAAGAGGGAAATGTAAAGTAACCCCAACCACCACCGACAAAATACTGTATCACGATTCCAATTATATTTGATACTACCCAGTACAAAGCAAGGCCGCTGGGAAAAGACAGCGTAAAGAAGGCAAACATCATCGGCATCATCATGGTAGTCATGCTGGCCATCTGCGCCTGCTTGGGATCAGTAGACGGCGCAGTAACCATTTTCTGCTGCACCCACATCGAGAGGCCCACCAGGATAGCCAGTATTAAAGTGGGATCCGGTTGTGATAGTTTCAAACCCAAAAATTCCTCGTTTAGAGGTATTGCCTGTCCAACGATATCCCACGAATAGAGATGCTGTGATAACATCAACAGGTTTTCCGGCGTTGCCGCAAGGGCCTGCATGATAGACTGGTATAGTGCAATCCAGATAGGCATCTGTATAAGCATGGGCCACATGCAGCCAAGCGGATTGATGCCGGCCTCCTTATACATCCTCATCATCTCCTGCTGCATTTTCTGCTGATTCCTTGCGTACTTCTTTTGCAATTCCTGGAGCTTGGGCTGCATCGCCTGCATAGCCTTGGTAGATTGCGTTTGCTTAAATGTCAGCGGCATCAAGACTATCCTGACCGCAACCGTGAGCACGATAATCGCCAGGCCGAAACTATTGTAACAAACCTGGGAAAGGGCAATCAGCCCATTGAGGACCGGGTCTAATATTGCTATATACCAAATATCAATCATTTATCCGACCTACTTCAATAATGAGGAAAACTTCCACGAAACAATACCTTTGGCGGTATCCACGGCATAAACATTGTGGTCCCTTGCATATAGATACACCGTATCGCCTTCGGCAAAGAGATCGCCATACGCTGTATAACCAAGCGCTACGCTGCTGACCTTTGTGCCTTTATCTAAATCAAGCTTATATAATATGCCTTGATCGCAAATCACGTCTATGTAATTACCGGATATGACCGGAGTTGAAACTATGGGACTTTCTGCTGTGAATTGCCACAATTCCTTGCCCGTCAGCGCATCCAAAGCATATAGTTTATGGTCAAGGCAGGCCGAGTATATCCTGCCAGACTGTATAACAGGCCTCGCCCATACCCAATTACCGGTAGCAAATTTCCACTTTTCCTGCCCGTTGGCCTTGTCTATGGCATAAAGGTACCTGTCAAATGTGCCGAAATACAGGCTGTTTTCATATATACTGATCGACGACGAAACCGCTGAAGGGATTTTAATGCTCCATATTTCTTTGCCGGTTTCGGCAGATATGGCATACACATTACCGCCGTAATTTCCAGCATAAATTATGCCGTTATCAATGGTAGGGGAGGTCCATATTTTATTGGACGTTTGGAATTCCCATTTGAAATCGCCGGTTGCTGCATCCAGGGCATATATTTTGCCGTTAGCGCTGCCAAAGTACAGGCTCTTGCCGTCGGTCACTATATTCCCGACTATCGCGCCTACCGTGTCATAGCCCTCCCGGGGATAGATCCACCTTACCACCCCCCGGCTGGCATTAAGCGCATAGATTTTGCCTGTATAAGTCCCGACATAAACCAGTTCTTCAACTATAACAGGCGTATCATAGATTCCCAGACCTGCTGAGGAAGACGATGGAGCGCACACAGCTCCGCAGGCGGACCCCGGCGTAGAAACCTTCACGAGATATGACCACTCACTTTCTGATGGGAAGGTTTTGTTTTCGCTGCGGGCCACGGGATCCAGTGCAATCACCTTCCCCTCCATCGATCCAAAGCAAATAACATTCTTATATAGCGCGAACCCCGACCAGCCCTGAGTTTGAGTGCCGGAACACCCACCACCCGTTATTGGCCCACATCCTGTCACAAATACAATCAGTATCAGGCCAAGTAGTACCAGAGGTTTAATATACTTCTTAATTCTGCTCATCAATTATCCTGTCCGCAATTGTTCAATTTATCAGGGAACCGGGTCGTATCCACGGGGAGTCCACGGATTGCACCTGCATATCCTTAAAAACGTCATCCAACTGCCTTTCAGCAAGCCATATTTTTGAATGGCCTCATAACCGTACTGGGAACATGTAGGGGTAAAACGGCAGGCGGGCGGCGTAACACGGGAGACCGTCCCCTGGTACAACTTAATTGACTTCAGAGCCAAATTTTTCATCATCTTTGTGCAAAATACCGGCGCGGTTCAACAACTTAACGATACGGGTGGACAACGTACCATAGTCGGCCGTTACAATATCATGTCTCGCTATAAATACAATATCCCAGCCTTGCTCGATATCCAGTAACCGCACGTTCTCTTTCAGCAGCCTTTTAATGCGGTTCCGGGCAGTTGCTTTCCCCATCTCCTTGGTTACAGAGAAGCCAATCCGTGAAACATCGAGATTATTGCAAAGAGACTTGATAACAAGCATGTTATCGGCAACAGCTTTTCCCGATTTATATACCGCTAAATATTGTGCTCTCCTGGTTAAAGCCAATCGCTTGGCCATTGTTACACTATACCTGAGTTAGCTTCCAGCGGCCTTTGGCGCGCCTTGCTTTAAGAACGTCACGCCCACCGCGCGTGGAGTTACGTGCGCGGAAGCCGTGCTTCCTTATTCTTCCTCTTTTTTTTGGCTGATAAGTCCTCTTGGGCAATTCACTTCTCCAAATTAATTATGCTTTTTTCTCGGCACCGCTGATATTATAAACGTGCTCGGGCGACGACGGTAACATGGCCAGAAAACGCGACCGCTTGATAGCCTGGGCCAAACTGCGTTGATGCTTGGCACAAACACCGGTGCGCCTTCTCGGCACAATCTTTCCCCTGTCTGAAACAAAACGTCCTAAAAGAGACACATTCTTATAATCTATAGGCACTTTATCTGCGCAAAACATACAAACCTTAGGTTTGACAATAAATTTGCGCCCCCTCTCCCTTCTCGGTCCGGTATTGCTTTCCATCAGTCTATTAATACTCCTTTATATACAATTAAGGGTTTAGAAAGGGATATCTTCAGGTTCAATATCGCCTTCAATCGCAGGGCCCTCGTCAGGTGGTAACGGAGCCGCACCCTGCCTGTCTATAAACAAAACCCGATCGGCATTAACTTCAAGCGATGTGTGCTTTTGCCCATCCTTTCCATCCCATGTATTCGTACGTAAACTGCCTTCAACATAAATCAGTTTACCCTTGGTTAAAAATTGATTACAGGTTTCAGCTTGCTTTCTCCACGCAGTAATGCGAAACCATTCTGTTTCCTTCTTGATCGAACCGTCCGGTAGCGTAACATTGCGGTTCGTGGCCAGAGAAAAAGTTGTAACCGGCACACCGCTTGGCGTAAATCTCATTTCGGGGTCGCCGCCAACATTGCCAATCAGTAAGATCTTGTTTAAACTCGCCATATCTACCCCTCCGCGTATTAGCTATTCTCACGAATAAACAAATACCTTATTACATCATCTGAAAGCTTCAAATTAGCATCAAGCTCTTTCAAGGCAGTCTGATTGATCTGCACTTTCTCGAATACGTAATTCCCTTCAGCCTGCTTATTAATCGGGTAGGCAAACCTTCTCTTGCCCCACTGAGTAGTTTCGCTAACCGTACCGCCGAATTTGGTAACAAGATCATTAACCTTTCCCAACACGCGGGAGAAATCATCTTCACTTAGGCTTGCATTTAAAATACAAACCAGTTCATAACTGGGCACAATAAACCCTCCAGATTGCAAATTCCACTGATTATAGCACAGGCTATAATCCTGCCACAACTTATAAATATGTTCATTGCGAGATTTTGCATTTTCAACATGGCTGTCCTATAGTTTCTTAATTGAGCGAGGCCTTAATATGGAAATAAGCATTATAGGTTTACCCGGTAGTGGAAAGACAACTATTTTCAATGCCCTAACCAAGTTCACTGCTGAGCACAAGCCGCATGCCGGCAGCGGCCTGACTACAAATCCCGCGGTGGCCAAGGTGCCGGATGCCAGGTTATTCAAGCTCAGTGAGATCTTTCATCCAAAAAAAACTACTCCAGCCGAGATAAAATACATAGATATCGGTGGACTGCCCAGGGGTTTCGGGAAGGAACAGGGGGTGAGTGGCCAGTTTCTTAATATCCTGAGCACGGCGGATGCCATACTTCAGGTCGTACGGGCCTTTGAAGACGAGAATATCCCGCATATCGAGGGGAATATTGACCCTTTGCGGGATATCGAAACACTCGATATGGAACTGATTTTTTCCGACCTTACTATAATAGAAAAAAGGCTTAGCCGCCTTGAATCAGGCCTGAAAATGGGCAAATCGGCGGAACGTGACTCAGCCTTAAAGGAGCAGGCGCTTCTCAATAGGATCAAGCAGTCTTTAGACAAGAGTGTCCCGATCAGGTTGCAAAAATTGACGGCAGACGAATTGCGCGCTCTAAATAACTACCAGTTTTTAACCGCGAAACCCATGCTTATCGTCATAAATATCGGGGAAAAGCAACTTCCCGGATATAGCGTAGCCCTGCAAGCATTAAAAACAGCCTATACGATGCCACAGGTGGATTTGATATCCATGTGCGGCAAACTTGAAATGGAATTGGTCCAGCTTAATGACCAGGAGGCTGAAGAGTTCCGCCGCGACATAGGCTTGCAGGAAACCGCTTTCGATGCAGTTATTAAACATTCCTATTCGCTGCTCGGTCTGATCTCGTTTTTTACTGTGGGCGACGACGAGGTTAAGGCATGGACCATCCGTGATAATACACAGGCCGTCAAAGCAGCGGGCAAGATCCATACGGACATCGAAAAAGGATTTATCAGGGCGGAAGCAATCAGCTATAACGATTTTATCAGCAGCGGAACTATGGCCGAGGCGCGCAAGCACGGCCTACTTAGACTCGAAGGTAAAAACTATATCGTCCAGGATGGCGATATTATCAATTTCCTGTTTAATGTTTAGCCTGCCTGTGAAACTCTGATGATGTCTGCTTTATCGGTCCGGCAGCGGTTGGAACGGGCTGAGGAACGTTTATCGCCTCTTGCTGCACGCAGCAAAGACAGCCGGGGAAGATTAATTGCCGAGGAACCATGTCCACTCAGGACGGCATACCAGCGCGACAGGGACCGTATTATATTCTCAAATGCCTTCAGAAGGCTGAAACACAAGACACAGGTATTTATTGCCCCGCTCGGTGACCATTATGTTACGCGGCTAACACACACCCTTGAAGTATCTCAAATAGCACGTACTATCTCGCGTGCTCTAAATCTCAATGAGGACCTGTCCGAGGCTATTGCCCTGGGGCATGATTTAGGCCACACCCCATTCGGGCATATAGGGGAGCAGGTGCTAAATGAATTGCTCCCCGGTGGTTTCCGGCATTATGAGCAAAGCCTGCGCGTTGTTGATTGCGTCGAGAGAAACGGCAAGGGACTCAACCTGACCTGGGAGGTCAGAGATGGCATACTCAATCACTCCAAGGGCAACCTGGAAATCCTGGATGAAGGGTGGAACAATGTTTCAACGGTGGAAGGCCAGGTTGTTAAAATGGCCGACCTCGTTGCCTACATCAACCACGACCTGGAAGACGCCATACGTGCGGGAGTTATATCTCAGTCAGATTTGCCGGCTTCCACAATAAAAATACTGGGAAAGACCAATTCAAACCGCATCAACACGCTGGTCAGCAACATTGTAGATTTCTCTGCCCATAAAATGACTTCTGCGGAGAAGGATATCACGGTGATCGGCATGAATGAAACGATACGAAATGCCGCTAATGAACTCCGCGAGTTTTTGTTTTCCAGAGTATATTTCGCCGGGCTTGAAGAAGCCGAGACATCACAAGCCCATCAAGTAATCATTTCCTTGTATAATTACTACATTAACAATCCCCAATACCTGCCGGAAGAATATACTCTTAGTAACGATACCGTGGAAAGGCAGGTAACCGATTATATAGCAGGCATGACCGATCATTATGCTATACTCAGAGCAGCACAAATATCCTGATCCGCAGACGCTGAAATAGAGTGTCGGCCGGCCGTGAAGCAATGAACGTAACAGACGATATCAAGCAGAAATTAGACATCGTCGATGTCATTTCTCAATATATTCAGTTGAGCAAATCCGGGCGCAATTTCAAAGCAACTTGCCCGTTCCACGCTGAAAAAACGGCCTCGTTCTTTGTTTTTCCCGAGAAACAAAGCTGGCACTGCTTCGGCGCCTGCGCGACAGGCGGTGACATATTCACATTTGTGATGAAAAAAGAGGGGCTGGACTTTGGCCAGGCGTTACGCCTGCTTGCAGATAAGGCCGGCATAACCCTATCAAGCAAGACTGAACTGCGCTCCAAAGAAGACACCGCAAGACTGGACCGTTTACTCAAGTTAAATGAGGTTGCCGCCGAGTATTTTCATTATCTGCTACTGCATGAACCGGAGGCCTTAACGGCCCGGCAATATGCGGATAAGCGGGGATTATCCTCCCTGGCGATCGGGGATTTTCAGCTTGGCTATGCTCCCAACAAGTGGGATGGACTTACGAATTATCTTACCAAATCAGGTTATGCAGCAGAGGAACAACTCGCGGTTGGCTTAATCGTACCCCGTGATACCGGCGGATATTATGACAGGTTCAGAAACAGGCTGATTTTCCCGATACGGGATATCAAGAGGCGTGTAGCCGGGTTCGGCGGCCGTGCCCTGGACGATTCGCTGCCGAAGTATTTGAATTCGCCGCAGACCGTTCTCTTCGATAAGAGCAGCATCATTTTCGGTATAGACCGCGCCCAGGGCCCGATCAGTGAGAAGGACAGTGTAGTTATCACCGAAGGCTACATGGATGCCATCACTGCTCATCAGTACGGATTCAGCAATACTGTTGCGTCAATGGGGACCGCCCTGACCGACCGGCAAATTTCCATATTGAGGAAACTCACCAGGAATATCGTTGTCGCCTTAGACGCAGATCCGGCGGGAATCGAAGCAACCACCCGAAGCATAGTGACCATCGATGAGCAGATCCCCAAAGACCATTGGATGCCATGGACGCAATCTAAAACGTACGCAGAATTAGTAAAATATGAAGTCCAGGTAGTGGAAATCCGTGACGGAAAAGATCCTGATGAGATAATAAGGAATTCACCTGAAAAGTGGGCGCTATTACTAAAGGAATCCCAACCTATAATAGATTTTACTTTAAAAAAAGAAATTGCTAACATTAATTTCGATAGTTCCAAAGATAAATCCGCAGTAGTTTCAAAATTATTACCCATTATTTCTCAGATAAATGATGCTATCCGGCGTGCGCATTATGTACAAAAACTGGCGGGATTGCTCGGAATTGACGAGCGGTTCGTAAGTGATGCGCTATTCGATTTACAGTCAGCAGAAAGAAAAAACAAATCATCATATAACCGCAAGGCAAAACGAGATTATACCGACCTGACTGTAACATCACGTTACATTGAAGAGTATTGCCTGACTTTGCTATTGCAATACACGGACTTAAGAGAACAGGGGTTAACTCTTTCAGCAGATTATTTTGAACATTCTGAAAATAAGGATATATTATTAAAATGGCAGGCTAATCCTGATATAGATACAATTATGGCAGGGCTTGACCCGTCCATGATCGACTATTTCAGGCATGTGCAGTCATTTCATACCAGGTTACCGGGCAGCCTGATTCTCGATAAGAGAGAAAGGGAATTGGCACTTAAGGATTGTATCAACCGTTTGCTGGAAGGGTATGTCAGAAGCCTTGAAATAAAGAAAAAGCTGATACTATCGGCAGAAAAGGAAAAGGGCGACATTGAAAGCCAGGTAGCTAAACTGATAGAACATGGTATAGATGAAAGCCGGCAGTTGCAGAGTATCTTTAAGAAACGGGGGCGCCTCTTCAGCCGCACCAGGGGAGTCTAAATGGTAAAAAGCACAAAACCGATTAGTAAAAAAAAGGCACGACCTGTAAAAGTCGAAAAAAAAGTATCGCTTAAACCGGCCGTTACCGAGGCAGCCACATCAAAACCGGCCCCGGAAGGCTTTGAGGTTCGGCACGACCCGTGGGCAAAGGCTGAAATCCCTGTAATAGCGCACGTCGAAAAAGAACTGCTATTCAGTGACATTGAAGCTCCGGCCGAGTTCGCTGAAGAGTGGCTGAAACCCGAAGTGGAAGAGGAAAAACCGCTGGTAGGGCTTGAAATTGAGCTTACCGAGCATGAGGCCATTGATGACCCTGTCCGGATGTACCTGCACGAGATAGGCAAATACCCTTTGCTTAACGCCAAACTTGAGCGGGAATTGGCCAGCAAAATCGAGCCTTACAAATATATCGAATATATCAAAGATCGTTTTCGTCATAATTTAAACAGGTTCCCTTCAACCTCTGATTTTGTTATCCAGGCGTTGAAGAACCTCTGTGAATGCGACACGGTCCTGGATAAATTGTCCGAACATCTCAATGTTGGTAAAAAACCCAGTTTCAAGGAGAAATTACTTAATCAGAAACTTCACCAGGCCATCGATGAATTTATCAATCCTGAGACCGTAGAAAAAATTGCCAAGGAATTGACCCTGGAGCACTCTGAGATTGAGAAGAGGTTAGTCGATTATTCGATTTATGTCAGGATAATCAATCCGGAGATTTTTTCTATCATCGACGGCAAGTCTACCTGGGATAAGGTAAAGCAGATAGTTATCAAAAACGGGGATGTTAAACTTGCTGCGAAGATTGACGACAATAATCATGCTTTCCAGCATAAATTCGATATTATCGACAAAGAAGGCAAAGAAGCCAGTAAGCAGTTGACGGTGTCCAACCTGAGGCTTGTCGTCAGTGTGGCCAAGAAATATGTCGGGCATGGTATGCCGTTACTTGATTTAATCCAGGAAGGTAACATCGGGTTGGTCCGTGCCGTGGAAAAATTTGAGTACCGTAAAGGATATAAATTCAGCACCTACGCCACCTGGTGGATCAGGCAGGCGATCACCAGGGCAATTGCCGACCAGGCCAGGACTATACGGATTCCCGTACACATGGTGGAAACAATCAACAGGTTACTAAAGGTTAACAGGAAGCTGTCCCAGGAATTCGGCAGGGAGCCAAGTTGTGAAGAAATCGGCGTGGGGATGGAGATATCGGCAGACAAAGTCCGAGAAATTATGAAGCTTTCGCAGGTACCGATTTCCCTTGAAATGCCCATCGGTGAGGAAGAGGACAGCCACCTGGGTGATTTCATAGAAGACCGTTCGAATCTTCCACCCGCTGATGCGGCTTCACGCGAATTGCTTAAGGCACAACTCGATAAAGTACTGGGAGAATTGACTGACCGTGAGAGAAAGGTGCTTTTATTGAGGTTTGGCCTGGAAGATGGCCGGGCCCGTACATTGGAGGAAGTAGGTAAAGAATTCAATGTTACACGCGAGAGGATCCGGCAGATTGAGGCCAAAGCCCTGCGCAAATTGCGCCATCCCAGCAGGAGCCGCAAGCTTAAAGACTATCTCGAGTAGTTTCACTCGGATTAAGGAGGAAATTAATGGGAATCCTTAAGGGATTTTTGATATTTATGGGCGCGCTGGCTGTGTTAGCCATTATTGCGCTGCTGGTGGGTTACGTCATGGCGCTGCTGACCCCGGATATACGCTCGAGCATGCATCCCGTTGTCCTGTCAGCTGAATCTGTTGACAGCCTGAATAATAAACTCAGCGAGCTGAAAAAGGAAGCAGCGGCCATTGACAGCAGCCAACCGGCCAAAAATATGCAACTTACGATAACTGAAGAGGAAATTAATTCACTCATAGTAATGGCCCTGGCGGAAGGCACTTTGCCAGCCAAGGAAATGCTGGTAAATTTCAATGACGGTTATCTCGTGGTCTACGATGCGTGGAGCTTCCCTGCCGCCCCGGTGAAAACGGCGGTAATCGGGACCCTTGATATAGAGAACGGTAAACCCAAATTCATCATTAAGGATTTTTACCTGGGCAAGGTGCCCGTGCCGCAAGGCTTTGACCAGGGAATACAGGATCTTGTCAACGTAATGATCCTGTTGAATGCCCCGATGGAAGAACTGCACTCTGATTTAAAGGAAATCACCATCAGCGAAGGCCAGCTAAAGCTGGCGGGAACCACCAAGGTAAATAAATAGCTGCACCTTCAGCGGCCCAATAGGTTGGGCATATTCTTGGGCAGCTTGCCTTTGGCCATCATCTTCGTCATTTTTTGAATATTGTAGAACTGGTTAAGCACCTGGTTGATATCACCCGGGGTAGTCCCGCTGCCTTTAGCTATTCTCTTTTTCCTGCTGCCATTAATCAGTTCCGGATGCCTCCTTTCTTCGCCTGTCATAGATAAAATTATGGCCTCGATTTTACGTGTGCGGTCAAGGCTTTCCTTATCCGATATGCCCTTGGTCAACTTGGAAAATCCGGGTATCATCTCGACTAATTGCGTGAAGTTGCCCATCTTTTTTATTTGCCTCATCTGCTCAAGCAGGTCGTCCAGGTCAAATTCCGACTTCCGCAATTTCGACTCAAGCTTTTCCAACTTTTGCTTATCGAATGTCTTCTCTGCCTTTTCAATCAGCGTAAGCACATCACCCATGCCAAGTATGCGCGACGCCAGCCTTTCCGGGTAAAAAACCTCCAGCGCAGATGCTTTTTCTCCCACCCCGAAAAATTTAATTGGCACACCGGTCACATATTTTATGGAAAGTGCTGCGCCTCCACGGGCATCGCCATCCATCTTGGTTAAGATGAGCCCGCTGATTCCAAGCGTCTTATTAAATTCATCGGCTATATTGACAGCGTCCTGACCTGTCATTGCATCAGCTACCAGCAGTATCTCAGACGGGGCAACTGCCTTCTTTATATCCACCAACTCCTTCATCAATACTTCATCAATGTGTAAACGGCCCTGTGTATCGATAATAACCCAGGATGCAGCAATTTCTTCCGCCCTCCTGATAGAATTGCGGCAGATCTGAACCGGGTCAGCCACGCTGTCTTCAAAGTATACCGGTATATCCAATTGGCTGCCCAGTACCTTCAGTTGTTCGATAGCCGCCGGCCTCCGTGTGTCGGCGGCAACCATCAACGTCTTCTGGTTCGATTGTTTGAGATGTAAAGCCAACTTGGCTGCCGTGGTGGTTTTGCCCGCACCCTGCAACCCCACCAGCATAACCACCGAAGGTTGCCTGGCAGAGCCTTTTAAATGCGACGGCTCTTTGCCGAGAATGCCGCTAAGCTCCCCGTTAACAATCTTGATAATCTGCTGTGCGGGAGTTAAGCTCTCCAGCACTTTAGCATCAACCGCTTTTTCTCTAACTGCTGACAGGAAGCTCTTTACAACTTTGAAATTAACATCGGCTTCCAGCAACGCCAAACGTATTTGGCGCAGGGCTTCATCAACCTCTTTTTCGCTTATCCTGCCCTTATTGCTGAGGCTGCTGAATACCTTGCTCAATTTTTCTGTTAACGCTTCAAACATGCCTTCCCTCAGTTATCTACAATTCAACCAACTTTAAATATGCTGTGGTAAAATGGTCTATCCGGATCCGCCCGCTACATTGCGGCTGACCAATAAAGCATAGCATATTTTATCGGCGATAACCCGGGCATAATTCCCCGAATACGTTGGGGTAACGGAGAGCAAATTTGATACCGGTTCAACTTAGACTCAAAAACTTCATGTGCTACCGGGACAATGTAGCGCCGCTAAGTTTCGAAAGTCTTCACGTTGCGTGCCTGTGCGGAGATAACGGCAGCGGGAAATCCAGCATATTCGATGCCATAACCTGGGCGTTGTGGGGTGAAACTTCGCGGGGCAAAAATGATGACCTTATTTACAGTGGTCAAAGCGAGATGGAGGTCGAACTTGAGTTCTTATCCGCTGCAGACCGCTACCGCATAATCCGCAAATATTCAAAGGCTTCTGCAACCAGGAACCCCCAGACCATGCTTGATCTGCAGTTGTTTAACGGTAATATGTTTAAGCCTATTGGAGAACACGTAAAAAAGGAAACCCAGGCCAAGATAAATAGCCTGCTTCACCTTGATTACCCGACCTTCATCAACAGCGCCATGCTGCTGCAGGGAAGATCCAACGAATTCAGCAAGAAAAGGCCGGGGGAACGTA
Source organism: uncultured Dehalococcoidia bacterium (assembly GCA_903844685.1). Taxonomy (GTDB): domain Bacteria; phylum Chloroflexota; class Dehalococcoidia; order GIF9; family UBA5629; genus CAIMUM01. Next base: position 19,015 of record CAIMUM010000167.1, read on the forward strand.
AAGAGATACTTGCCAATATACTGGATCTTTCGTTTTATGATCAGTTAGAACAGGAGGCCAGGACCAACGTCGATAAAAATCGATCAGAATCCACCATCCTCGACAGGGATATCTTATCGCTTCAGTCCAAGATCTCGGAAAGGCCGCAGCATGACAGCACCCGTAATAACCTGCTCGATGAACTCAATTTGCTGATTCAGGCAAAAAAGATGGTGGAGACTGAGGCTTCCGGCCTCCGGCAGAAAAAGGATTCTCTCACCGCCCGCAAAGAACAACTGGATTTACTTACCCGGCAGGTTGCCCTGCGCCAAAAAGACCAGGCTGCCCAGCAAAAGCAACTGGACTCATCGGTCAGCAATATTGAACGCTACCAAAAAGTCCTCGCTGACGGGGCGCAAATCGAGCAGGGTTACAGCCAATTCCGTGAAGCTACGGCCCTGGAGGAGAAATTCAACGAGAATTTGAAAAAAGCCAATTCCTTGTCAAATCGCAGAAATAAGCTTGAGTCCTTGATAACAGCCGCCCAAAACACTTATGCCAATGAATTCAAGCTCGTTTCCATGCGTGTTGCCGAGCTTGAAAATAAGTCCGGCAGGCTACCTCAGTTACGGGATAAACATGCTGAGTTGCTCCAGCATCAGGAAGAATTAAAAGGGGCTGAGCTGCAATTGGAGGCCGGCAACAAGCAGATAAACAAACTGAATTCTGATATCGGCAGCCTGTCGGCACTTAATTCGGAACTTGCCGCCGCCATACAGGAAATAAAAGAGAAAATTGAGATGATATCGCATGCGGGCGCAGCCTGCCCCTTGTGTGAATCGGAGCTTGGTACTGACGGATGCCAGCGGATAAAAGATAAATTGACAATTGATTTGCAACAGAAATTATCCCAGGCGAGGGAGAACTCAAACAGAATAGCCGAGAGCAAGACGGCTCTCGGCAGCCTGGAGAAGGAAACACGGCAGAAAGAAAGCTCTCATAAAGCGGCAAGGGATGAAAACAAGCGGCAATTGGCCATAATAGATAAGGATATATTTGAGATAAATTCAATCTCAACTGAATTAGCAACCAGAAGAATCACCATGCAGGATTTAAACGCCAGGTTACAAAGCAGGGATTACGCCAGGGAAGAGCAAAAGGAGGTTGCGGCCATCGACAGGGAACTTAAAGAACTGGTCTATGATCCCGCGACCCATACCAGGATAAGCCAGGACAGGATAAGGCTTCAGAGTTTCGAAAAGTTAAATACTGCCCTGACGGAGGCCAGGCTGCAAAATGAGGCACAGGCAAAGATAAAAGAGGACTCCGTCAAGGCCATCGCACTCATAAATGAAGAGCTGACAAACCTTACAAACCAGGGCAGCCAGATCCGGGACGAGTTAGCCACGCTGCCGCAAATCTCAGCACAATTAGACACGCTCGACGCCCAACTGTCCACCTTCAATAATAAGGAGAGGACCGCTAGGGACAAACTCGCGGAGCTAAGCGAAAAAATAAAGCAGCTTGATGATTTTGCTGCTGAGAAAAATGCTAAACAAACTCTACTGCGCAACTGCAAAGAGGCCGAGGGCATCTATACGGAACTAGTCAAGATATTCAGCAAGCGTGGCATCCAGGCGCTGATAATAGAGGAAACGCTACCGGAAATTGAAAATGAAGCCAATCTCCTCCTCGGCAAAATGACAGACAACCGGATGTCCATTTCGCTGGAAACACAGAAGGACACCAAGAAAGGCTCCGTAGTGGAAACCCTGGATATAAAAATCGCAGACGAGTTAGGTACCCGCAGCTACGAAATGTATAGTGGCGGGGAGGCTTTCAGGATAGACCTGGCGCTCCGCATAGCTATCTCCCGCCTGCTGGTGAGAAGAGCGGGCGCCTCAATGCCCATACTGATTATCGATGAGGGGTTCGGCACACAGGATAACGCGGGCGTTGAAAAATTAGTTGAGGCGATACATTCCATCCAGGACGATTTTGAGAAGGTCTTTGTCATCACCCATCTTGACGAGATAAAGGAAAGGTTCCCTATCCTCATCAATATCACCAAGACAGCCGAAGGCTCGATGATCACATTGGATCAATGATTATAAACAGTAGTATCGTATGGCACCGGCAATCATCAGGCGTATGGGCATCATGAGAGCAGGTACGATGGGCAATCAACCGGTACAACTATTCGCTCCGGGAGGTTCGGGGAATAAGGATATTTTCGCTTTCCGGAACGGCGTTCTCTCCAGGTGTTAATCATGGTGTATAATTGCTGCAAGAGGGGTGTTATATGCCCGAAAGATATGAAATCAATGCCTTAGAAAAAGAAGAGTCATGGCGTTTATTCAGGTATATCGGCGAACTGGTGGAAGGTTTTGACAAGCTCTCAGCGATTGAGCCGGCAGTCACGATTTACGGGTCGGCCGTGGCTACTCCCGAGCAGGCCGATTACCAGAATGCCAGGCAGATAGCCAGCCTGCTAGGCAAGCAGGGATTCAATATAGTAACCGGCGGCGGGCCGGGAATGATGGAAGCGGCCAACCTCGGCGCCAGCGAAGCCGGGGTTAAATCAATCGGTCTTAACATACAGCTCCCCCAAGAGCAAAAAAGCAATATCTACTCAAACCTCAACATTTCCTTCAACCACTTTTTTGTGCGGAAGGTGATGCTGGTTAAATACGCTTCAGCATTTGTCATCATGCCCGGCGGCCTGGGCACGCTGGATGAAGTGACCGAGGTACTTACACTCATACAGACCAAAAAGATCAAGCCTTTCCCGGTAATACTCTTTAACTCCGCTTTCTGGCGAGGGCTACTCGATTGGCTGCAGAGCACCGTATTGCTGCCCGGCTATATTTCTGAAGAGGATCTGCACCTGTTAAGGATATCCGACCAGCCTGAGGATGTCCAAGACATCGTCAGCAGCTGGTATCTAAGGCAGGCCATTGTGGGCAGGAGGGCGATTGATTAACCTCACATTCCATGGCGCGGCGCGCACGGTGACGGGTTCAAGGCACCTGCTGGATATCAATGGCTACCGCATACTGCTGGATTGCGGGCTTTTCCAGGGGTGCAGGGCAGACACCTATGAGCGCAATCTGAATTTCGCCTTTGATCCGAAATCGCTGAACGCCGTTATCATCTCCCACGCGCATATGGACCACCTCGGTGATTTACCGAACCTGGTCAGGCTGGGTTATAAAGGTGATGTCCACTGTACATCTGCCACACTTGACCTGGCCAATATCATGCTGACTGACTCGGCCAATATACAAGAAGGGGACATCGACTACGTCAACAAGGTCCGGCGCAGGCATAATGAACCTGCCGTAGAGCCGCTTTACAGAAAATCAGACGTTCCTCCCACACTTAAATTATTGCGCGGCTGCTCCTACGAGCATCCCTTTAACCTGGCCGACAATATCCAGGTTGTTTTCCACGATGCAGGCCATATACTCGGTTCCGCCATCACTGTGCTGAATATAGATGACAACGGGCGGAGGTTATCAGTTTGCTTCACCGGCGACCTGGGGCGAAACAACATGCCGATAATCCGCGACCCGTACGTAGTGACTGATTCCGACGTGCTTATTATTGAGAGCACCTACGGCGACAGGCTGCATGCCGATATAAACAATGTCATGGACAAGCTGGCCCGCGTGATAAACGAAACGGTTACAGCAGGCGGGAAGCTTATCGTCCCGTCCTTTGCACTGGAAAGGACACAGGAGTTGATATATTACCTGAATCAACTGAAGCTGTCACACAGTATCCCCGACATCCCTGTTTATGTAGATAGCCCCCTGGCTATTGATGCTACCGACATCTTTCGCGTTCACCCCGAGTGCTACGATTCTGAAACTGCCGAATTCCTCAGGACTCAAAAGGATCCTTTCGGCTTCCGTGGATTGCATTATGTAGCCTCGGCGGAGGAATCCAAGAAGCTGAACTATATAAAAACACCGGCCATGATAATCGCCGGTTCAGGTATGGCCGAAGCCGGCCGCATCCAGCACCATCTTAAGAACAATATCGGCGATTTACGCAATACTGTCATGATCGTCGGCTGGCAGGCTGAAAACACGCTCGGCCGCAAGATAGCCGAAAAATGGCCCGAGGTATCGATTTTCGGGGAGCAGTACAAGCTGCGCTGCCGCGTGGAGATATTTAACGAATTCAGCGCCCATGCCGACCGCAACGATCTACTGAAATGGGCCAGCGCCGCTAAGGACAGATGGCAAAAGGTATTCGTTGTGCATGGAGAGGAATCCGCCGAGCTTTCGCTGGCAGACGCCTTTACAGAACTAGGCTTGAAGCAGGTAATCGTGCCCGAATACGGCCAGAGCTTTACACTGTAAATCACAAACGCGCTTCTATTATAAAGATATTTATGGCCGAATTCGTTCTTCAGCAATTTGAAGATATACGTCAACCCTGGGATGACCTGTGCCGGGCATCGCTATCCAGGCTATTGTTTTCTTCGCCCTCCTGGAGCGAGGTATGGTGGCAGCATTTCGGCAAAGATAGCGAATTATACCTGGGCACGGTAACCGAGCAGGGTAAGATCATGGGCATAGCGCCCCTGCGCCTGAAGGATGGCATCCTGTATTTCATTGGTAGCGCCAATGTCTGCGACTTTCTGGATTTTGTTATACAGCCCGGCAGGGAAGATATCTTTTGGGATACCCTGCTGCAGCACCTGAGGCTCAGTAATCACAAGGTCATGGATCTTTCCCCGTTGCTTCCCGATTCCACCACGTACCGATTGTTTACATCCGCGGCACGTGGCGGCAAAATTAAAGTTAAATGCCTGAATGATGACGTCAGCGTAGCGCTTGACCTTCCGCAGGATTTACCTGCATACCTCTCGAGGTTAAACAGTAAACAACGCCATGAGTTATTGAGAAAAGAACGGAGGTTACACGAAGAGGGAGAGGTATCTTACGAGGTTAAAGCGGAGCCCGCAGCCGGGGATGTTGATGTCTTCCTGGATTTTTTCCGAGCGAGCAGGGAGGACAAGAACAGGTTCCTTACCGCTGAGATGGAGTCCTTCTTCCGAGATATAATTGAGAGCGCCGCCGCCAACCAAACCCTGCGACTTGGGATGCTGAAGCTTAACCATATTTACATTGCCGCAACGCTCTGCTTCGAGCACCGTGATGAAATCTACCTTTATAACAGTGGGTATAACCCTGATTACCGCTCGCTGAGCGCCGGCCTGTTATCTAAATACTACAGTGTCAAACAGAGCATAGAAACAGGCAAAAGCAAATATGATTTCCTCAGGGGGGCGGAAAGATACAAGTATCACCTCGGCGGTTCAGAGACACAGTTATTTAGATGTATAATAAATATTTAATACCGCTGCCGGTGAATAATTAATGGAACAACCCTTACATATAGCTATACTCAGCCTGCATAGCTGTCCATATATTGTGCCCGGAGGGCGCTATACGGGCGGCATGAATATCTATATCCGCAACCTGGCCAGGGAACTGAGCAACCGGGGACACAGCGTGGATATCTACACCTGCTCTCAGGCAAATTGTTCACAATGCGGCAAGGGCGATCTGGGCAACAACATCAGGTTAATGCACGTTGATAATATCGATTACAACCTAATTACAGAGACTACTTTAGAAAATAATATCGAGCGGATCACCAGATCGATACTGACCGGCGCACCGCGCTATGATCTGATATACAGCCATTACTGGTTCTCCGGGCTGGTGGGCACTGAGCTTGAAAGCATGTGGAGGGTTCCGCATTTCACCATGTTCCATACCCTCGGCCTGCTTAAGAATAGCGCAGGGTTAGGGGAACTGGAGCCTCCCTACAGGGTTGCCGGCGAAATGTCGGTGGCGCAGTCGGCCTACCACATCATAGCATCCACAGCAGGCGAAAAGAAGGAACTGGCCAGCCGATACAAGGTAAACGCAAGTAAGATTTCAGTTATACCCTGCGGCATCAATAACGAGCTATTCAGGCCTGTGGATAAACAATACGCCAGGGATACAACCGGACTCGGCACAAAGAGGACCATTCTCTTTGTCGGCCGGCATGACCCGCTGAAGGGCCTGGATAACCTCCTGGAGGCCACATCCTTGCTGAACCACCGCGACGATTTCCAGCTGGTGGTCATAGGCGACAACAGCCTATATCTCGACCCAATTCAAACAGGCCGGGATCCACAACCGCCTGACCAGATAGGCAGCAAGGTTATGTTTATAGGTTCAGTGCCGCATGAGGACATGTACCTGTACTATAATGCCGCGGATTTCTGCGTCATACCATCATATTACGAGAGCTTCAACCTGGTAGCCATAGAATCAATCGCCTGCGGCACACGCATCCTGGCTACCGCAGTCGGTGAGATTCCCAGCCTGGCCGGCACGTGCGATTTATGCCGCATAATGGAGGATAATTCACCGGCCAATCTTGCCCGTCATATGGATGCCATGCTTGATTCCATCGGCCAAAATACGGGCGGCTATACCGGCAACATGGTCCTGAAATATAGCTGGCAGTCGATAACAGACAGTCTGGAACGGGAATTTTATAAGGCCACAGCGCTTCAATATTGTCGTAAAGAAGCGGTACTTCACCGCTGAGAACTCCAAATAAATCAATACGGACTGGTGTTATGCAAGAATACGATGCAATGATAATAGCCCCGCACCCTGACGACCCTGAATTCGGCATCGGCGGCACGGTGGCCAGGTGGATACGAGAAGGCCGCAGGGTTATCTACATTATCCTTACCAACGGCAATAAGGGCTCAGACGACCCCGAAATCACCCCCGCACGCCTGGCCGAGATACGCGCAACTGAACAAAAGGAAGCGGCGCGGATGCTCGGTGTCAGTGAGGTCGTTTTCCTTGACCATGACGACCAATCGCTGGAAGACACGCCGGATTTCCGCAAAGAGATAGTCAGGGTTATAAGGACCTATAAACCGCATACGGTTGCCGCGCCGGACCCTTACCGCAAGTATGTCTGGCACCGCGACCACCGCATTGCCGGCCAGGTGGTGCTTGACGCCGTCTACCCCCTGGCACGCGACCGGCTGGCATATCCCGACCTTATAGACGGCGGTTTTCAACCGCACAAGGTAAAAGAACTGTTGTTCTGGGGCGCGGAGCAGCCAAACTACTTTTCCGACGTTTCACATACCTGGGATCTTAAGATAGCGGCGCTGCACTGTCATAAAAGCCAGGTCGGCCATTTCCCGGCCGGCTGGGAAGACGGCTTCAAAAGCATGCACGCTACACGTGCTAAGGATAAAGGATATGAACTGGCCGAAGCTTTCTACCGCGTTGAATTGCCTTTCTGATCAGGCCGACCATTTCTCAGCCAGGTCACCGATAACCGGCAACTTGAACTTTTCGCCCTTGTAGGCCTTTATCATCAGGAGTATCCAGAGCACCAGTGCCAGTATCCCGATAAACCACTGCACGACAGGTATAAAGGCGAGTATGGCACAGGCGCCGAATGTAATTATAGACTGCATAGCGTGGAATTTCACGAACTGGCTGTCCTTCTCTATCAGGAAAAACACTAAACCACTGATCCATCCAACTAAATAGCAAAGTAACCCTGCTACGTTCTCCTCAAGACCGGTCGATGATTTCGCCATTTGCCATACCTCCTCTTCATTTAATGCTATCAGGATATCTGTACCTTTACAGAACTGTCAATCTGTAATTATCCTTGATCTGAGCAGCGCGCTATATCTTTTTCCCTGCCCTGATGGTAAATACCACAACCATTCCGATCAGCAGGGAGCCAAATATGATGACCGCTATTGCCCAGGCCGGCACATCCGCCGGAGCAAGGGGCGCCGTTTGCGGCGCTCTATTTATATTTGATGCTGTATCGGCGCCACCTGCACTGCCCGTGCTGTTGTTGACCGGGCTGAGCGCCTGCACACCGTAGGAATTGGCCCTTACCGGAAACCCGGGCTCGACCGTGAAAGGCCGGGCTTCCGACCAGGGGCTGATAGCCCACTGCCCGGTTACCGCCCGCGTCGTGCGCACCCTCCAGTAATAGGTGTGCCCGGCTTCCAGCCGCCCGGGCGGATAGGAGAAAGCCGGTGAAACTGAATCGGCAGGCTGCAATATGCCGGAATCATATACTTTTAAAGTAAAGGCCGCATCGCGCGCTATCTGCACCTGGTAATCGCTGGAATAGCAGTAATCCTCCCAGCTTAAATCCACCGAGGAATTCCTGCCGGTCACGGGGTCAACCGACACCGTATCAGGCGCATCAGGCGCTACCTCAGCAACCTGCAGGGTTAAATATCTCATCCTTATACCGGCATTATTGCTCACCGTCATTTTATAGGTGGTCGAATAATCGGGCTTAACGGTTAGCTGCCCGGAGGGCGCGACATCTCCCACGTTCTGGTCGATGTTTACCACCACAGCGTTTTCCGCCTTCCACGCCAGGATAGCGGACTCACCACGGACAATCGCAGCAGGAGATATCTGAAATGTAATTATCTGCGGCAGTGTGCCGGCCCGGTCCACTTCTCCGCTCACCGGCAGGCTGAATAAACCCAGCAATGCCAGAACAAATGATACAACGATGACCGCCGCCATGGCGTGCACAACTAAATCTACGCCCCTTCGTACTTTTCCTGCATTATCTGACATCATCTTCACCCTGTTACACATCTAATTATATACCTTATTATGATGTGGGAAGGGGCCTTCAGGCCTGTCCGCAAAAGCGGGCGCAGCTAAAGCAACGCCACTACGGTGAAGTTCGGCACTCTGTAGGGGCGGGTTTTTAAACCCGCCTGAAGCGGGCGCACCTGAAGTTAGGTCCCAACGAAACAATTGTTCATTTCGCACGTGTTTTTGCCAGGTATTCATTATACTCGGTGAGTTTGAGTAGCACCCTGGCCGCGCGTTTACCCGATGTATAGTCATAATGGTTGCCGATCAGCTTGACCTGCTCCTCGGTGAAAGTTGTCGTGATAACAGGTTTGCCGTAGCTTTCGATCCATTGCCCGCTCAGCGCGCGCATCAGGCGCCCTATCATATCGTTGATTATATCCATGCGTGTCCTGCCGCTGTTGGCCAGAGAGGCTGTGCCATTGGCCAAATCGAGCAGGTTATTTACCAGGACATCATCGATTTTTCCCGAGCGCTTGGCCGCTATGACCATAGATGCCAGGTCCTCGATCTCCATCTTATCTTGGATGCCCAGCACCCAACCCAGCATGTTTATCAGGGTCTTGATGGCAGTCTCGACCTTGTACACATTGTCCGATTTAATGTCCTCGATAATCGGGATGATGGCCTTGAGCGCTGAATCGCGCTGTGCGGATTCCTCAGGCTTCCTCTGCTTCTCTTGCTCAGTGCGCTGCTGCAACAGCAGGTTGCCGAAGAGCGAGAATCCCCCGAACCCCATAAAAATCAGGGCATCCACCGTTTTTATGTCAAGCAGCCAGGCAGGTGCGATCAGGTAGGCGATGAAATTGCGGTCGCCGGCCGGGTCTACCGGGTTGCCGCGGCTCCAGCGCGGTGGGAATATCTTATCCAGCTCCTGTATGGTTTTATCCGGTAGTTTCACCACGTTCAGCCCGCCTTCCTCGCAGGCGTCCGCGCACAACACGCCATAGCTACCGCCAGGGGTAATTATGGCCACGTTGCGGCCCCTGGGCAGCGGCTGCGTCAGGAACCCGATGGCAACATCAAGCATCTCCTCGGGTCCGTCCACGCGCACGGCACCCATTTTCTTAAAGGCCGCATCGTAGACCCGATCGCTGCCTGCCATAGCGCCCGAATGCGACTTGATGGCCTTGGCGGCCGCTTCCGTCTTGCCCGGCTTCAACACGATGACCGGCTTCTTCTGTGTTACCCTTGATACCACCTCGCTAAACCTGGCGCCGTTATTCAGCCCCTCGATATAGGTCATAATGACCTTAACTTCCGGGTCTGCCCCGAAATACTCTATATAGTCCTCGATCTGCACGTCCGCCGCGCAGCCGCAGCTCACGTAATGCCGGAAGCCGACACCGCGCTCATATCCAGCCACCACGACTGCCGCACCCACATTGCCGCCCTGCGACACGAAGGCCAGCGGACCGTCCTTGACCAGCAGCGGCATCATGAAAGCAGCCAGTGAGGATGATGCACTCCAGTAGCCCATGCAGTTGGGGCCGATAAACCTTATATTGCCCCTTTTCGCTATTGCGCACACCTCGTCCTGGAGCTTCTTGCCCTCGGGACCGATCTCGGCAAAGCCGGCCGAGATGATGACCGCCGATTTGACGCCTTTCTGCACGCACTCTTCCATAGCGGCCGCAACCCGCTCAGAGGGTATAGTGAAGACTGCCAGGTCCACCGGCCCCGGTATATCCGTAATCTTTTTATATACCTTCAGGCCCTGTATCTGTTCCTCGTGGTTATTAACCGGGTAAATAGGCCC
>CAIMUM010000168.1 GCA_903844685.1 uncultured Dehalococcoidia bacterium
ATGTCAGCCTCCCATTTAATCCTGTCTAAATCACCTGTTGACTGTAGTGTACACTATTGAATATATGAAGTCACGCAAAAAAGCGCACCGTAAATAATGGCTATATTAAAGGAAACCCCGCGTAAAGAGTCGGTAATTTCTAACCTTCCGCTTTCAGCATGGCCCCTTTAACATTGTCCTCATCGGCCGCATAGTGCCTGGAGCCAGCGGTGAAAAAGATGCCGGCCAGCAAACCCCCGGCGCAGGCGATTATAACTGCCCACATTAGTCCCCTTGCTCCTCCACCCATACTGTCGGATATGCTTCCTACAACTATGGGCGACCATGCGCCACCCAGGAGGTACATGCTGAACACGGTCAAACCATAGGCGAGTCCCTTGTGGGCGGGTGGGACTACGTCCTGCGAAACTATACTCAGGACTGGAATGGCGATCATATTTACGATGCCAAACACAAAGCTCAAAACCAGCCCGAGGTAAAAGCTGAAGCTGAAAGCCAGGAAGGACGCTGCAAGACTTAACGATGATACTACCGACGCAACGGCCGGCAGCCAAAGCCTTGCCCGCCTGTCTTTCCTGTACCATATATCTGACAGAAGTCCACCCAGGGGAGCACCTATTACCGCTATAAGACTGACACCGCAAGTGATCAGTCCTGCAGTATCGGTCCCAATGGCGTACTGCCGTATCAGATAAGTGGGCAGCCAGTTAATCTGGGACAGGCTGGTTATCAGCAGTAGTCCATAACCGGGAAGGAACCAGCGAAGCGTTGGAATTTTGAGGAGATTTTTAATGGATTGACCTAAACCCCAAAAACCAGGTGCGATGCTCTCGTTTACAGATTTATAGTCTTTCAGAAAAAACGTGGCAACAGCCAGTATAAATCCAATTCCGGCCAGCAGGAGAAAGGGTGAGCGCCAGCCAAGCCTGGCTGCCATCAACCCACCGATAACCGCGCCCAAAGCTATGCCGAGAGGTATACCGATATGATAAATCCCCATCGCCCAGCCGTGCTTTTGCCTGGGATAAGCGGCGGTTATAAGTGAAATGCTTCCCGTGGCCAGGGCGGTTGCGCCAATACCGGCAAATGCCCTTGTTACCAGCACCGTGGTAAAATTCCAGGCAATGCCCATAAAGGCAAGGAAGCTGCTCCATAGCAGGGACATGATACCTATCAGCTTCCGCCGGCTCCAGCGGTCTATGATATAGGCCACGGGCAGCGCAAATAATCCATGGCACAGCAAGTAAATCATCTGGATGGCGCCAAGCTGCGTATCGTTTAAACCCATCTCCAGCTTGATAGGCTCCAGCACGACCGTGATGACCACCCTGTCCATGTAGTTGAGCATATAGAGCAGGGTGCATACTATGAGTATTAGGTGAGCCTTGAGTCCCCCGGTCTGGTAGTCGCCGGCAGGCGGTTGAATCCCGGGTTCATTTATCATTTTTCTATCTTTTACATCGGCCATCGGGCACCCGGAAAAAACGGTCGTAGTATTTAACCGGCACATTCTATCATGAAAAGCAGCTACAAGACGTATGCTATGATGTATCCGCATGAAAAAATCGACATTAAATGTCTTCAAAATGCACGGGTGGCGGGTGGACCACGCCATTCATAACTACGTGTATTTCGTTTTTTATGAGCAATATGTAAGGTCATTCCCGGCGGCCGGCTGGATGTGAGTCCATAAGACAACGCTTGATTACGGCCGTTGTCTATGGTACAACTTAACTGCATTTTTCCCGCGAACGGCCTGTGCATTAAGGAGGAGGACTGAAAATGAATGAAGCTAATGATTTCCTGTGGTGGAAGCACGGTGTTATATGCGAGATCTGGCCGCGCAGCTTTTACGATGCCAATGGTGACGGGTCGGGCGACCTGCAGGGGATAACCAGGAAGCTGGACTACCTGGCGGAACTGGGAATAGACGGCATCTGGCTGGGACCGGTCAATAAGTCGCCTATGGTAGATTCGGGTTACGATGTCGCCGACTACCGCTCCATCGACCCCATCTACGGGACGATGGCGGATTTTGAACAACTTCTGGCGGAGGCGCACAGGCGCAAAATACATATCATCATGGACCTGGTGGTCAACCATACCTCGGACCAGCATGCCTGGTTCAAGGAGTCCCGCTCGTCGCGCGATAACCCCAAAAGGGACTGGTACATCTGGCATGACGGGAAGAAAGGCGGGGCGCCGTCCAACTGGCAGGCATTGGTGGGCGGCAGCGTCTGGCAATGGGATAAGGCTACGAAGCAGTACTACCTGCATTCCTTCCTCAAGACACAGCCGGATTTGAACTGGCGCAACCCGGCTGTCAGTCAGGAGATCTACGCTACCATGAGGTTCTGGTTAGATAAAGGTGTGGACGGCTTCCGCTGCGACATCCTGAACTACTTCCTCAAAGACGAACAATTGAGGGATAACCCCTGGTCACTGTCCGCCGGCATCTTCAACGGCTTCCAAAAGCACCTTTACAGCAGGGGCCAACCCGGGATGGAGGCGATACTCAGGCAAATGCGAGCTGTGCTCGATGAGTATAAGGAGCGCATGATGGTGGGAGAGGTTTACGTAGCGCAGGATGGGCCGGCCATGGCGGCCGCCTTTATGGGCAAGGGCGACCTCTGCCACCTGTCCTTCGAGTTTTCCCTGCTCTTCACGAAGTGGGACGCCGCCAGATTCAAGGAAATGATAAAACGCTGGTACTCTGTTTTGCCCGAGGAAGGCTGGCCGTGCAACGTGCTCTCCAACCATGACCAGCCGCGCGCCGTCACGCGCTATGCTGCAGCACCCGACACACAGAAGAGGGCCAGGGTCATGGCGGCTTTCCTGCTAACTTTAAGGGGCACACCGTTCCTTTACTACGGGGAGGAGATAGGCATGCCCGACAGCCCGATAAAGCGCAGCGACGTGATGGATACTATCGGCAAGATGTACTGGCCCATAGTGAAAGGGCGGGACGGCGAGCGCAACCCCATGCAGTGGGACGCCGGAAAGTTTGCCGGGTTCTCGGCCGTGAAGCCATGGCTGCCGCTTAATGCTGATTATTCGGCGGTGAACGTCGAAGTCCAGGATAAAGAACCATCGTCCGTGCTGAATTTCTACCGCAAGCTTACCGCCCTCAGGCGGGCCCAACCGGCCCTGCAGAAGGGCGGTTTCGAATGGATCGAATCTGATAAGGATTTAATTGCCTACCGCCGGACCTGGCAGGACAACGAGATCACGATCATCCTCAATTTCTCAGGTTCCTCCCGGGCTCATAAGATAGATGCCGGCCTGCCGTTGAAGGTGCTGCTGGGAACGCACCGCGACAGCGGTTCGCCTGTTGATAAGGGCCCCCTGGCGGTGTATCCTTATGAAGTCCTGGCGCTGGGAGCCTGATACCCGCTACTTATGTCTAACGAATCCCGGAGGGAGATTAAATGAAACAGGTTATTGCCTTCGGCTCTGACCACGTCGGATTCGATATGAAGAACGAGATAATCCGGCGCCTGGGGGACAGGTACGAGATACTGGATGCGGGTCCCCTGGCCTATGACGCAGCCGATGATTACCCTGATTTTGCGGAGGCGGTGGCCTCGACCGTGGCATCGGGCAAGGCCTGGCGCGGCATTTTGATATGCGGCAGCGGTGTGGGAGTCTGCGTAGCTGCCAACAAGGTCAGGGGCGTGCGCGCCTGTGTCTGCCATGACACATTCTCGGCCCACCAGGGTGTCGAACATGTTGAAATGAACGTGCTCTGCCTGGGGGCGAGGGTCATCGGCATTGAGGTGGCCTGGGAGTTGGTAAACGCCTTTCTCAAAGCCAATTTCGGCGGTGAGGCTAAGCACAAGCGCCGACTGAATAAGCTGATGGATATCGAAAAACGCTCGCTTAGCGGCAACTGCTGATAAGGCTGCTGAAAATTAAGAGAAAGGAGGCAGGATGATCAGGATAGCAGGCACTGATTTTAAGGATGATTTCGGCAGGACGG
>CAIMUM010000169.1 GCA_903844685.1 uncultured Dehalococcoidia bacterium
CAGCAGCCTTTCCAGGCGCCCTGCCGCTACATTGTATTCAAACGCTGGGATAAGCTGGACGAATCCGACGACCCGCAGGTAGTCATCTTCTTCGCCAAACCTGATGTGCTCGCCGGGCTTTTCACACTTGCAAATTTCGATGAGGAAGAGCCCAATGGCGTGATTGCCCCCTTCGGTTCAGGCTGCTCCACTACTGTCTATTACCCCTATTTCCAGCGCGAATCCCAGCGTCCCAAAGCTATTATCGGCATGTTTGATATCTCGGCCCGGCCTTTTGTGGGAGAAAACGAGCTGACTTTCTGTGCGCCTCTATCCAAGTTCCTGGGGATGATAGGTAACATTGACGAGAGCTTCCTGATTACCAAGTCCTGGCAACTGGTAAGGCAGAGGATCAGCTGAAAAGCCGCTGTCACTATCCGCCACGCTCTTTGACGGCAGGAACGTTTAAGAGTAATATCTGAACGGCAAGGGGCGTGGCCCGGCAAGCTTCATCCCCGAAGCGAAATAAACCTGTAAGGAGGCTATCTTGGAGAAAAAGGAAGAAACCGCTAAAACCGCCCCTAAGAAAAATAAGGCTAAAAAAGCTTTAGTAACGTCTATAATTATCCTCGCCATCATCATGATACTTTGCAGTGGAGGCATCGGCTATTTCAACTATGTTAACAATGCCCCTCTGCCTAAGATTGACGGCAATCTCAAGGTCAATGGCTTATTCGATAAAGTCGAGGTCGTCCGTGATTCCAACGGCATACCGCATATCTACGCCAACAATTTGCACGACCTGACATTCGCACAGGGCTACGTGCAGGCGCAGGACCGCTGGTGGCAGATGGACTTCTTCCGCCATGTCTGCGCCGGCAGGATAGAAGAGTTAACCGGGAAAAAATCCAGCCTGGTTTCCTCCGATATCTACCTGCGCACCATGGGTTGGACCAACGTAGCCGAAAAAGAATATGCCAGCTACTCGCCTTCCCAGCGCGCCCTGCTCGACGCATTTGCCCAGGGGGTTAACGCCTATATCTCTAACCGCAGTCCGCAGCAGCTCTCCGTGAATTACAGCATACTCGCATTGACTGGTGTTAAATTCAAGATAGCGCCGTGGACGCCGGTGGATACCCTGGCCTTTGCCAAGTTGATGGCCTGGGATCTTGGCTACAGTGGTGACGAAGAAGTGGTCCGCTCGCAGCTTTACAGCCTGCTGGGCGCCGAGATGGCCGACAAATGGGAGACCCCGCCGTGGGGATATGGCAAGAAACCCACTATCATACAATCCGAGGACATCAAGGCTATGGACGTATCCGGCAATGCCGCCCCTCAGCAGACAACCGGCGCGTCCGGTAACCAAACGGCTTATCAAGGACCGGCCTTCGCTAACTTTAAACCGGACCTTACCTGGCTCGCGGGTGACCCCTCCGGCATCGGCAGCAACAACTGGGTGGTCACGGGGAACATGACGCAGAGCGGCAAGCCGCTGCTGGCCAACGACCCGCATCTCGGCATCCAGATGCCCTCCATCTGGTATGAGATCGCCCTGCATTGCACGGACGACGGCACAGGCCAGCCCTATGATGTCGCCGGCTTTGCCTTTGCCCCCAGTCCCGGCATTATCATCGGACATAACAGCAACATCGCCTGGGGCGTTACCAACGTCTATCCCGACGTGCATGACCATTACCAGATGAAGATAAATCCCGACAACCCGCTGCAATACGAATGGAACGGGCAATGGCGGGATATGACCGTGCGTAACGAGACTATCGATTTCGGCGACGGCGCCGCGCCGATTACCTTCAAAGTCAGGGAGACCCACCTCGGCCCTATCATCAACGATAACAAGTATGATCCGACGGGAGCCAAGTTCCTGGGTTTCAACAATACGGACCCGCTTGCGCTCCACTGGACAGCTCTGGAGCCCGGCAATCTGATGATAGCCATCAACGGCCTCGATACGGCTAAGAATTGGGACGATTTCCGCAACGCACTTAAATACTGGGATTGCCCATCGCAAAATGTGATCTACGCCGATATCAAGGGCAATATCGGCTACCAGATGCCCGGTCGTATCCCGATACGAGCTAAAAACGACAATGGGCTGCTGCCCTCTCCCGGCTGGACCGACGAGTACGAGTGGAAGGGCTACATACCCTATGACCTGCTGCCGCGCGCCTATAACCCGGGACGGGGTTACGTGGTCACGGCCAACCAGGCTGTTGTACCGCCGGAATACTACGATTTCCTGGCCAAACAGCTTGACCCGAATTTAAACTACAACATTGGCTACGAGTGGAACTTCGGCTACCGCGCCCAGCGCATTAACCAGCTGATTAAAGAACTCGCGCCGCACAGCATACAGACGTTCCAGAAAATGCAGGGCGACACCAAGCTCCTGAGCGTAGGGGAGGTGCTGCCTTACCTGGCCAATATCAAGTTCACCGATCCCGACCTTATCAGCGCCAAGGACTGGCTGGTCAATTGGGATTACACTTTCAATGTCGACAGCCCCCAGGCAGCCCTCTACTCGGAATTCTGGATGAGATTGGTCAACAATACATTCTCCGACCAGCTCGGCACCCTGATAAAGCCGGACGGCGACGACAGGGATATGTGGGCCATCAGCCTGCTGCTGCAGAATCCCAACGACACATGGTGGGATGATATCAATACCAAGGACAAGGTGGAGACACGCGATGATATACTCACCAGGTCCTTCAAGGAAGGCTACGACGCTACCGTGGCAGCCCTGGGGCCTGACCGCAGCCTGTGGAAGTGGGGCAGTCTGCATACCGCCACCTTCGTCAGCAAGCCACTGGGCGCCAGCGGCATAGGTGCGATCGAATCGCTGGTCAACAAGGGGCCCTACCCGGCGGGCGGTACGACTGACGCCATCGACGCCGTTCGCTGGCTGGTTAGTCAGGGCGACTTCACAACCCAGACCATGCCTTCTATGCGCATGATAATCGACCTTAGCGATATCTCGAAAAGCGTTTGCATGAACGCCACCGGTGAAAGCGGTAACCCGGCCAGCCCCTGGTACGGCGATATGATAAAGTCCTGGCTGAACGTCACTTACCACCCCATGCTCTGGACCAGGGACCAGGTGAACGCCGCCGCTACGCACAAGCTGTTACTTACACCTTAAAAGGCGCGGGATACGCGCATAAAGGAGGCCAGATATGGGGGCAGAGGTAAATATACTGGGTTTTGCCGGCAGCCTGAGAAAGGGCTCGTATAATAAAGCCCTGCTGAGGGCTGCCGCTGAGCTGTTGCCGGACGGCGCCGCCCTGGAGATCTTCGACCTCGAGGGCATTACGCAGTTTAACCAGGACCTGGAAACCGACCCGCCCGTCAGGGTCAGGGAATTTAAAGCAAAAATAAGAGCGGCCGACGCCATACTCATTGCCACACCGGAGTACAACTACTCGGTGCCGGGCGTGCTGAAAAATGCCCTGGACTGGGCATCAAGGCCGTACGGAGACAGCGCCTGGCCGGGCAAACCCCTCGCACTGATGAGCGCGTCCACGGGCATGCTGGGCGGGTCCCGGGCACAGTACCATCTCAGGCAGACTTTGCTCTTCCTCGACGTGGTAGCGGTGTCCAAACCCGAGGTCTTCGTGACATTTGCGGGACAGAAATTCGATGATAAGGGCAAGCTGACGGACGAGGCCACCAGGGGCGTGGTCGCCGCCCTGCTCAAAGCACTGGTTAACCTGGCTTCCGGGCCCGCACATTGAGGTGCGGGCTTCCTTTTAAAACGCTCGTGAGGAGACCGTCATGAAGTATATAGGGAAAGACAGCAAGGAAACCATTGTCAGGCGGTTTGCCGAGTACGTGTCACCGGGCAAGGCCGAGACCTTCAAAGCCTACGACATGGAATTCATCTTCGGCAGGCGTGAAGGGCCGTACGTGTGGGACGCAGTCAGCGGCAAGCGGCTGATCAACTGCCACAGCAACGGGGGGGTTTTCAACCTCGGCCACCGCAATCCCATGGTGATTAAAGCCCTCCAGGAGAGCCTTAAGGAACTTGACATCGGCAATCACCACCTCATCAGTGAGCAGCGGGCGCTATTGGCTGAAAAGCTGGCCGATCTGATGCCGGGCGACATCTCCTGCACGGTATTCGGGGTGGGTGGCGGGGAGGCGGTGGACGTTGCCATCAAGCTGGCGCGGGGTTATACCGGAAGGCACAAGGTCGTCTCCGCCATCGGCGGTTACCACGGCCACACCGGCTTCGCGCTGGCCACGGGTGACGAGCAATACCGCAGCCCCTTCGGTCCCAATCTACCCGGCTTCCTGCAGATCCCCTTCGATAACGTACAGGCGCTGGAGCAGGCGGTCGATAAAGATACGGCAGCGGTTATATTTGAAACCATCCCGGCCACACTGGGCATGCCCGTCCCGCAGGCCGATTTTTTCAAGAATGCGCGTAAGGTTTGCAGTGAGAAGGGAGCGCTACTCATCATCGACGAGGTGCAGACCGGGCTGGGAAGAACCGGCAAGCTGTGGGGCATAGAGCATTTCGACACGGTACCGGATATCATCGTCATCGGCAAGGGGCTTTCGGGCGGCATATATCCCATGAGCGCCACCTGCTACAGGAAAGAGTACGAAAGCTTCTTCCACCAGAATCCTTTTATACACGTTTCCACTTTCGGCGGGGCTGAGGTCGGCTGCCCGGTAGCCGCGGCAGTTTTAGATGAATCCTCAAGACCGGAGTTTTTAACCAACGTCAACGAGCTTGCGGCTATATTTAAGAACGGTTTCATTGAACTTAAAAAGAAGCACCCCAATATACTGACCGGCCTGCGCCAGCTCGGCCTGATGATGGGCATCGAGATGGTCAATGATACCTGCGGGCCCATCCTGACCAAATCCTGTTACGACCACGGCATACTGGCCATCTATGCCAACAACGATAAGCGCGTTTGCCAGCTCCTTCCGCCTCTTATCATCGATAAAAAGACCGCGCATGAGATACTTGATGGAGTAGACGGGGCGTTCGCCGATACCGCGGCATTCCTGGGACTGTGATTTTCTCAATGAAAGGAGGCAACAGTGCAGGTAGATATCGAACTTCTCAAGCAATTTGAAAGCGGACTGGACCCGGCCCACCCGGAAAAAAGCCGGATACCGGCGCGGGTACTGGGATACGGGGAGATAAGTACCATCTTCGAGATAGACAGCCCATCCACCCGTGACCTGGCTTGCAAGCGCATGCCCATCTTCGACACAGTGGACGAGGTAAGCCACTACGAGCGCATTTATAACGACTACAACACCGTCCTGAATGATGAAATCGGCATCAGCGTCCCCGAATACGGCTTCGCCTGGTTCACCACGGCTAAAGGCAACATCATAGCTTTCGACCTCCAGCGTAAACTGCCCGGTGAATCCATCGGCAACCGCACCATTCATAAATTGGACACAGATAATATACGTACACTTTTTCTGTGCGTTCTTCGTGAATTGATGAAGCTGTGGGCGTTCAACCAGGCCAACCCTGAGCGCGCAGTGGGCATCGACGGGCAGATATCCAACTGGTCCGTCGCCGGATTCGACCCGGCCAACCCTCGGATAAACTCAGGCAATAAATTGCTCTATTTCGATACCAGCACGCCGCTGATGAAGAAGGACGGCAAGGAGCAACTCGACCCCGAGCTTTTCCTGCGCAGCGCTCCCACTTTTCTGCGCTGGCTCATCCGCTGGCTGTTCCTGGAGGGCGTGATGACCCGTTACTACAATGCCCGGCTGGTGACCATCGACCTGATCGCCAATTTCTACAAGGAGCAGCGTCCGGAACTGGTGCCCCCGCTGGTAGAAGCCGCTAACGATTTCTACGCTACAGAGGGGAAGGCGCTGGGCATCGCTCCACTGACCGGGAAAGAGATTGAGGCCTATTACAGCGAGGACAAGACCATCTGGGTGCTCTTCCTGGCTCTGCGCCGTTTCGACCGCTGGCTGCA
>CAIMUM010000170.1 GCA_903844685.1 uncultured Dehalococcoidia bacterium
GAACGCCGGCGCGCCGGAGTTGGTCAACGGGGCGACGGTTTACCGCGCTACGCCCGGGACGATGGCAGAAGCTGCCCGGCAACTGCGCGCCGCCGGGGCGCGCATTATCGGCGGATGTTGCGGCACTATGCCGGCACACATAGCGGCCATGGCGCGGGCCTTATCCAGGTAATCACAACCGATCAAAGCAACTGCGTAGGGGCGTACTTTCAAGTGCACCCGCCTTTCGGACGGGTCTAAAGACCCGTCCCTACGTTATACCAAGAGATTGCGGCGTCGTTGCGCTGCTCAAAGCAACTCTGTAGGGGCGTACTTTCAGGTGCGCCCGCTCAACGGACGGGCATGAAGACCCGTCCCTACAGTTACAGCAGGTCGAAATAGGCGACCGGTTTCCTGCGCTCCACCAGTTTCTCAGCATTGTAAGCGATGCGCAGCAGCAGGTTCTCCTCCCACCAACGTCCCATGGCCTGCATGCCGATGGGCAACCCGATGGCGTCGTAGCCGGCCGGGAAGCTGATGGCAGGCAGGCCCGCCAGGTTACCGGGGAACATGAAGCGCATGACTTCCGTTGTGCTGGAAAGATCGGACCAACCGCCTTTGCCGTCCTCGATTGAGACCTCGGGAGCGACGATACCTGTTGCCGGTGTGATAATAGCGTCCACCTCCCTATAAATACCCCTGAACATATCCATGGCACGCGTGCGGATGCGCTGGGCCTTGATATAATCACTGGCGTTGAATTCGCGCCCCAGGGTCAGGCTGACGCGAACCTCTGCGCCGAAATCTTTGCGGTGGTCCGGGTAGTTATTCATAGAAGACGCCATCTCCCCCAGGATGCTGATGGCATGCGCCACCCGCATGGTATCCAGCCCGGGTATGATGATCTCTTTGACCTGCGCGCCGGCTGCAGCCAGCTTTTCCAGCAGCGCATTGCAAACTTTCACAATCTCGGGCGCGGCATGCTCAAACCAGGGCTTATAAACGCCCAGCTTAATCCCTTTAAGGTCAGCCTTGTTCCAACCATCCAATGACAGGGCAGGTTGATGCAGTGAATTGGCTTCTTTGCTGTCAGGACCTGCCATGCAGGCATAACCTATGGCAGCATCCTCAACCGTAGCCGCGATCGGGCCCAGGTGCGCCACGCTCCAGCAGAGCGGCGCCGCGCCGAATTCACTTACACGGCCGAAGGTGGGCTTGAGGCCTACCACTCCGCACAGGGAGGCAGGCACGCGGATAGAGCCGCCGCCGTCGGCGCCTACTGCTACCGGGCAAATGCCCGCTGATACTGCGGTCGCGGAACCGCTCGAACTGCCACCCGTGTCATGCTTGGGGTTATACGGGTTGCGGGTCGAGCCGAAGTTAACGTTAAGCCCGTCGGGGTTGATGCCTATTTCGTGCATGTTGGCCTTGCCCAACAGCAGCGCACCGGCCGCTCGCAGCCGAGCCACCGCAGTGGCATCCTGCTTGGCCGGAGCTTTCCCCATGAAGTTCGTACCGACGGTGGATGGATAGGGCACCATGTCCACCTCATCCTTGACCGCTACCGGAACACCATCCAGCACGCTGAGCGGTTTTTTGTCCTTCCAGCGCTCTGCCGAGGCCTTTGCCTGCTGTATGACGTCGCC
>CAIMUM010000171.1 GCA_903844685.1 uncultured Dehalococcoidia bacterium
AGGTTACTTGAATTAGCTACCAGCTGACATCCCGCAGGCAGCCAGCAGGCTATCCTGCTTACCTTGACAACAGCCGGATCAATACCACTAAAATAGAAGGCAATTTCATATGCGCCCTGGCTGCTCGTGGAGCCGGTCCCCGTATAATTTCCTGCTACCGTAATAAAAGTTGCCGGATTCCTCTTCTGTGTTGCGTTGGGCGTTTCCAGGCCCTCCAATACCCACTTGGCGCCAATTTGATAAACAACGCTATTATCATTTATGGGATCGCTGGAACTCAGGGTATAATTTTCAGCTGCATGCCCGTACACGCTCTCGTCCCAGCCTATTGCGTCCAGCCAGGCCGGCAGTTTGCCATCAGTCTTGATGCGCCACAGGCCAGAATCAATGCCGGAAGAAGCGGAGTAGTCTTCCTTGGTTTGGCGCTCAACAATCTGTCCTGCCTTGGAAGCGGTGTTCATAAAATACAAGAGGACAGGCAATACAATCGCACCTACCATTACCAGGATCAGTACCACCCCCAATACCGCTATCCCCGATTCTCCCTGCCATATTTTCATTGGTGTCTTCATCATTTTTGTTCCTTCAATGAGCTTTACTATTAATATGTCCTGGGCGAGGTTTCAAAAACCCTTGTTTCGCTGGAACTCCCTACCTGGGCGATTATTGTTACCGTAAGTATCTTCCTGGGATTATTTATATCGGGCTGGTTATATTGAGCAGTGATTGAAGCGATGCTATCGGCAACCTGTATCTGGTTGCTGCTTATTGTGACTGCGTTTTTATCTTTGACTATTATCTGCCTTTGTAGCTTATGAGCAGCATCAACAGAATAAGTTACGGTTGTATTCTCGGAATTCCAGTTTACATAGGAAATAACCAGCGGCGTGGCGGTGGAGACGGTAAAGAGGTTTGGTGTTGGTGTTATAAACTGCGCATTCTTAGCGTCTCTGTCAATCCAGGAGCCTGCATTCTGAGCCTGGCGTATTGCCAGCATGTTATTTTCCGCCTTTGGAACCAGGATAAATATCTGGCTGAGTACCATTACAGCTCCGGCTGCTACCATCGCGCCGATTCCCATGGCAACCAGTAGCTCTACGAACGTAAACCCCGTGGAACCTGTATAGGCAAACAGCGACTTTTTGTCAAGGTATCGCAAACTCATTCTATTTTTTCAATTTCTTATCTTTTATAAGACTCAATTACAATAACCTCGGGTGGTGAATGCTGCTGGCAGGTTACAGTTACAGTTACCTTTTGGACTCCCAGATCTGTAGCGCTGGTCGCCCCTGTCTCAGGGTTAATAAGCGCCACAGCAATGCTTATATCATACCCGGCAGGTATGCCTGTAATCTTAGTGTATGTATAAGGGGGAGTGCTATCGTATGGAGCATTGTTTATCGCCTCCATTTGTGTCTTGGCCAGGCTCTCAGCGGTTGTACGCTGATCAGCTATGAGGAGTACCTTGAAATTGGTAGCCAGAGCAGACACGAAAGTAACGCCCACTACCGCAAAAATAGCCACCGCTATCAGCACTTCTGGAAGGGTGATACCCTTTCCTTTCCTTTCGAATATAAGTTTATTCATAATCAACCAGCACTATTCGCTCAAAATAACACTGATGGCAAAAACAATCTGGATATTGCAATCGCTCCTGCTATGGTATCACTCATCAGATCCGCCATACCTATTTTCCGTTTGACGACTTTATTATCGCAGGCAATGCCTATGTTATTTACCCCCTATCAAGCTTATGCCTGAATAGATAGGTACAAAAATGGAAAGTGCCAGGAATCCCACGGCCAGGCCGATAATGATGGTCATGGCCGGCTCGATCATGCCCAGCACTGTGGTTAGTTTATCGGCAGCCTCGATCTCGAAGCTGTCTGCAACGATGGTGAGCGTGCTGTCGAGGTTTCCCGTCTCTTCGCCCACCCGTGTCATCTCAACCATCAGCGGCAGGAAAACAGGCTGCTTGCGCATAGCCATAGCCAGACCTTCACCCTTGATTATATCCTGTTCGACTTGCATCAGGGCGTTGGAAATCACCTTATTGCCGCTTGATTCGGCCGTCAGTTTAAGTATATCCGGCAGGGGCAACCCGGAACGAAAGAGAATGGTGATGCTGCGGCAAGTGCGCGAAAGGGCATTTACCTGATTAAGCCTGCCCAGGACAGGCAGTTTCAAAGTCAAGCTATCCTTAAGAAGCGTTCCAGCAGGTGTCTTGCTATACAAATATATTAGACCACCCGCAATAACAACAGCTAACATGACATAGACGCCATAGCTGCCCATGAACATGACCACCGCGATGAGTATCTGGGTTATAAGGGGAAGTTGGCCACCCAGCGATTTGAACATATCCATGATAGGCGGCAGTATAAATGTAACCGCTAAAAAGCCAACCAGCACAGCCAGCACCAGCACTATGGTGGGATAGGTCATGGCCTGTTTAACCTTGCGGGCGGCAGCGTTAGCCTGCTCCTCATAGCTGGCCAGGTTGCGTAAGACGCCCTCCAACTGGCCGGTCTGCTCACCCACAGCGACTATTCTGCAGTACATCTTGTTAAAAGCTTTAGGGTGCTTTTCCAGAGACACCGAGAGTGGACTGCCGGCGCGCAGGTCCGTCACTACGGTATTCAGCATTTTAGCCAGGGCCTTGTTGGCGGTCTGCACCTTGAGCAGCTCCAGGCTCTGCACGATACCCACACCCGATTCAAGCAGCAACGCAAGCTGGCGGGAGAACATGATTATCTCCTCCGGCCTGGCGCCTCCCTGAAAGAATGAAGGCATCCCTGTAAGCAACGGCCCGGCCACTGCCTTGAGGCTGAGCACCTGGTAGCCGTCGTGCGACAACTTATCGCCGGCATCCTTCTCACTATCGGCAGTGATCTTGCCTTTGGTTACACGCCTCTCGGCGGTGTAGCCTACATATTCAAATTCCATATTAGATCCTGATCAATTTGCGAGCGCATTCATCGTAGGGACGGGCCTTCAGGCCTGTCCATTTCTCGGGCACAGCTTGCGGGCGCACCTTAAGGTATGCCCCTACGGTGATAATTCTTGGGCGCAGCTATAGCAACGCCCATACATGCGGTTTTAGCTGATAGTATAGGCATTACGCAGTACCTCATAAGGTGTTGTTACGCCGGCTTTGGCCTTCATCATGCCGTACCGGGCAATCGGCACCAATCCCTCGCTTAATGCAGCAGCCCTGATATCGGTGTTGCTCGACCCGCCGACTATCATGCGGCGGATATTATCGGTCACGGTCAGTATCTCGAATATAGCAGTGCGGCCGAGGTAACCTGTGTAAACGCATTCCTTGCAGCCCTCGCCGTACATGAATTCCGACCTGGCCTCACCCATCTCTTTCTCGTAGGCCATCTGCTCTACCAGCGGCGCTGTCACTTTGTGACCGCAATGCGGACAAACACGGCGAACCATCCTCTGCGCTATTATACCGATTAAAGCCGAGCTGAGCAGGAAAGGCTCCACACCCAGGTCGATCAGGCGGAAAATGGAGCCGGTTGTATCGTTGGCATGCACCGACGAGAGCACCAGGTGGCCGGTCAGCGCCGACTGCACTGCTATCAGCGCCGTCTCCCCGTCGCGTATTTCACCCACCAGTATTACGTCCGGGTCAAGCCGGACGATGGCGCGCATGCCGCTGGCAAAGGTCAGGCCGGCTTTGACATTAACCTGCATCTGGTTGATGTTGGAGAAACGGTACTCCACCGGGTCTTCAATGGTGACGATGTTTTTGCCCACGCTGTCCAGTGAGTTGACGGCGGCGTAAAGGGTGGTTGTCTTGCCGGCGCCGGTCGGACCGCTGATCAGCACCATTCCATAGGGCATCATCAGCATCTTCTCAAAAATCTCCTGGCTCTCCCGCAGGAAGCCGATCTGCGGCAGGGACAGCGCAGCCACGGATTTATCCAGCAGCCTCAGCACGGCCATCTCACCATTGACTGTATTGACCGTGGCAACACGCACATCGATACGTTTCTTGGCCATGTCGAAAGAAAACTGCCCATCCTGCGGGCGCCTGTGATCGGCAATATTCATGTCGGATAAAATCTTAATCCTGGATATGAGCGCGTTGTGCAGGTTCAGCGGTAGTGAAGCTACCTCGTGCAGTATACCGTCTATCCTGTAGCGGATGCGCACCTTGGTCTCGTCCGGTTCGATATGGATATCCGACGACCTCGCTTTGACCGCCTCCTCCAACAGTTTCTCGAGCTGGTGTGCGATCGGGGAATCGCTGGATGCCTCAGGGGCGGCCCTTTCCTCAACCGGCATGGTGTCGCCCGGCGCAGGCGCAGCAGGCCTGGAAACAGGTCTGGTCCCAGGCGCCGTACTTCTGGGCGCCTCAAGGTCAGTTGGTTCCTTGAGAGCCTTGTAATTATATTCAATGCCTTCCTTTATATCATCTAATGAAGCGGCTATCGGCTCTATCCTCTTCCTGGTATAGATGGAAAGGTTTTCGATAGTCAGCATATCGTTGGGGTTGGCCATGAAAACGCGTAGCGTATTGTTTTCCAAAGCCATGGGCAGGACGTTATAACGCCTCGCGACATCCTCCGGGATGGCCTGTAAAGCCTGCGGCATGGGCGCCACATACTGCACATTCAGTCTGGCGATACCGGGTTTTACCTGGTTTGAATTAATGGCCATTATTACCTCTATTTCCCTGATAATCTCAACTATTTAGAGATGCGGCATCTCTGACCTCTATGATTTTAATCTTCTGCTGCTCAGCAAACCGGCTGGCCTCGACCGCCAGCGCCGGGCAAACCAGTAAAATCTTATCATGTATGCCTATATCATAGGCCTTTGTATCATAGGCAGATACGGCCTCCAGGCTGACCTCTTTTTCATCGGTAAGCACACCTATAGATATTGTATGAGTAAACAGCCCGTCGTCAAAATAAGCAATGATATCGATGATGTACTCGGCTCCAGACCTGCCGGGGATTTTGGCCTTTTCCTCGGTGCGGTAACCCTGCTTACGCAGGTATGTCAGCAGTTTAGCCTTGCTTTCGTATTTGAACGGTATTTCCACGACAGGATGCGGGGGCAGACTGCCAACGCTGTCAAGGAACTCCTCCAGGTCATGGGCATCAAAAGCCTTGATGCGCTGGCGGCGGGCGAACTGCCTGGCCTCGCTGTTGATGGCAGGTATGGCCAACAGCACCTTATCGTGTATGCCCAGGTCATAAACCTTATTATCAAACCTGAATACGTCCTCCAAACCGACATCATCGTTGTCTTTGCCTATGGCAACGCCGATGCCTATAAGAAAAGTGAGGAAGCCGTCGCTGCGCCGGGCCAGGATATCCAGCACGTGCGCCGCACCTGAACCGGCTTTGCTGGCGACTTTCGCCGTCTCAAATATCTCGTATCCCTGCAGCTTGAGAAAATCCACGAAACGCGTTTTGAAACCCATGTCAAAGGCAATGCGGTTGCGGCTCTGCTCATTGACAACATACGAATTGGCCATCTGTATCTTGGCTTCCTCATCTAAAAACACCCCTGAACATTTCAGGCACTGCCATTTCAATCCTATCTCGGAGGACAGCACGCCGCAGTTATGGCATATGTAGCTTACACCCAGGCTGCGGTAATCCGTCCCCAGGAATTTAAACGGCTTGCTGCAACGGGGGCAGATATACTTGCCGCCGACGATGAACTCTTCCTCCAGGCCGTTCTTGCCGCAAACCAGGTGCTCGATTATGCGCCCTTTGTCGATATTGCCCGAAGCGCACTTGGGACACCTGATGCTCGGCCGCAAATTCATCGAATTGCAGATGGGGCAGAAAATCAAGCGGTCGTAGAACCGCGAGGATAATATATTCTCGGCAGCCAGTGATTCCAGTACCTTGATAACCTCGCCCGGCGGCTTACCCAGCATAGGCTCCACCTGCGGGTAAGATACACCCGAATCACGGGAGATATCGATGACAGGACGTATCTCCTCGATCTTGCCGTCCATCATCTGCTTGATCAAGTCAGCGATGCCATCCTCCTGAGATACAGCCCGTCCCGTTTCAATTATCTGGATCATATACTACCCGCAGGTACATTTCCTTATTATGCATTAAGTTGCACTCCGGCAATTTAATCTAACATGCGATTTGCTATTTTGCAAATAAGATGGTATTTATGGTAGATTGCATTTAAACCTTATGCAATATGAATTAACCTGATGCTCATAGTACTTTAGTACGGTTTTGAACATTTGATGAATATCGTGCGGAGACTTTATCCGTTAGTCTTTATAACCCTCTGTATTGCAGCGCTCATAAACCTGGTTTTGCCGCCGGATAGCAGCGAGGCAGCTTCACAGAGGACGCTGGCCTGGTCTATGGTAGATACGCCTGCAGACAGCTTCAATGGCATGATAATCAGGCAGGCTGGCATAAATTCCTTTGCCCTGGGACCCGATAACAGGACATTTTACGCGGCGGATACTGCCAATAACGGGTTCTATAAGTCCACCGATGCAGGTTATAGCTGGCTGTCTGTAGCTACCAGTTTAACCAGCCAGGGCGCTTTTCTACCTGTATGGAACGTGGTTATAGCTCCTGATGATACTAGTATCGTGCTGGTAGTTACTGATGGTGACGGTGTACCCAATGGACCCAAGAACCTGTTTTTCTCCAGTGACGGAGGAGGAACGTGGCAAAATACTGGATTGACCGTCAATCCCGGTGAGTACATAAGCTGCCTGGATATCTCAAAACCGTATGGGTCGAATAATCAGACACGTGATATAGCAGTGGGAACACGTGTCTCAGGAGGAGGGGGGCAGCTATTAACCCGTCAATACAACACCACTTTGACCGGTGGGTGGGTTGATCAAGCCACGTTTGCTCCAACAGGTATCACGTCGGTTAAATTCTCGCCGTCCTATGCCACCGACCAGACGATTGCGGTTATTTCCATAGAGGCAAGCATGTTTCTGCACCTGGGCAAACATGATTCTGCCTTGAATACCACAGTCTGGGATGTTCCCGGCGGTTACGCCGCATACCCTGTGAACCTGAATACAGGCAGTGCAACCACTATCATCAATTCCAATCTCGAACTGCCTACCGATTATGTGGGCACCGACCTGTCGCTCCGCAGTTGCTTTGTCAACGTGTTTACCAGCGGCACATCGTCCGTATTCTACATCAGCAACACGCCAACCGTGTTCACTATCACGCCTCCCGCAGCGGGACCTCGTATATCCTCCATTTCTTATTCAGGTACCAATGCCACCGGAATCCTATTAGCAGGGGAAGCCACGGCCAACCCGGCGCAGGCGCGGGTCAATATCTGGCAGAGTTTAAACGCGCAGACATCTACACCCGGGGCCGCAACCTGGCTGAAATCAGATACCATCAAATCGCCGACCGGCGGCGGCAATACAGGAAATGCCATGACCATCTTAGCATGGAGCGCTGACAGGTCGAGAGTGTATTGCAGTACCAGTGCTGATAGCGCAACAGTGGGAGGCACGGGTTTACCTGGCGACACAAGCCGATGGCCATTTTCAAAAACAACACCTGCACTTATGGATGAATCAGCCTTTTCATACAGCGCGGATAATGGATTCGCCTGGAACCAGATAGGGCTGATCAATACGAAGATTAGCCAACTGTCCGACGCGGCGGCCTATGAAAAAGCAGTTGATGCCGTCACAGGTAGCAACGCGCTTTACCTGGCATCGCTTAATACCGAATCGGTCGCTAACAGCTTTGACAGCGTCTGGCGCAGCACCAGCGACCCGTTGGGGTCTACCTGGGAGCGCATTTTGACCTGGCGGACCAGTGATCAAGGGGCTATCCTGCGCATCAACCCCACTTCAGAAAGCAGCCAGGTGATCGTTTTTGCCGACCGACTAACAAACACTATCACCTACTCTTCAGACGCGGGACAAACCTGGGCGGAGGTGCTTGCCGACATGACGGTAAAGGATATCGCGCTGCTGGACGATAACAATATGTATGTCCTCGATGACTATAGTGTCCGTAAGGTTAGCGGGAGCGGCAGCACCTGGACAACCGGCAAAAAAATAAATACAGAGCTCAATGCCCCCGGGCACACCCTCTGCACACCCTCAAAAAGCAATTCCATAGTTTTCGTTGGCACTGAAGGAAACTCCGATACCGAAGTAGCCTGGGCGGATTTTTCAGCATTATCCCCTAAATTCACGGCGCTTGCGGATCTGCCGGTGCAGGGGGACGTCCACGTAGTAGCAGATGACCGTTATGACAGCAACAAGAATATTTATGCCGGCATCAATATGGGCACCACCATCAATGACGGCAATATTTACCGCTGGACCGTGGGGACCAGCACGAACTGGGATGAGCTTGACCCCATTAACCAGTCATTCTATGGCCTATGCATGCTGAACGATATCCTCTACGGGGCCTGGGATACGGATATAACACCACCACTTTCGAGCACCGGCGTTGACCGTACGCTGGATGCCAGGGTGAAAGTTCCTCCACCCCCGGAATGGGATGAGCTGATCGATGGGCTGCCGGACTCTCTCGCTTACCCGAAATTTACCCATGAGCCGACCTCCCTGCACGCATCTTCCAATTCCTATAACACGCTCTGGGCAATAGACAACCAGGGTTATGACTTCACCCTTAAGCACGGTTGCCTGTGGCAGTATGTCGATTCGGTGGCCAAGCTGGGCCCCTGGACCACCGCACCGCAGCCCGGGGGCTTTATAGGCGCTGACCCTGCAACGGGGAGATCGCAGCAGATCGATTTCAGGTGGAGGCCGCTCAAGGACATCTATGGCTACGACGTGCTGATCGCCAAGGACGTCAATTTCACTTTATTGCTTAGCCAGGCGCTAAATCTGACGCCGGTGGATAACCTTACCGGTGCATGGGTCGTAACCCCGGCCGACGAGGAAAGCCCATCGGCCTGGATCTCGCCGGGGGTGCTTGAAGTGGGCCGCTCTTATTACTGGAAGGTGCGCGGCTCGAGGTCAGTGACCGGGGCAAAAATTCACAGCCCGTGGTCCCCAACGCTCTTTTTCTCGGTAAAACCGGGGTTCCGCGTAACCGCAGACTACATGGGACCAACTCTCCTGACGCCGGTTGACGGAATATGCAGCAACTGCAAGCCACCCATCCGCTTTAGCTGGTCACCGGTCAAAAACGCTACGACATATGAATTTATCCTGGCCAGGAACGCACAGCTCACCGACGTTATCGTACAGGAAAAGACACAAACAACTGCCTTCGAGCTAAAAAGCAATTTGCAGACCTCAACAGCTTACTTCTGGCAGGTCAAGGCCGTCGCGCCCGTGCCGAGCGACCCGAGCCCGGTAGGCACATTCGCATTAGCAGAAGACAAAACCACGCCGCAGAAACCGCCGTCAACCACAACGAAGCCGGGCGGCGTTCCCGCGCCATCCGATTTTTGGATATGGATAATTATTGTTATTGTCGCAGTATTACTGATACTCATAAACGCCTACGTTTTTATCTCCAGGAGACGTGACGGATACTAATTATAAAACTATCGCGGCATTTGCCAATAAAGTCAAAGGCTTCCTGGCCGAGGACGAGGGCCGGGCACTGTACGAGATAGCCCTGACCGCGGCCAGGCTCGGCCCCTGCCTTGAGATAGGCAGCTTTTGCGGCAAATCGGCCGTGTATATAGGGACTGCCTGCAGAGAGATGGGGGTTACGCTTTTCACCATAGACCACCACCGTGGTTCGGAGGAGCAGCAGCCCGGGCAACTCTATTTCGACCCCGAGATCTATGATGAGAAAAGCGGTGAAATAGACAGCTTTCCGCTGCTGAGAGATACCTTAAGATCAGCGGGATTGGAGGACACTGTGGTCCCTATAGTCAGCCGGTCCACGGTAGCAGTCAGGAACTGGGCCACACCGCTCAGCCTGGTTTTCATAGACGGAGGGCACAGCTATGAAACGGCGCTTACCGATTATAAAAATTGGAGCCCTCACCTGTTGCAGGGGGGGGTCCTGGCCTTCCACGATATCTACCTTGACCCCTCCAGGGGCGGCCAGGCGCCGCGCCAGGTTTATGAGAAGGCACTTGCCAGCGGGGATTTCGATGCGTTACCCATGGTAAACACGCTGGGAATATTAAAGAAGCGGTATGTTGTGGTGGTCGAAAAGAAGGTTTGTTGCTGACATCGGCCTGAGCATATCGGCAGCTAATATCACAGCGGCCGAGGTCCAGGTTGGCTTTTCCAGTGGCCATATCTCGTGCTCGGGAAATGCCACGCCGTACCAGTAGGCGCCGTCCTCGTCGCGCATCTGGTGCACCCAGTAATAAATCATAGCGGATTGCTTGTATTCGCCATGCACGGCCAGCGAAATGGCAAGCTCGCTGCTTTCGGCAGCGGTAACCCACTGTTTATCAAGGTTGCAAACGGAACCCTTGCCGTGCACGATGAATTTATCCCAGCTGTCATAAATCCGGCTGATCGCTTCCTGGCCGTTAATAACGCTGCAGAGGGCGGGGTAGTACCAGTCCATGGCAAAGGCTGAGATATTGGCGCCGTCCAGGGGTTCACCGTAGGGCAAAGGCATGCCTAATATCGCCTTGCGCAGCGTCTCGTTGGCCATCTCCCAGTCCGTATGTCCCTCACCGATAACCTCGGCTATCTTCAAGGCACACCTTATGGCCAGGTAGGAAGAACTGCAGCTCGCTATCTGGGCCGAGGGGTAGATAATGCCCTGCGCGTCCCTGGCCCAGTAGACCTCGCCTTTGGGTCCGCGCATCTTCAATATGTATTTAATGGCCTTTTCAACGGACGGCCACATTTCCATCAGGAAAGAGCGGTCGCCGGTTATCAGGTAATGATGCCAGACGCCCACCGCTATATAAGATATGGCATGCGAGACTTTGTAAGTATCCTTTGCTATGCCGTTTTGATAACTGGCATACCAGCTTCCGTCCGGCAACTGCACACCGGCCAGCCATTCGTAGGCCTTTTTCGCTTCATCATGAAAGCTGCCGGCATCGATAGCCATGGCGCATTCAACGTGCGTCCAGGGCTCTACCACACCGCCTTCCATCTCGGGTACCGCTCCCTGCTTCTCCTGTACGCCGACTATGCCCTCCAGGGTCGGCCTGAGAAATTGCGTGGACAACAACTCATCCATCTCAGGTATCTCAAAGGAAGTATTATTATCTACAGTCATATCTCATCCAGCCTTTACGTAAGCTTGCTTTTCGATGGCGTCACGGTAAACCTCCGCCGTCTCTTTAGCAGCAGTGTCCCAGTTAAACAGTCTGGCAACCCTCTCCTTTCCCAGCACCCCCAACTGCCTGCGCCTGTTTTCATCGTCGAGTAGGGTTTTGATAGACTCCACTATAGCGCGCGTATCGCCGGGCGGCACAAGTATGCCGGCATCCCCGACCACCTCCGGAAGCGCGCCGGCGGTAGTCGAGATTACCGGGGCGCCGCAGGCCATGGCCTCAGCAGCGGGCAAACCGAACCCTTCATAGATGGAGGGTACCACCAGCATGGTTGCCTCGCTATAATGTTGCACCAGCTTATCCGTATCTATCTTGCCCGTATACCGGGCACAATCGCCGAGCCTTAACGATTCTATCAGTCCCTGTGTATAACCGTTCTTCATCGGCTCTCCCACAATGACCAGCTCGATATTTTTCGTTCTGCGGATCTCCGCAACCGCTTCCAGCAGGTACTTCAAGCCCTTGAGCGGCGTATCCCCGCTGTTGATAACTAATATCCTGTTAGCTGGCCTCACCGCCCCGGGCACTTCACGGAAAAAAATTAAATTTTGTAGACAATCTAATGGGAATTGAAGTTCACAAAATATCTGGTTGGGGAATATCTGGAGTTTCAGGATATAGTGGTATATCTGGAGTTAGTGGAACTTCCGGATATTCCGCTTATGCCGGAGTATCTGTAGGATCTCCTAATTACACAGTTATTTCACCTTCTCGA
This sequence comes from uncultured Dehalococcoidia bacterium, assembly GCA_903844685.1. Classification (GTDB taxonomy): domain Bacteria; phylum Chloroflexota; class Dehalococcoidia; order GIF9; family UBA5629; genus CAIMUM01. Next base: position 11,966 of record CAIMUM010000171.1, read on the forward strand.
CATACTCTTTATTATACAAATCCTCCAGTGATCATTAAAAGGAAATTAACAGCATGGGAAAAAATAAAGATGAAGATCTTCAAACATGTATAAAATGTAATGGCACTGGAAGATCAGATGATTTACTTTATACTTGTTCACATTGTAAAGGATATAAAAAATTAAATTTTGTAGATAATTTACTTGGGAAAGAAAA